>NZ_JBFRGM010000034.1:0-42270 GCF_052115345.1 Mesorhizobium sp. 2RAF21 | reverse complement strand
CCGCCGGCGGCGCCGCCCTTGACGCCGAAGTTCGGACCGAGCGAGGCCTCGCGGATACACACCACCGCCTTCTTGCCGATGCGGTTCAGGCCATCGCCGAGCCCCACCGTCGTCGTCGTCTTGCCTTCGCCGGCCGGTGTCGGGTTGATGGCGGTGACCAGGATCAGCTTGCCGTCCTTGTTGCCTTTCACCGACTTGATGAACTCGGCCGACACCTTCGCCTTGTCGTGGCCATAGGGCAGCAAATGCTCGCTCGGTATGCCGATCTTGGCACCGATCGCCTGGATCGCCTGCTTCTTCGCGCCGCGCGCTATCTCAATGTCGCTCTTATAGTCGGCCATAAGGTGGTCTCCCAAATCGTCAGGTGGCAGGCGCGGCATTGGCCGCCGGTGTCGGGCTGCATAGAAGCCGAGCGGGAGGCCATCCCGCCGTCTCAAAACAGCCGCACAATACGCGAAATGCGACAGGGTCGTTTAGAGCGAATAGCGAATAGGGAGTAGCGAGTAGGCAAGGCCGGAGCGTACATTAAATCCTGCTTGCGACATGGCCGCAGCCGGCTAATTTGTTCGCTATTCGCTATTCGCTATTCGCTATTCGCTATTCGCTATTCGCTACTGCGAAAGCACGCTGCTGATTTCGACCATGTTCGAGCGGACGCGCAGGATATAAAAACCCATCGTCGTCAGATGGGTCGCGAAGATGCCGGTTTCGTCGCTGTTGGCGATGATCCAGGGCTGGATGCGCAGCGCCGAGACGAACTGGGCGTCCATGGTGTCCCACAGGCTCTTCAGGTTCTTCTGCTTGATCACGTCCTCGAAGTCAGCCTGCGCGGCCTTCATCAGCCCGTAATAGGCGTAGAGCTGGCCATAGGCGAACCAGAAGCGGTCATCGGCGCGGAAGTCGAAGAAGCCGTAATCGTAGTTCTCGGCGCGGTCCTTGAGGATGGCCGAGGTCGAGCCGATGTCTGAGGCGATACGGTCGATATATTGCTTGAGATTGTCGGCGCGGGCGTCGAACACGGCCTGGCAGGTGGAAAGCCTGCCGTTGAAGGCGCGCAGCTTCTTGATGGCGTCGCGATAGTAGCTGGGCGTCGGCGTCTTGGGGCCGAACGGGCTGAAGCCGAAATACCAGGTGGCTTCGTCGAATTGCAGGTTGCCGCGGGCTTCCTGCAGGTCGCCGTCGATCTGCGAGGTGGTGCGCACGCGGCCCATATTGTCGGCAAGCTCGGTCGATGTGCGACGCACCGCCTGGTTGATGCCGCGCTGGAACGAGGCCTTGTTGTCCATGAACGGCGTCTTGTCCCAGTCGTAGCCGAACAGCCCGACCTTGTAGAGGATCATCGACGAGATCCAGGCATTCTGGTTCACGTTGAAATCGGTCAAGTCGGCCGTCATGTCGGCGATCGCCGAGCGCGCGCAGGATTTGGTCGTGTCGGTGCCGCCGCCGGCCGTCACCTGTTCGCCGGCCGAGACGTCTCTCTTGGCGAAGTCATATTTGTTGACGTAGTTCGGATCGAAATTGTTCCACCATTGGGTGGCATAGAAGAAATTGGCGTAGAGCCCGATCAGCACGAGCAGGGCGGCACCCAGAATGGATTTGAGCATCCAGCCCCGCTGAAAATACCAGCGGCCGACCCACATGAACGGCCACAGCGCTATGCCGATCAGAAAGCCGATACCGCGGCCGATCCATTGAAACATCCGGGTGAAAAAGTTCACGATCGGATCAAGCATGCGGTGACACCCCTCGTCGGTTCAGTCGGCCAGGCCATAGAGACGGGTCCTGAACGTCGCCTTGTCCCTGAGATATGTGGTTTTCAGGACATCGACAACATGCGATCGCCATACCTCGCTGTAGCCTTCGTAGTCGCGATAGAAACCCTGCTTGTTGAAAATGTAGCGGGACACGAAGTCCGACGGCACGAAATCGGAGATCAGGCGGTTGGTCAGCCAGGCGTCGGGATGGCTTGGTTTGGCGCGCACCACCAGGAAACGCTGCTGCGGCTTTACCTCCTCGATCTTCAACCGGCCAAGCTGGCCGATCTCGCGCTTGGCGGCGTTGAGGAAGGGGAAATTGCCGTCGCGGTTGATCGCGTCGGCGTGGTTGTGGATCCAGGTCTGCAGCCACACCTTGTCGACGCTGGAGAGGTTGCGGTCCGGATCGGACTGCCAGATCAGGTCGCGCACCACCATCTCGGCGCGGTGCTCGAGATAGCCGGAACTCTCGACCCATGACGCGCGCGGCAGTTCGATGCGCCCGGAGGTGGCGAGGAACTTGAAAACAGTGTCGGCGTCCTTGATCGACAGGTAGCTCACCTGCCACGGCCGCGAGCGGCGGAAACCGGGCGCGGCGGGGTCGCCGACCACCGTTGTCACGTCCTTGTCGACGAAGACATAGAGCCCGCCGAAATGGCTTGTCCAGTATGCGTTGTGGCGGAAGATGACCTGGTCCGGCACCAGCGCGTTCTCGCGGATATCGCCGGTGACCTTGGCCAGTTCCACCATGCGGTCGAGCATCTCGTTGTCGCGCCAGGCGTCGGGTTCCTGTTTCAGGCGATCGACCAGGGTGCCGAGTTCCGCCGCCTTGCCGAGAACGTCTTCGGCCGAAAGAACGCGGAACTCGACCTGGTTGATGGACAGGAGATCCTCGATGTCCTCGACCTTCGAGACGGAATCCTCGATCTCGCCATAGAGCACGTCCTTGATGGTCAGCGCGTCGATGGCGCGGCTGTTCCTGGACATGAATTCGAACATCAGCTGCGAGGTGTTCGAGAAGGCGGTGTGCACCACCGGCAGATCGATCTGCGATGGGGTGAGGATGATGAAGCGGCGGTTGACCCCGTTCGGATCGAGATAGGCCTGGTCTCCGCATTCCTCGGCGATCTCCGGCGAGAAGCCGGTGCGGTCGATATGGAAGCTCTCCAGCCCCGTCGGCTTCAGGCCGAACGCGGCGAGTGCCTTGTTGTAGCGCCCGATCAGATGCGGCTCGTCCACCGTGAGCAACCGGCCATAGATCAGCTCGTTGTCGCGCAGGAGGTCCATCAGGCGTTCCACAGCCCCTTCTTCTGCAACTCCGCCATTTCGCGCGCGGCGCGTTCGCGCAGCCTGGCGTCGCGTAGAAGTTTGTCCACCGCTGCGTCGTCGGACTTGTCGGCGTAGCGGAACTCCGAGTCGGCGTAGCGGTTGATCTCCTGCATGACCATGTCCATGTCGAATGGCCCGCGCAGTTCCTCGATCATCGCTTTCTTCTCGTCATAGGCCTTGTGCATGAAGGCCTCGGGCTTTTCGAACCATTCGTCGGGAAGTTCGATGTCCATCGCCCGCATCTTGATGGCGTCGGTGACGTTCTTGATGGCGCGGCCGGTGAAGCGCGGTTCTGCTTCCTTGATCATGTGCAGATAAGTGCCGACGTCCTCCATGGTCTTGGGCGTGCCATTCTCCTTGGTGAAACGCTCGAAAACTCTTACGAGCCCGTCTTCCCGAGGTTTGGCGTGTTCGCCATAGGCTTCGGTCACGGCACGCTGGATTTCCTGCGCGGCGTAAAGCTCGTGGTCGCCGAGCGGGATCTTGTGGTTTTTGCCGGCCAAAAGCACGAAGATGTCGATGTAGTCGTCGCGGGTCTGCGGACCGTCGACCAGCCAGCGGGCGCCGGCGCGCTGGCGCAACGCGTCGTCGACGTTTTCCGGATAGTTGGAAAACATGCCGAAAGAGCAATTGCCGCGCACCACCGTGCCGGCACCGGCAAAGGCGTCCATCAAGACGCCGGTGATTTCCTGCTGGCCGGCGGAAGCCCGGTCGTCGGAGCGTTTGGCCGCCACCTGGTCGATGTCGTCGATGGTGCCGAAGCCGATGGCGCGCGGGTTCAGCACATTGTTGATGAACTGCCGGCAATTCTGGCCGGACTTGCCCTGGTAGGACGAGATCTGGTCGACACCGAAATTCTCATAGGCGAAGGGATAGCCGGCGACCTTGCAGTAATCGTTGACCAGGCCGGCGATCATCTGGATCAGCGTGGTCTTGCCGGTGCCGGGTGCGCCGTCGCCGATGAAGGTGAACAGGAAGCCGCCAAGTTCGACGAACGGGTTGAGCTCGCGGTCGAAGTCGTAGGCCATCAGCATCTTGGCCAGCTTGATCGACTGGTATTTGGCGATGTGGTTGCCGACGACTTCTTCCGGCTTCTTGAAAGTCATCACCAGCGGCTTGGCACGCTTGCCGGGAGCGACGTCGAAACCGTCGAGGATGAAATCGTCGGCGTCGATGCGGATATGCGCGTTCTCGAAGGTGCCCAGCCCGTCGAAGCGACCCTTGCGGGCGAGAAGCCCGTCGATGGTAATGCGGGCGAAGCTTTTCGCCCGCGCCAGCAGGTCGGCATCGTCCTTGGCGCCCGACAATGCCCGGTCAAGGCCGGCCACCAGCGACTTGACCGCATCCTGCGGCGTGTCGAACAGGAGATCGGGCTCGGCGATGTCGTTCGGCGCCTCGCCGTCGCTGTCGATCGACTGCGTTAGGTAGGACGCCAGCGCAAAAGCCGAAACATAGGCGGAGGCCGACAAAAGTTTCTTGAAATGGCTGGCCTCGTCGCCTTCAAGCGGCGCGCGAGCGTTCCTGGCCTGCAGGCTTTCGAGGTCGGAGCCTTCGGCGAAAATGTCGGCGACCGCCAGCGCGATCGCGATGCCGCGGCGGGCGCGGTAAAGCAGCGTGTGCTGCGGGATCGACAGCAGCTGATCGTCCGGCCGCACGGAGGCAACCGTTCTTACCAGTTCCACCTCGCGTGTCTTGCGCACCGAGCCGGTCGAAACCGTCGAGACGAAGCGGCGACCGGTGCCGGCGAGCGCCGTGCCCTGTTCGCGGGCGGGGTCTTCCAGCACGACGATGCGGGTGATGAAGCTCTGCGCGGTGGCGCGATGCTTTTCGATCGCCGCTTCGGAGATGGTGGTCAGGCCGGTATCCATTCGTCCCCCGTCAAGCCGTCTGGTTCGGATGGTCGCTACACATCCGAAATCACCCGTCCGCCGGACAGGATATGGACCTTGTAGCCGCCGAAGATCTTCTGCGCCTCGCCGGCGGCGTAGAGCGCCTGATAGGCCTCGTGCGGCACAAGCGCGTGGTTCTCGTAGCTGGAAACGCCCTGGCGGGTCGCTTCGAGATCGTCGGTGTTGATGAAGAACTCCTGCGTGGTCTTCTCGCTGGAGAACAGGCCGCGCCGGCCGGGCTTCTCGCCCTTCGAATAGACCTCCTGGATCGTCCAGGTCAGCAGCCAGGCATTTTCGGGCTTGCGCACCTTGGCCAGCACCTCGGTGACGGTCGAATTGTTGTCGGTGATGCCGGCCGAATAGAAGGGCCCGAGCACCACGCGCCGCAGCTGTTTTGGATGCAGTGGCTCGAAATCCTTGTCGAGATTGACGGCGATGGTCAGCGGCGCCAGCGAGTAGGACGAGTTCTTTTCGGTGAAGTCGTCGAAGCGGCGGGCAAGGTCGGGGTTGAGCAGGCCGTCGACGGGCAGCGGTATCTCGACCTTCTCGTTCAGGCGTCCGTCCTTGTCGACCAGCTGGCGCACGATGCCGTCGGAGGAATCCTCGACGGTCGCCATATAGATCAGCGGCAAATTGGCGGTGCCGTCGAAGCTTGCCCAATGCACGAGATAATAGGGCAGGCCGGATTTCGGATTGACCGAGACCTTGGCGGTCTGCGCCAGGGAGAAGGGCGCGAAGGTCTCGCCGCTCTTGATGTCTTCCAGGTAAAGCCGCTCGGCCATCGACTTCTGGAGCGCTGCCGGAAACTCCTTGTGGCGCAGGATGAAGTCGGCCATCTCGGCGCGCAGTTCGCGGGCCGAGGGGATCGTCGCCAGCCGGCTATCGGCCTGCCGGCGGTCGTTTTCCAGTTCGAGCAGGTTCTGGAACACCGGATAGCCGCTTTCGGCGCGCGAGATCTTGAACGTCTCCATGAAGCCCAGCCGGTTGCGCCAGCAGGTGAAGGATTTGTCGAGCCGGGCGATGTATTCGGCGACGATCTTGGCGACGATGCCGTGCCGGTAGAGCGGCGAGCGGTCGTCGCGCATGAAGATTTCCAGCCCCGACAGGGCGGCCGTGATGGCCGAGAAATAGCGCTCGGCCGCTTCGGTCTCGACGGTCATGGCTTTACTCCCTTCCAGGCGAAGGGATGGCGGCTATGGGGGCGATCGGAAGAAGGCATTGAATGCGGACAGTCCTGTCGTGTCGTGGTCAGGACTGCACGTAGTTCGCGGCGTTGTGCTTCTTCATCACATCCTCGAAGCGGCGCGAAAAGGCATCGTCGGCCAGCTTCTTGCGGCGCTGGATGTCGGCGGTCGCCACCATGTTCTTCTCATGCATCTCGAGCAGGTCGCCAATGTGTTTTTGCGCGGCGGCGCCGATGCCGGCCATGGTCTCCTCAGCCGTGGTGTCGACCTGCGAGCCCAGTGTGTTGATCTTGTGGGCGACATCCTGCTGGGCGGCTGTCTTCAGCGAATCCTCCAGCGCCTTGTAGAGCACGATACGCTGCTCGGTATCGATGGTCAGCTTGTTGATCAGCGTCGACTGCGCGGCGATCTGGTTGTTGAGCGAATCCACGAAGGTCTGGAACATGGACGTGTAGCGCTCCAGCGTCTGGCTGGCCGCCAGCAATTCCTGCTCCTTGGCCTGGCGCTCGTTGTATTCGGTGGCCAGTTTGGAGCGCTCGCTCTCCAGCGCGGTGCGATCCTTCTGGCTGGTCGAGGCGGCAATCCTGTTCTCGACGTCGAGCAGCATCGGGTTCAGTTCCATGATGCGCTTCTGCACGGCTTCCAGCTCGGTCATGGTCGCCTTGCGGCGCTCGATCACCTGCGAAAGGCTGGCCTCGGAGGTCTTGTAGCGTTGGTCGAGCACCTGCTTCTGCGCCTTCAGGATGCCGACGATGGTGTCGGACTTGGCCAGCAGTTCCTGCAGGTTGCCGGCCAGCGACATGTTGCGCACGCGGTCGGTGCGCAGGCGTTGCTTCTTCTGGGCCGAGAAGATGCCGACGAAGTTTTCCCAGCCGGTGTAGTTTTTCATGCTCTCGAATTCGGCGCCGAACACGTTGGTGGCGTCCTCGAGGCCGATGATGAGGTCGGCGATGTTGGCTTCCATCGTCTTTTGCTGTTTCAGCACGTCGTCGATGCGGGCGTTCTCGATGTCGAAATTGGCATCGCCGATCTTCTTGTCGGCCTTGGCGAGCGTGTCGAGCACGCTACCGGACTGCTCGATCTTGGAGCGCATCTCCTCGACGACCTGCTTGGTCTTGGCAATCTCGGTGTCGAAATTCTGCAATGTCGCCATCGGGTCCCCCTAGCGGTGTCAACACGGACCTGCACGCGACAGGTTGCGGCGAATATATGGGGGGCGATTGGCGATTGAAAGACAGGCCAGGCGCTTTCGCCGCAATGCGGCCGATGTCGGTGGTCTTTCGTTCGCCGCTTACGGCTTGGGGTCGGCCTTGAGATAGGCGATCACATTGGCGATGTCGGCATCGTCCTTGAGCCCGGCGAAGCCCATCTTGTTGCCCGGCACCTTCGCCTTCGGCGCGCGCAGATAGTCGGTCAGGGTTGCTTCGCTCCAGACAAGACCGCCACCGCCGGCGTCTTTCATGGCCTGCGAATACCGTGACAGATAGCTCGGCGCGCTGCCGGCGGCGCGGCCGATGACGCCCAAGAGATGCGGGCCGACCCTGTCCTGCTCGGAGGTGGCGTCGTGGCAGGCCATGCAGCGGGTGAAGACCTTCTTGCCGGCCGCTGCGTCGCCTCCGGCGAAGGAAGGCATGGAGATCAGCACGGAAATCAATGCGATGGCTGGGCCGAGCGCCTGGCGGGTCATGGGTCTTCCTCGGATCGGTTGGCCAACCGTATCAGCGTCGTGTTGCGGCGGCCAGAGTCCCGTTCGCCGCGGTCAGGGCCGCGTGAAGCCGATGAAGTCGTCCGGCTGGGCACGCCCCATCTCGTCCTCCCAGTGGCGACGGCAGAGCGACACGTAGATGTCCTTGCCGATGGCGACCTGTTCGCCCTGCTTGGCGACCTTGCCGTCGGGGCCGAGCCGCACGACCATCGTCGCCTTGCGCCCGCAGCGGCAGATGGTGCGCACCTCGCGCAGATCGTCGGCGAGCGCGAGGAGGGCGCGCGAACCGGTGAAAAGATTGCCCTGGAAATCGGTGCGCAGGCCATAACACATCACGGGGATGCCCAGCCGGTCGGCAACGCGGGCCAATTGCCAGACCTGCGCTTCCTCGAGGAACTGCGCCTCGTCGACGAAGACGCAATGGACGGTGGTGTGCTCGTGGTGTTCGGCGATGCGGGCATAAAGGTCGTCGCCGTCGCGGAACATTTCTGCCTCGGCTTCGAGCCCGATGCGCGACGAGATCTGCCCGGTGTCGCCCTTGCGGTAATGGCCGGCGACGAACAGCATCGTCGTCATGCCGCTTTCGCGATAGTTGTAGGATGCCTGCAAGAGCATGGTCGTCTTGCCGGCATTCATGGTGGCGTAGTTGAAATAGAGCTTTGCCATGGCCCTTTATGCAGAAGTTGTACGCGGCTGCGAGGGGCGCTTTTCGGCCGTCCACCAAAAAAGCTTAGCCGTGTCGCTGATCGGCCAATGCGCGCCGTCAATCGTATCTCGTGGTGCTTGAAACGGCACAAGAATGGTGTTTGGCTGACATAACAAGGCCAGGCGTCGGATTCCGCTTCGCCGAACAGACACAATGGGAGAAAGTTCATGTCGCGTATGAAGTCTTTCGTCGCAGGAATGAGCCTTGCGGCCTTCCTGGCTACCGGTACGGCTTTCGCCGGGGATGCGGAGAGCTGCAAGAAGGTCCGTCTGTCGGATGTGGGCTGGACCGACATCCAGGCAACCACGGGCGTGGCCTCCGTGCTGTTGACCGCGCTCGGTTATCAGCCCGAGGTCATCCAGCTTTCGGTGCCGGTCACCTATGCATCGCTGAAGAACAAGGATCTCGACGTCTTCCTCGGCAACTGGATGCCGTCGATGACCAACGACATCAAGGACTACACCGCCGAAGGCTCCGTCGAAACGATCAGCCAGAACCTCACCGGCGCCGGCTACGGCATCGTCGTGCCGTCCTATGTCGCCGACGCCGGCGTCAAGACGCTGACCGATCTCGGCAAGTTCGAGGGCAAGATCTACGGCATCGAGGCCGGCAATGACGGCAACCGTATCATCCTCGACATGATCAAGAACCCCGCCGACAATCTGCAGGGCTTCGAGCTGGTCGAGTCCTCTGAAGCCGGCATGCTGACCCAGGCCGAGCAGTCGATGAAGGACAACAAGTGGATCGCCTTCCTCGGCTGGACGCCGCATCCGGTGATGGGCGCCATGAAGATCACCTATCTCGACGGCATGGGCAATTCCGGCTTTGGCGCCGCCACCGTCTCCACCAACGTGCGCAAGGGTTACCTTCAGGAGTGCCCGAATGCCGGCGCCTTCATCAAGAACCTGAAGTTCAATCTGGATATGGAAGGCCAGATGATGGACTCGATCCTGAAGGGCAGCGATGCCAACAAGACCGCGACCGAATGGCTGAAGAAGAACCCCGACGCGGTCAAGCCTTGGCTCACTGGCGTGACCGCCTTCGACGGTAGCGACGCGGCTGCGGCCGTGAAGACTGCGATCGGCGGCTGACCGACCTCGCCCCTGGCGGGCGACGCTAAAGGGGCAGCCGCCCGGCCGGGGGCTGCCCTTTTCCATATCCTGTGACAAGATGATCGTTCGTGCGGGGCGGACGGCGGCGCGAGATGGGAGGGCAGATGGATCCGGTTTCAAACTTCCTGGTGACCTGGAAGATACCGATCGGCGCGTGGGGCAAGGCGTTCTTCACCTTCCTCACGGATAATTTCAACAGCATTTTCCGTGGCTTTTCGAACGGGTTGAACACGCTGCTCGACAGCATCGTGAGCCTGCTGCTCGTCATGCCGCCGGTCCTCGTCGTGCTGTTGATCGCGCTGCTCGCCTGGTGGCTGCAGCGGTCGAAGGTGCTGGCCATCGGCGTGTTCCTCGGCCTGCTCTTCATCATCAACCAGGGCCTGTGGAAGCAGACGGTGCAGACGCTGGTGCTTGTGGTTGCCGCTGCTGCCGCCTCGATGGCGATCGGCGTGCCGCTCGGCATCTGGGCCGCGCACAAGCCGAAGGTCTACAAGGTGATGCTGCCGGTGCTCGACCTGATGCAGACCTTGCCGACCTTCGTTTACCTGATCCCGGTGCTAACCCTGTTCGGTCTCGGCAACGCGCCGGGCCTGATCGTCACCATCATCTTCGTCATCCCGACCGCGGTGCGCCTGACTCATCTCGGCGTCACCTCGGTACCGACCTCGATCATCGAAGCCGGCCAGGCCTTCGGCGCCACCAAGCGGCAATTGTTGTGGAAGGTCGAGCTGCCGGCGGCGCTGCCGACCATCATGGCGGGCCTGACCCAGTGCATCATGCTGTCGCTGTCGATGGTGGTGTTCGCCGCGCTGATCGGCGCCGGCGGTCTCGGTACTGAAATCAACCGGGCGCTCGGCTCGCGCAGGATCGACCTCGGTCTTGAGGCCGGCCTTGCCATCGTGGTGCTGGCTATCGTGCTCGACCGCATGACGCGCATTGGCGTGGGAGGCAAGAAATGAGCGTCGCCGTCGATTTCAGGAATGTCGATATCGTCTTCGGTCCGGACACGGCCGACGCGCTGGCAATGGTCGACAAGGGAGCGACCCGCGCCGAAATCCTCGAGCAGACTGGCAATGTGCTGGGTTGCGCCGGCGCCAACCTCACTGTCAACGAGGGCGAGATCTCGGTGCTGATGGGCCTGTCAGGTTCGGGCAAGTCGACGCTGCTGCGCGCCGTCAACCGGCTCAACATCGTCAGCCGCGGCCAGGTCATGGTCAAGAATGGCGACGGCATGGTCGATGTCGTCTCCTGCGACGAGGCGACGCTCCGGCAGTTGCGCCAGCATCAGGTCGCCATGGTGTTCCAGCAATTCGGCCTGCTGCCCTGGCGCACGGTCGAGGAAAATGTCGGGCTCGGCCTCGAACTCGCCGGCGTGCCGGACGCCGAGCGCAAGACCCGCGTCGACAAGCAGCTCAAGCTCGTCAACCTCGACCCGTGGTCGAAGAAATACGCGCATGAACTGTCGGGCGGCATGCAGCAGCGCGTCGGCCTGGCGCGTGCCTTCGCCACCGAAGCGCCGATCCTGTTGATGGACGAGCCGTTCTCGGCGCTCGACCCGCTGATCCGCACCAAGCTGCAGGACGAGCTCCTGCAGCTGCAGAAGACGCTGAAGAAGACCATCATCTTCGTCAGCCACGACCTCGAAGAGGCGCTGAAGATCGGCAATACGATCACCATCATGGAGGGCGGGCGCATCGTGCAGTCCGGTCCGCCGGAAGACATCGTACTGCGGCCCGCCAACGACTATGTGCGCGACTTCATCGCCAATGTGAACCCGCTCTCGGTGCTCACCGCCTGGAACGTCATGCGCGACCGCCGCGATCTGGAGCAGGCCGAGGAAGGTTGGATCTGGCTCGACCGTCGCAAGACCACGCGTTTCAAGATCGACGACCATGGCCTGGTCGCTGCCGCCGAGCGCGACGGCAAGCCGGCGGTATGGGTTTCCTGCACCGAGGTCGAGCGCCAGCCCGACGAGGCGGCGCAGGTGTTCTGGGCAACGCCCGGCACGCCGCTCAAGACCGTGATGCTGGCCATGCACCGCTCGCAAACGGCTCCGGTGGCGCTGTTCGACGACCAGTCGCGCTTCGTCGGCGCCATCGGCATTCGCGATGTTCTCTCGGCGGTTCTGCGCCGATAGGTTCGTGTCTTTCCGGACCGGTGTGCCGAACGAACGCAGGGGATTGGCATGACCTCGTTTCTTGACGACGGCCCGGCTGACGCCGGCACCACGCTTCTGCTTGCCCATGGCGCGGGCGCGCCGATGGATTCGGACTGGATGAATGCCGTCTCGGCGCAACTGGCGGGCAAAGGCGTCCGTACTCTGCGTTTCGAGTTCGGCTACATGGCGGCGCGGCGCTCCGGCCAGCGCAAGCCGCCGCCTCGCGCCGAGGTGCTTCTGGACGAATACCGGCAGGCCGTCGCTGCTGCCGCACCGAGCGGCAGGTTGCTGATCGGCGGCAAGTCGCTGGGCGGGCGGGTTGCCAGCATGGTCGCCGACGAACTGTTCAGGACGGGAAAAATCGCCGGGCTCGTCTGCCTCGGTTACCCGTTCCATCCGCCCGGCCAGCCGGACAAGCTCAGAACCGCTCACCTCGCCGCAATGGAATGCCCGACCTTGATCTGCCAGGGCGAACGCGACCCGTTCGGCACCAGCGAGGAAGTGGCTAGCTACAAGCTTGCCCGGACAATCGCCGTCCAGTGGCTGCCCGACGGCGACCACGACCTGAAACCCCGCAAGGCTTCCGGTCGTACGCTGGCCGACAATCTGGATGAAGCGGCCGGCCGGATCGCTGCCTGGCGCTAGACCGCGAGCGGCAGTCGCAGTTCGGTCTGCAGGCCACCTTCGGGATGGTTCGACAGATAGATTTCCCCACCGGCGGCCCGCGCTATGTTGCGGGCGATCGTCAGGCCGAGCCCCAGCCCGCCCGTTTCGCGGTTGCGCGATTTCTCCAGCCGGACGAACGGGCTGAACACGGCGTCCAGCTTGGCCTGCGGTATGCCGGGACCCTCGTCGCGGATGACCAGCGCCATCTGGCTGTTGGAGTGATGCAGGCTGAGATGCGCCTTTTGGCCGTAAGTCACCGCGTTCTGGATGAGGTTGGTGACGCAGCGGCGCAGCGCCACCGGCCGCGCCAGGCAGATCAGTTCGCGCGACGGCGTGCCGTTGTCGTCGAGCGTTACCTGGGGGAAGCCGTCGGCGACGGATTCGACCAGTGACAGGAAATCGATGCGCTCGCTTTTCTCCTCCGCCACTTCGAAGGTGGCGAAATCGATGACGGAGCGGGCGATGTCCTCGATGTCGCTCAAATCGCGGGCGAGGTCGTCGTGCAGCTTCGACTTGCGCAGCAGTGCCAGCCTCAGCCGCATGCGTGTGAGGGGCGTGCGCAGGTCGTGCGCCAGCGCCGCCGCGAGCTGCTCGCGATCCTCGACATATTCGCGCAGCCGCGACTGCATGGAATTGATCGCCCGGGCCGCCGCGCGGATCTCGCGGCTGCCGGCTTCCGAAATGGGCGGGCTCTTCAGGTCGTTGCTGATGCGCCGTACCGCCGTTTCCATCACCCGGTAGGGCGCGGTCAGGCGGCGCAGCGACCAGACCGACATCGCCACGACGAGACCGGCGACGATGGCATAAAGCGGCAGGCTCTCGGGGTTCAGCACCGGGCCTGGCGGAATGATCGGTTCGGTGAAGTTCAGCCATTGGCCGTCGGAGAACTCGATCGAAGCGGTCAGCTTGTCGCTTTCGGAGAATCCCGCCGCGAGCCTCAGGAGATCCTTTTCCACCTCGCCGGCATCGGAGCCGGGTTTGCGGACGGGTTTTTCGGGCTGGGTCGCCTCGTCGCGCCGCACCCTTGCCTCGGTGACGCCGAAGCGAGCGAGGCGGCTGACGAGGATGTCCTCCAGTTCCGCCAGCTGGTCGTTCTGGGCGATCGAAGAGGTGACGACGGGGCTGTCGGAAACGGTCATCGCATAGCTGGTGCTAGCAACACCGGAAGCCATGCGTTTGCGGTCCGCCGGAGTGGCCGCATAAAGCAGCTGGACGACCGAATAGGCGCGATCGTTCAGCCGGTAGTAGTCGACGATGTCGGCGACGGCGGCACGGTCCCTAGCCACGATATAGAGTGTGGCGACCTGGCTCATCAAAAGCGCGGCGATCACGATCAGCAGAACCCAGGCGGGCAGGGTCTGTGGCAGGAACCGCTTCATTCGGAGGTGGTCTCGGGAATGAACTGGTAGCCGCCGCTGCGCACCGTGTGGATCAGCTTGGGCGTGCGGGGGTCGTCTTCCATCTTGCGCCTGAGCCGGCTGACCAGAATGTCGACGCTGCGGTCATAGTTGATGCCGACGTCGCCGCCGGAGAGTTCGACGAGTTGGTCGCGGGTGAGCACGCGCTGCGCGCTCTTGACGAATGTGTGCAGCAGGTTGAATTCGGCCGCGGTCAGTTCCACCCGCACGTCGCCCGGCGCGATCAGCCGGCGGCGCGAGCAATCCATCGTCCAGCCAGCGAAGCGGTAGACCTGGCGCGGCGGCTGCCTTGGGGCCTCAGTCGCGTTGTTGCGCCTCAGCACGGCGCGGATACGGGCCAGCAGTTCGCGCGGGTCGAACGGTTTCGGCACATAATCGTCCGCACCCATCTCCAGGCCGACCACCCGGTCCGTCGTTTCGTTGACGGCGGTCAGCATGATGATGGGGAGCGCCTGGTTCGTGTTGCGCAGCTCGCGACACAGTTCCAGCCCGCTCTTGCCCGGCAGCATCACGTCGAGGATGACCAGGTCGAATTGGTTGCGCCGCATCGTGGCTTCCATTTCGTTGCCATCGCGGGCCACCGAGGTGCGCAGGCCGCGCTTCTCGAAAAACTCCTGAAGCAGATCGCGTATGCCCTTGTCGTCGTCGACGATCAGAATGTGTGCATCGGATTTCACGAGATACCCATTGCAATGCTTTGCCGGGGAGGCAGTTGGTTTCGCCCTTAGGATAGGGTTGCCCGATCGTCTTGGCCAGCGGCTGCGGCGTTTCGAAGGCGCGTCCTCCTCAGAAACAATCCAGAAACAAAATTCAACATCCGGGAAAAACTGACGCAAAAAACCGATGCGATAAGGGTCCTCGCAGCGGCCAGAACACCGGTCGCGGCGCCTCGCAAACGGGGAACGCAGGGACTGACGATGCAAAGATGTTCGAATGGATGGATGGCTGCGATGCTCGGCGTTTCGCTTGTCCTGTCCGCCGTCGGACATTCGCAAGCAGACACCCCCATCACCCGCAGCGAACGTTGCAACCGGCTAAGTCAACAACTCGACGAGGCCATCGAAACCCACGCCGAGGCGGCTCAGGTCGCCCAGGCAAAGGTGCTTCAAAAGAAGGCGACCCGGTATTGCGCGGACCGCAAGCAGGCCCAGGGCATCCGGACCTACGCCACCGCTTTGAAGCTTCTTGGAGTGACACCTGACGATCCCAGTCAGTGAAGCTCGACCCAAACTGAAAAAAGGAAGCCTATTATGAAGAAGACCATCCTCTCCGCTCTCGGCCTCTCTGTTGCTCTCGCTTTCTCGATGCCGGTTCTCGGCACGACCGCCGCGAACGCTGCTTCGACCACGGCGACCACGACCACGACGACCGCTCCGGCTGCTGCCACCACCACCACCACCGCAGCTCCGGCCGCGACCGCTAAGAAGCCGGTCGAGAAGGTCACCAAGAAGAAAGTTGTGAAGAAGCACAAGAAGGCTGCCAAGAAGGCCGAAGCCAAGAAGACGATGTAAATCGTCCTTGGCTAACCTCGAGACCGCCTTCGGCGTCCCCCCTCTCGAAGGCGGTCTTGCGGTCTCCCGACCCGCCGCGGCCATGCGGGCCTCAGCGGAAACGACGCTTCGACGTGCAGCCCGGGCGACTATTCGTCAGGCGCCCCCTCTGTCCGGCCCATGCGCCAGGGTCATTCCTGCCGGCGGCGACCGATTCCCAACGGACACGCGACCGGTACTGGCCCGCTCAACCAGGAACATAGGAACACGTCCATGAGAAAGTCCCTTCTGTCGGCCCTCGGCCTCGCCGTGGCGCTTGCCTTCTCGATGCCGATCGTCGGCGCCAGCTCGGCCAATGCCGCCGAGACTGCCAAGCACGTGATGCACAAGAAGCATCATCACCGCGCTCATCATCGCAAGCACCACAGGAAGCATCACGCCCGCAAGCATCATCGTCACCACTACGCGGCTGCCAAGAAGGCCGCCTAAACATACGGCTTCCGCCACGGGCGGGATCGACAAGAAGGCCGCCTCCGGGGTTTCGGAGCGCGGCCTTCTTGTCGTTTGGCGGGCGTGTCGCAAGCTGATCTAAAGTCGTTACGGCGCGCTATCTCCGTCGTCTCGGATAGCTTGGCTGGAGCAACCGAAGCGGCGGCTCCCTGTCATACTTGCCGGATCGCTTTAGCGGCCTTCGCGGTACCACATGCTGCCCAGCGCCAGGAGCAGCAGACCGAGCCCGAGGAAGCCGCCGAACAGCGGCACGCGCGACACCGCCTTCAGCACGCTGTCGTCGGTGGTGCGCAAGCCGATCCAGTCGCGTCCGGCAGCCTCGGCCTGACCGCGCACCGGCACGATCGAAGGCAGCGCGATGTCGCTGCCGGTGCCGGCGACGAGGCGCCGCACGCTGCCGCCGGTGGCCTCAGTGGCCGGCTTCAGCTTGCTCTCCGTGGAAACGACATCGCCGAATTCCGGCGCATTGATGGGGCCGACATGGGCAAGCGCGGTCAGGTCGCCATTGGCAACCTGATAGAGACCGATTTCGCCGACCTCCATGCTGCCGCTGAAGATTCCCGGCTCCGATTTCTGCAAGGTCAGGGTGAGCGGCTTGCCGGAAGGGGTGATGATGCGGGCGGCGCCGGGATCGTCGCTCATCGTCTGGCGGCGCACCTCCAGCGTCATGCCACGACCGTCGGCGGTCAGCCGTTCTTCTTCCAGCTCCGGTTCCTTCATCAGCCAGTGCGCGACGCGGCGATAGAGCTGCACATGCGGGCCGCCGCCTTCGAAGCCACGCGCCCACAGCCATCCCTGGTCGGAAAGCAGCATGCCGACGCGGCCCTGGCCCTTGCGGTCGAGCACCAGAAGCGGGCGGTCCTCGGCTCCCTTCATCACCACTTCGCCCTCGGGCCGATCGATGCCGATGGTGCGGAACCAGCGGCCCCAGCGCGGCGGACTGGCTTCGGACCCCTCAAGCCCACGGGTGACCGGGTGACGCTGGCCGAGTTCGGTCAGGCGTGGATAAAAGGCCTTGTCGATAACCTCGCCGGTCGGCATGCCGGGCAGGGCCGACATCAGCGGCGTGCGGGCAATCGTGCTCGGTCCGGCATATTCGGGGCCGGCCGCGATCAGCAGCGCGCCGCCCTTTTCGACATATTCGGCGATGTAGTCGTAATAGAGGATCGGCAGCACGTCGCGATGCTGGTAGCGGTCGAAGATGATCAGGTCGAACTGGTTGATCTTGTCGACGAAGAGTTCGCGTGTCGGGAAGGCGATCAGCGACAGCTCGTTGATCGGCGTGCCGTCCTGCTTCTCGGGCGGCCGCAGAATGGTGAAATGCACCAGATCCACCGACGCATCGGATTTGAGCAGGTTGCGCCAGGTCCGTTCGCCCGCATGCGGTTCGCCCGAGACCAGCAAGACGCGAAGGTTTTCGCGAATGCCGTCCACCAGCGCGATCGCGCGGTTGTTGATGTCGGTCAACTCGCCATCCTCCTTCGGGATGGTGAGTTCGACGATGTTGCGACCGGCGCTGGGGATCGTCACCTGCAGCGGCATTTCCTGGCCGATGAAGGCGCGTTCGACCGCGACCTGCTGGCCGTTGACGGAGACGCGCACGTCGACGGGCCCGGTCTGCCCGTCGGTGGCGATGACGCGATAGGTCATGTCGAGCGGCTTGCCGACAAGGCCGAAGCGCGGCGCCTTGTCGAAGCGCACGCGGCGGTCCTTTTCGTTCTCGTGGCCGGTGATCAGCGCGTGGAGCGGTGCGTTGAACTCCGGCCGGCCGGCCGGCACATCGTGCACCTCGCCGTCGGTGATCATCACCGCGCCGGCGACACGCGACGGCGGCACGTCGCGCAGCGCGCCGTCGAGCGCCGAGAACAGGCGGGTCTCGGTGCGTTCCTCGGCGGCGCCGCTCTTGCCGGCCTCGACGACGCGCACGTCGAACTGCTTGAAGCGGGCGAGCCGTTCCTTCAGGCCGGCAACGGCGGCGTCGGTCTGGGCGGTGCGGTCGCCGATGTCCTGGCTCTGGCTGCGGTCGACGATGACGGCGACGACGCTTTTCAGCGCTTCGCGATCTTCGTCCAGGAACACCGGGTTGAACAGGGCAAGCGCCAGCGCGGCAAGGGCTACAAGGCGCAGCACTGCGCCGCGCTGACGGAACCACAGGCCGACAGCGGCAAGCAGCGCCAGCGGCACCAGCATCGCCGCCAGCAGGGGCCAGGACAGGAGCGGTTCGAAGGCGAGCGACCAGTTCATCTCATTGACCAAGCCGTTCGAGCAGGTCCGGCACGTGCACCTGGTCGGATTTGTAGTTGCCGGTCAGCATGTACATGATGATGTTGACGCCGGCGCGGAAGGCATAGATGCGCTGCATCGGGTCGGACGGCACGGTCGGAAAGAGCGGATTGCCGTTTTCGTCCTCGGCCCAGGCGCCGGCGAAATCGTTCGAAGTGATCATGATCGGCGTCACGCCGTCGCCGGTGCGCACCGGGCGGTTGCCGGGGTTGCTGGCCTCGAGCGAGGCCTCGACCCAGAGCGGGCTTCCCGCATAGCGTCCCGGAAACTCGTTCAGGATGTAGAACGACTTGGTCAGCACATGGTCGGACGGCACCGGCTCCAGCGGCGGCACGTTGAGCGTGCCCAGAATATCGCGCAGGCGCTGCGTCGCCGGACTGGCGGAAGCGTCGAGCGTGGCGGCGAACTGGTCGCGCGTGTCGAACAGAACCGTGCCGCCATTTTTCATATATTCGTCGATGCGGGCGATCGCGGATTGCGACGGCACCGGGACATTGGCGTCCACCGGCCAGTAGATGAGCGGGTAGAAGGCGAGGTCGTCGCTTTCGATGTTGACCCCGGTCGGGTCGCCGGGTTCCAGCGCGGTCTTTTCGCGCAGGAAACGGGTAAGCCCCCCCATTCCGGCGCGGCTAACGGCATCGATGCTGGAATTGCCGGTCAGCACATAGGCGATCCGCGTCACGGTGGCAGCGTCGATCGCCTGCTGATCGCCGGGCTTGGCGTCGCTGGCGAAGGCGGGCGGTACGGGCAGGAACAGCGCGGGAAGGATGATCAGCGCGACGGCTGCCGCCGTCATCCGGCCGGCCGCCCGGCGCCAGAGACCGGTCAGCCACAACACGACCAATCCGTCGACGATCAACAGTGCAAGCGCGGCGAACAGCAGCGGTCCCTTGATGTCCTGCTGTTCGTCGACGGCGTAGCTTTCGGTGACGACGGGGATCGATACCGTCGGGCGGCTGATCGGCGCCAATGTCGCATCCGCCGGCAAAAGATTATGCGCGAATACGCCGTTTTCGGTACCGTAGAGACCGGGTGGGTTCTCTATGGTCACGGGCAGCGGAGCCTTGCCGGTTTGCAAGGGCTTTGCTTCACCGCTTGGCGGCCCGATCTGGCCGTCGGCGCCAATCATCCGGTAGGGCGGCAAAGTGGCGGCGGGCGCGTTTTCCGTTGATGCTCCAACAGCGCCCTGGTTGCGCGAGAGCTGGACGATGGCTCTCAGCATTTCCACGAAGCTTCCTGAAATCGGCAGGTTCGACCACGTCGCCGAAGGGGTGATGTGGAAAAGCACCACGATACCCTTGCCGCGGCTGTCGGCCGTCACCAGCGGGGTGCCGTCGGCCAGCGTCGCCCATGTGTGTTCGGCCAAGGTCGGGGTCGGTTCGGCCAGGATCTGGCGCGAGACGGTCACGTCCTGCGGCGGCGCGAGTTTCGCGAACGGGCCGTTCGATGGGAACTCGGTCACTTTCTGCGGTTCGGTCCAGGAAAGCGCGCCGCCCAGCAGGCGTTCGCCGAGCCTGAGCTTCACCGGCAGCAACTCGTCGTCATTGCCGGCGGTAAGCAGCCGCGTCGAGGCAAAACGGATCAAGGTGCCGCCATTCTGCATCCATTTGATCAGCGGCTCGCGCACCGCGTCCGGCACGGTGCCGACATCGCCCAGGACGATGACCGCCGGCTTCTGCTCCAGAAGCTGCGGAATGGCCTCCTGGAGGTCCGGGCTTTTCGGTTCGATGATGTCGGCCGATGGCTCAAGAGCGCGGCGGATGTAATAGAGCGGGGAGAGAAGCTGCCTGGTATCGTCCGTCGGTGCCTGAGACAGCAAGGCAACGCGCCGGCGCTTTGCCGTCCCGTCGAGCAGTCGGACGCCGGCGGCGTGATTTTCTCCGTCCAGCGAGATCGCGGCGAAATCGTTGCGCAGTTCGAAGGGAACGACGATTTCGCCCGATGCTACCGCTTCGCCGGGTCGGAAGGTGAGGGCAGCGTCGCCGATACGCCGGCCCTTTTCGTCGAATGCGCCGGCGGTCATGGCGCGTGGCACGCCTGCGGGCGCGCGTATGGCGGTGACGCTGAAGCGATCGAGGCCGTTGTCGGCCGCGGTCAAGCCGACCATATCGAGACGATCCGGCGCGGCCCAGACGATGTTGGCGGGCTTGGCCGCAAGCAATGTCGCGAAAGCCTTGTCATCATCCTTGGCGGCGAGGCCATCGGTGAGCAAGGCGATGGTCGCGCCGGTCCTCTGGCCGATCGTGTTGGCGACGGCCAGGAAAACACCTTCGCGGTCGACCGGCACGGGGCGCGGCTGCACCGCGTTCAGGCGGCTGCGGGCATCGCCCGCACTGTAGGGACCGATCTGCTGGTTCGCCTTCTCCGCCGTGAAGGCAAGGATGATCGGCATCTCCTTCTTCTCGGCATCGTTGATGAGCCGCTCGGCGGTAGCGACACGCTTGTTCCAGTCGGGCGCGCTCGCCCAGCCATTGTCCACGACGAGGGCAAGCAGGCTGCCGCCGACAGGGATACGCTCGCGCGGGTTCCACACCGGGTCGGCCAGCGCGAAGATGACCAGGCCGGCCATCAGCAGGCGCAGCAGGGTCAGCCACCACGGGCTGCGGTTCGGCGTGTCCTCCGAGCGTAGCACCCTGGCCAGGATCTTCAGCGGCGGGAACACTTCCTTCTGCGGCTGCGGCGGCGTGAAGCGCAGCAGCCACCAGATGACGGGCAGGGCGACGAGGCCCCACAGCACCATGGGCGCACCGAAGGAGAGCGGCAGCCAGCTCATGCGCCGACCCTTCCGAGGTGGCTGTCATCGACGCTGAGCGCCATATGCAGCCGCACCAGCGCTTCGGAAGCCAGGTGGTCGGTGTGGTTGACGGTGTAGCTCCAGCCCAGGCGCTTGGCCCAGGCCGCCAGTGTCTCACGGCGGGCGACATAGAGCCTGCGATAGTCCTCGGAAAGCACTTCGGCGCGACCGGCGATCAGCTTTTCGCCTGTTTCGGGGTCGGTGAATTCCGTGCGGCCCGCATAAGGGAATGTCTCCTCGGCGGGATCGGCCACCTCGACCAGATGGGCGCGCGCGCCACGCCGGGCCAACCCGTCCAGCCATTCGAACGTCTCCTCGACAGGGTCAAGGAAATCGCTGATCAGCACGACGTCGGCGAAGCGGCGTATGCCGGAAAGGTCGGGCCTGGCCGGCAAAACCGCGGCATGGGCAAGGCGCGCGGCGATGCGCTCGGCGCCGTTGCGGTTGGTGAACGGGTCGGTGACGCCCGGCCAGGCGATGCGTTCGCCGCTGCGCGACAACAGTTCGGCCATGGCGAGTGTCAGGACCAGCGCGCGCGACTGCTTGGACACTTTCGCGCCGGCCGATTTGTAGAGCATGGACGGAGACGGGTCGGCCCACAGCCAGACGGTGTGGGCGGCTTCCCACTCGCGGTCGCGCACATAGGTGTGGTCGTCGCGGGCGGAGCGGCGCCAGTCGATGCGCGCCACCGCCTCGCCCTCGACATAGGGTCGGAACTGCCAGAAATCCTCGCCGATGCCGCGTTTGCGGCGGCCGTGCCAGCCGGCGATCACCGTGTTGACGATGCGGCGCGCCTCGACCAGCAGATCGGGCACCAGCGATGCGCGCAGGCGGCCCCTTGCCAGCGCGTCATGCGCGGCAACCGGTGCCTGTGCCTCGCCGATCCTGGCCATCACAGCCCTTTGGTCAGTTTCGCCACCACGTCGCGCACGCTCATGCCTTCGGCCCGGGCGGCGAAGGTCAGCGCCATGCGATGTTGCAGCACCGGCTCGGCCAGTGCCTTGACGTCGTCGACCGACGGGGCGAGGCGGCCGTCATAGAGCGCGCGGGCGCGGGCGCAGAGCGTCAGCGCCTGGCTGGCGCGCGGGCCGGGACCCCAGGCGACATGCTTGTCGGTTTCGGCATTGCCCTGGCCGGGCCGCGCCGAACGCACCAGCTTGAGGATCGCTTCGACGACGCTCTCGGGCACCGGCATGCGGCGGATCAGCGTCTGGATATCGCGCAACCGGGCGGGATCGAGCATGTTCTGCGGCTTGGCCTCGTCGATGCCGGTGGTCTCCAGCAGAATGCGCCGTTCGGCCTCGATCTCGGGATAGAGGATGTCGATCTGCATCAGGAAACGATCGAGCTGCGCCTCGGGCAGCGGGTAGGTGCCTTCCTGCTCCAGCGGATTTTGCGTGGCGAGCACATGGAAGGGGGCGGGCAGGTCGTGGCGGGCGCCGGCGATGGTGACATGGTATTCCTGCATCGACTGCAACAGCGCCGACTGCGTGCGCGGGCTGGCGCGGTTGATCTCGTCCGCCATCAGGAGCTGAGCGAAGATCGGTCCGCGGATGAAGCGGAACGAGCGCTTGCCGCTTTCGTCCTGCTCCATCACCTCCGAGCCCAGGATATCGGACGGCATCAGGTCGGGCGTGAACTGGATGCGGCGGGCATCGAGGCCGAGCACCACGCCCAGCGTCTCCACCAGCTTGGTCTTGGCCAGGCCCGGCACGCCGACCAGCAGCGCGTGGCCGCCGGCCAGAAGCGCCACCAGGGCGCGTTCGATCACGCTTTCCTGGCCGAAGATGACGCGGCCGACGCCGTCGCGCACCCGCGAGATGTCGGCCAGCGCCTTTTCGGCGGCGGCGATCATCTCTTTCTCGTCGATCGGGCTTTCCTTGACCATCACGCTCATCAGGCATCGATCCTTGTCGTTGAGGACGCCGGCCCGCATCATATGCGCGTTCATCGTACGGCGATTCGGCCTTCGCCGGGCTCTGACCCCGAGCTTATTTGACCGTGTATAGCTGACAAGCGCAACAACAGTGACTATTTCGTGACGATGACCGCAACCTCCGGACAAGCACCCGACAGCATGACCGCCGCCGCCGACGCGCGCGGGCTGGAGGCGCTGGTGGCGCGTGCCGCCCGTGCCGGCAAGGGCCTGCCGCCGGTCGAACGCTGGAACCCGCCCTTCTGCGGCGACATCGACATGGAAATCCGCCAGGACGGCACCTGGTTCTATCTCGGCACGCCCATCGGCCGCATGCCGCTGGTGCAACTTTTTTCGACCGTGCTGCGGCAGGACGAAGACGGCAGGACCTATCTGGTCACGCCGGTGGAGCGGGTCGGCATCCGTGTGGTCGACGCGCCCTTCGTCGCCGTCGAGGTGGATGTCTCGGCCGGGGACGGGGAGCAGGTCATCACTTTCCGCACCAATGTCGGCGACGTGGTCGAGGTCGGGCCGGCCAACCCGCTGCGCTTCGTCGACGAGGCCGAGACCGGCGGGTTGAAACCCTATGTGCTGGTGCGCGGCCGGCTCGAGGCGCTGGTGGCGCGGCCGGTGATGTACGAACTGGTCGGCCATGGCGAGGAGATCGACGTCGGCGGCGTGGCGATGTTCGCCTTGCGGTCGAATGGCGAGGTCTACCCGGTCATGCCGGCGATCCGGCTTGCGGAACTGAGCGCCTGATGGACCAATCGTTGCCTCCTTTGTTCTCGGCTGCCGATTTCCGCATGCGCGCTGCGCGGGAAGAGAATTTCCTGGTGCATCCCGACGAGGATGGCGACCATCGTTTCAACCCCGGCCATCCGCGCCTGAAACGCAGCGAGCCGCTGCGCGACGCCGCCGTGCTGATCCCGGTCATCGACCGGGGCACTGAAGCCACCGTTCTGTTGACCAAGCGCGCTGAAACGCTACGCAGCCACACCGGCCAGGTCGCCTTTCCGGGCGGGCGGATCGACGACGACGACCATTCCCCTGAATTCGCCGCCTTGCGCGAAACCCACGAGGAGATCGGGCTCGACCGCCGCTTCATCGACATTGTCGGACGCATGCCGGACTATGTCTCCGGCAGCGGCTACCGCATCGCGCCGGTGCTTTCTGTGGTGCGGCCGGGTTTTTCGCTGACCTTGAACCATGACGAGGTCGACGCCGCCTTCGAGGTGCCGCTCAGCTTTCTGATGGACCCGACCAACCACCGCCGCGACAGCCGCTTCTGGAACGACCTCGAATGGTTCTTCTACGAGATGCCGTATGACGGCCAACGCATCTGGGGCGTGACGGCCGGCATTATCCGCACGCTCTATGAAAGGCTCTACGCGTGACGGATAGCGTCTCCATCGCCGACAAGGCCGACTGGCTCGCCGACAAGAACCTCAAGCGCCTTTTGGCCGCTCTGTCGGAAGCGGGCGAAGAGGCGCGCATCGCCGGCGGCGCGGTGCGCAACGCGCTGATCGGCGAACCGGTGGCCGATATCGACATCGCCACCACAAATCGCCCCGAGGAGACGATGCGGCGTGCGCGGGCCGCCGGGTTCAAGGCGGTGCCGACCGGCATCGAACACGGCACCATCACCGTGGTGATTGCCGGCAAGGGTTACGAGGTGACGACGCTGAGGGCCGATGTCGAGACCGACGGCCGCCATGCGAAAGTGTCGTTCGGCCGCGACTGGAAGGCGGATGCGGAGCGACGCGACTTCTCCATCAACGCGCTTTACGCGAAGGCAGACGGCACCGTGGTCGATCTGGTCGGCGGCATCGCCGACATCGCCGCAAGACGCCTGCGCTTCATCGGCGATGCCGAAAAGCGTATCCGCGAGGACTATCTGCGCATCCTGCGCTTTTTCCGGTTTTTCGCCTGGTATGGGGCAGGGCGTCCCGACGCGGACGGCCTGAAAGCCTGCGCGCGGCTGAAAGAGGGCCTCGACCGGCTCTCGGCGGAGCGTGTCTGGGCGGAGCTGAAGAAATTGCTGTCGGCGCCGGACCCGTCGCGGGCATTGCTGTGGATGCGGCAGGCCGGCGTGTTGTCGCGCGTGCTGCCGGAAAGCGAGAAGTGGGGCATCGACGCCGTCCACGGGCTGATCGCGGCGGAACGCGATCTCGGCTGGCCGGTACAGCCGCTGCTACGGCTGGCGGCTATGGTGCCGCCGGATGCGGCCAGGATGAAGGCGATGGCGGAACGGCTGCGGTTTTCGTCCGACGAGGCAAACCGCATGCAGCGCTGGGCGCTGACGCCGACTATCGAGGCGAAGACGACCGAAGGCATGCTCGCCAAGACCCTGTATCTCGGCGACCGCCAGGCGGTCGTCGACCGGCTGAAACTGTCGCTGTCGGCGGCGCGTGCCCGTGTCGCCACCGACGATGCGGCACTGACCGAGGCCGGCGGCTATGCGCGTCTGCTCGGCTACGCGGAGAAATGGGAAAAGCCGGCTTTTCCGGTCAAGGGCGCCGATATGTCGGCGCTTGGCCTGTCTCCGGGTCCGAAATTCGGAGCGTTGCTGAAAACGCTGGAGACGGAATGGGTGGAGAAGGGCTTCCAGCCAGACCGCGGCGCGCTGCTCGAACGCGCCGCCGAAATACTCAACAAGTCCTGATCAGGCCGCGTCGCGGACCTTTTCGATGCGCGAGCGAATGGCCTCGACCATGGTCTCGCGGATGATCGTCTCGCCATGGGTTTCGCGCATATGCTCGACCGCGCGGCGCATGACCTCCGCTTCCTCCTCGGCGCGGGTGTGCCAGTCGCAGCCGGGGACGAGCGAGCCGCAGTGAAATTCCTTCATCGAAGTCCTCCTTTCCTCGTCGTCGGAACGGTTAGCATAACACGCCGCCGCCGCTTTGGTTGCCTCGAAAATGGCCGTCGCGGCCGTGGTTTGCCCTGGCGAAGCCTGGGCGAATTAGCCGGTGTGGCGGCAAGTTCCTGTCAAATCAGGGCCATTTCGCCTGCGGCGGCAGGCTGGACAGGATCGAATTGACGTTGCCGCCGGTCTTCAGGCCGAACAGCGTGCCGCGATCGTAGAGCAGGTTGAACTCGGCATAACGTCCGCGCCGGATCAACTGCTCCTCGCGGTCGCCGTCGGTCCAGTTGTCGTTGAAGTTGCCGCGCAACAGATGCTGGTAAACGACCAGGAAAGCCCGGCCGACATCCTGCGCGAAATTAAAGTCCGCCTCCCAGCCGCCTTTCTCCTGCGGCGACTGCTGCCAGTCGAAGAAGATGCCGCCGATGCCGCGCGCCTCGTTGCGGTGCGGCAGGAAGAAATAGTCGTCGCACCAGGTCTTGAAGCGGGCGTAGTCGGCCACCGCCGCGTTCTTCTCGCAGGCGAACTGCATGGCGCGGTGGAAGCAGGCCGTGTCGGGATCGTCCTGGGTGCGGCGCCGGTCGAGCACCGGGGTCAGGTCGGCGCCGCCGCCGAACCAGTGTCTGGAGGTGACCACCATGCGCGTGTTCATATGCACGGCCGGCACGTTCGGGTTCCAGGGGTGGGCGATCAGCGAGATGCCGCTTGCCCAGAAGCTCGGATCTTCCTCGGCGCCCGGTATCTGCTTGCGGAACTCGGGCGAGAACTCGCCATGGACGGTGGATGTGTGCACTCCCACCTTCTCGAAGACGCGGCCATGCATCATCGACATGGTGCCGCCGCCGCCCTTGCCGTCCTCGCGCAGCCACGGCGTCCGCTCGAAGCGGCCGGGCGCCCAGGAAGCCTGCGGGCCGGTCAGTTCGTCCTCGATCGCCTCGAAGGCGGTACAGATGCGGTCGCGCAGTTCCTCGAACCAGGCGCGGGCGCGCTGCTTCTTGTCTTCGATGTCGGCGGGCAGACCAGCCGGTATTTCGGGTCGTTCCAAGTGCCGTCTCCGGGCGCGGGCATCTTTGCCCGACAAATGACTCGTCTTTTTCGGGCGCGATCCCTAATCTTCTCAGAAGTTGGGTCAAGGAGTTCTTTTTGTGCGTACTCCCGCAAGACCACCGCTGGATGGCCTCAAGAAGAGGCTGGACCGTGCCCGCGCCGAGGCCACGCCACGTGACGGCTTCCTGCGCGAAACCTTTGTGTTGCCGCGTTCCGACGCCCGATTGAAGGCGAAGGAGTGGTTCGAACGGTGGCCCAGACAGGCCTATTGGACGACCATCGAAAGCTGGTTCGAACGGCCGGGCGACGTCATCGAATTCACCATTCGCAGGCTGCCGGTCGCCGATTGACCCGGCGCGGCGGCCCAAAGCGCCTCCGTCCCTCGCGTCTCTTGACTTCAAGTTAGCTTGAACTTGTAGAGAAATTGTCTTCGAGAGATAAGCGAAGGCGAAAGACGATGTGCGCGTCAGGCTGGGCGGTTTCGGCGAGTCATCTTGGAAAAGACGGACGGCGTGCTGTCTTCAGTGCTCCGGCCGAGGCGGAGGGCACCGGAATAGAGGCGCTAAGCCAGCTGCCGCAAGGCCTCGCCAGCCACCATGGCCACCGAAAGCGCCACGTTGAGGCTGCGGGCGCCGGCCTGCATGGGGATGAGCAGACGCGCGTCCGCGGCATCGTGGACAGTGTCCGGCACGCCGGCGGATTCGCGCCCGAACAGGATGACGTCGCCCTCGGCGAAGGCGAAATCCGTATAGGGCACGACCGCTTTGGTCGACAAAAGCAGCAGCCGGCGGCCCTCGCTGCGCCGCCACTCCTCGAAGCGAGGCCAGTCGACATGGCGGGTGAGCGCCGCCATTTCCAGATAGTCCATGCCGGCGCGCCTGAGGTTGCGGTCGGACAGGTCGAAGCCGGCAGGCTCGATGACGTCGACGGCAAGGCCCGTGCAGGCGGCGAAGCGCAAAATTGTCCCGGTATTGCCGGCAATATCCGGCTGGTAGAGGGCGATGCGCAGACCGTGCTTCATTTCGGCGTCTTCTGGATGCGTGGCAGATCGGCCACAGATGGTTCCTGGTTTCGGCGATTGCTCGACTGGCATCTGGTCATTTTTTGCGAATGCGTGTATCAGGCCGGCATTGTCAACTCGAACCGACGGAGGCGTTCATGGAAACCATCCTGACCATGTGTATCACACGCCTTCTGGCGTGGGGCGTATGCCCGACGGCTGGCTCGGTTCGACGTTTCTCCTAGCACTCTAGGCTCCATCGCACCGATCCCAGCCGGACCTCTCTTCCGGCCATCAAGGGAATCCTGCGATGTTTTTACCCAAGACCCGGGGGCTGTACGCCCCGTCTGACCGCGTTCAGTTCCAACCGTTTTTCACCACCGGCATGCCTTTTGCCGATGGGTCCAATCCATCTTTCAACCTGTTCTTTTCACTGGAGGACGGACCGATGTTCGATCCCTGTAAGACACCGGGCTCACGCAGCCTGCACGAACGCAAACTGGCAAGCTGGGCGCTGCTGGTCGGCGAAACCCACTCGTCGGCGTCGCATGCCGAGATGAGGCGCCGGCCGCATCGCGGCATGCTGCCGGATGTCGACTTCTCCATGGCCGTTCCGGCTCCCCGCCGACCGTCGCTGGTGCGCCGCTTCATCGGCCTGTTCAAGCCGCGCTTGGTGAAGACGGATGTTCCGGCGTCGGCCTCTCAGGAGGGAGAGCGCGGGCCTGTAGGCGAAGGCCTTGCCGCTTCCCGTCCAGGCAGGGACCATGCGAGACAGCCGGCTGCCCGGCAGGCCGAAGAGAAGAGTGATGCAACCGCATGGGCGCGCGCGGCTTAAAGCTGCGCGCGCCTCCCAATTTTTCATTTAGAGTACGAAACGATGTTCCGCTGGTTTGAGAATAGATTGAATCCGTTTCCGGCCGAGGAGCCGGTCGAGCCGCCGAAGACGCTGCTGGCCTTCTGCATCCATTATACGCGCGGCGTATGGCCCTACATCGCAATCGATGCCGTTCTGATCGCGGCGATCGCTGTTGCCGAAGTGTGGATGTTCGGCTTCCTCGGCCATATCGTCGACTGGCTGTCGGCGCAGAACCGCGAGACCTTCCTGCAGACCGAGAAGTGGAAGCTGGCGGGCATGGCCTTCGTCGTGCTTTTCGTGCTGCCCGGGACCGTGTGGTTCCATTCGCTGCTCAACCAGCAGACGGTGATGGGCAACTATCCCATGCGCATTCGCTGGCAGGTGCATCGCTATCTGCTCAAGCAGTCGATGACCTTCTACCAGGACGAGTTCGCCGGCCGCATCGCCACCAAGCTGATGCAGACCGCGCTTGCCGTGCGCGAATGCGTCATCAAGCTCATCGACGTGCTCAACTACGTCATCGTCTACTTCCTGGGCATGCTGGTGATCGTCGGCTCCGCCGACTGGCGCCTGGCGGTGCCGCTCGCCGTCTGGCTGATCGGCTATCTGGTGCTGCTGAAATATTTCATCCCGCGCCTCGGCAAGGTCGGTGAGGAACAGGCCGACGCCCGCTCGACGATGACCGGGCGCGTCGTCGACAGCTACACCAACATCCAGACGGTGAAGCTGTTCTCGCATGCCAAGCGCGAGGCCTCCTTCGCCAAGGAAGGCATGGCGAGCTTCCTCGACACGGTCTACCGGTCGATGCGTTTGGTCACCAAGCTCTATGGCGTGCTCTACGTGTTGAACTCGCTGCTTCTGTTCTCGGTCGCGGCGCTTTCGATCTGGCTGTGGCTCGGCGAGATGGTGACGATCGGCGCGGTCGCCGTGGTCATCGGCCTGGTGCTGAGGCTCTGGGGCATGTCGCAGTGGATCATGTGGGAAATGTCGGCGCTGTTCGAGAATATCGGCACGGTGCATGACGGCATCGGCTCGATTTCGCTGCCGCGCCTGGTCGAGGACAAGCCGAACGCCAAGGAGCTCGATGTCAAAAAGGGCGAGATCCGCTTCGACGACATCCGCTTCCACTACGGCAAGCAGAAGGGCGTCATCGAAAACCTGTCGCTGACGGTGAAGCCCGGCGAGAAGGTCGGCATCGTCGGCCGCTCGGGCGCCGGCAAGTCGACGCTGGTCAACCTGTTGCTGCGCTTCTACGACCTGGAAGGCGGGCGCATCCTGATCGACGGCGACAACATCGCCGACGTCACGCAGGATTCGCTGCGCGCCCATATCGGCATGGTCACGCAGGATACGTCGCTGCTGCATCGTTCGGTCAGCGACAACATCCTTTATGGCCGTCCCGATGCCGGCGAGGAAGCCATGGTCGAGGCCGCGCGCCGTGCCGAGGCGCTCGGCTTCATTGGCGCGCTGGCCGACGCCAAGGGTCGCAAGGGCTTCGACGCCCATGTCGGCGAGCGCGGCGTCAAGCTGTCCGGCGGACAGCGCCAGCGCATCGCCATCGCCCGCGTCATGCTGAAGGACGCGCCGATCCTCATCCTCGACGAGGCAACGTCGGCGCTGGATTCGGAGGTGGAGGCGGCGATCCAGGAGAACCTCTACAAGCTGATGCAGGGCAAGACCGTCATCGCCATCGCGCACCGCCTGTCGACCATCGCGGCGATGGACCGGCTGGTGGTGATGGATCAGGGCCGCGTCATCGAAGAGGGCACGCATGACGAGCTGGTCGAAAAGGGCGGGCTCTATGCCCAGCTCTGGCAGCGCCAGTCGGGCGGCTTCCTGCTGCATGACGATCCCGGCCACGAACCGGCGGCCAAGATGGGCGCCGAGGTGACCGAGGAAGCAGCGGAATAGGTTTTGCCCTGCACCATCCGCGCCGGTCGGCGCGGATGGTGTCCTTTGGACTGTCGAAAACGAATCCCTGGCGTCTGGCATCGGTAAAATCCGGGTGCCAGACCTGAGTTCCAGGGGCTCGCACCCGCGTGAGTGATGAAGATGTTCGCCAAAGTCTTCGACTGGTTTGAGACCCGCTATTCCCCCGTTGCGCTGGCGGAAAACCGCCAGCCGCCGATGGGGCTTTGGAATTTTTTCCGCTATTTCATCATGCAGTTCCGCACCGGCTTCGCGATGCGCATGCTGTTCGTCGCGGCGGGCGCTGTCGTGGACGCGATGCTGCCGATCTTCGTGGGCATTATCGTCGGCATGCTGGCGAGTTCCGATCCGCGCGGCTTCTTCACGGAGCATGGAACGATGCTGGTCGTCATGGCCTGCGTCGTCTTCCTGCGGCCGCTCACCATCGCCCTCGACGCGCTTGTCCGCAACCACGCCATCGCGCCGAACTTCATCGACCTGATCCGCTGGCAGAGCCATTGGCATGTCACGCGGCAGGACTGGACATTCTTCCAGAACGATTTCGCCGGCCGCATCGGCACCAAGGTCATGCAGAGCGGCGATTCCATCGAGATCGCCGTCAACCTGACCATCGATACGGTCTGGTATGCCGTGGTGTTCGTCGCGGTGGCCGTCACCGTGCTGGCGCAGTTCGACCTCACGCTGGTCGCTGCAATCGTCGTCTGGCTGGTGCTCTATGGTCTGCTGCTCAGATACTGCATGCCGCTGATCGCGCAGCGTTCGACGGACCTTTCGGAACAATGGTCGGTGATGAGTGGCCGCATCGTCGACAGTTACACCAACATCCTGACGCTGAAGACGTTCTCGACCGGCGAGCATGAGGACAGGTATGTGTCGCAAGCGGTGGTCGAGCACGCCAAGACTTTTTACCGGCTGATGCGCGTGTTCACCGGCATGTGGTCGGCTTTGTTCGTCATGAACGCCAGCCTGCTGGTTGCCATCAGCTGGCTGGCGCTGGCGCGCTGGAGCGCGGGCGGCATGAGTGCCGCGGCGGTGGCCACGGCCATCCCCTTTGCGCTGCAGATCGCGGGCATCTCCTACAGGATCCTGGATGCCGGCGGGAACATCTTCCGGCAGATCGGCACGGCCGGCAACTCGATGACCACCATCGCCAAGCCGATCAGGATGCTCGACAGGCCCGACGCCAGGGCGCTGCGGGTGACCACGGGCGCGATTGAACTCGATCGGGTCAATTTCAACTACGGGCGCAAGGACGGAAAAGGCGGCCTCATCGAAAACCTGTCGCTGAAAATCGCGCCGGGTGAGAGGGTGGGCGTCGTCGGTCGTTCGGGCGCCGGCAAATCGACGCTGGTGAACCTTTTGCTGCGCCTCTACGATGTTCAGGACGGCCGCGTCCTGATCGACGGACAGGATGTGCGCGACGTGACCCAGGAGAGCGTGCGCGCCGCGATCGGGTTCGTCAGCCAGGACACGTCGCTGCTGCATCGCTCGGTGCGCGAAAATCTGAAATACGGGCGCCAGGACGCCACCGATGCCGACATGTCGCGGGTGGTGGATGCGGCCCATGTCGCCGATGTCGTCGCCGGTCTGGTGGACCGCGAGGAGCGGACCGGCTTCGATGCCCATGTCGGCGAACGCGGCGTCAAGCTTTCCGGGGGGCAGCGCCAGCGCATCGCCATCGCTCGTGTCATGCTGAAGGACGCGCCGATCCTGATCCTCGACGAGGCAACCTCGGCGCTGGATTCGGAAGTCGAGGCGGCGATCCAGGAGAACCTCAATCGCTTGATGGAAGGCAAGACCGTGATCGCCATCGCCCACCGGCTCTCAACCATCGCGGCGATGGACCGGCTGGTGGTGATGGATCAGGGCCGCATCATCGAGGAAGGTTCGCACGATGAACTGGTGGGCAGGGGCGGGCTCTATGCCCAGCTCTGGCAGCGCCAGTCGGGCGGCTTCCTGCCGAACGACGGTCCCGCACAGGAACCTGCCGTCGGCGCGAAGGCTGAGCTGACCGAAGCGGCGGTGGAGCGATGACATGGAGCGGCGGGCCATGCCGATCTTCAGCGGTGTTTGCGGCCGGTCGGGCCGCTATCGCGAAGACGTGAATCGGAACAAAAGGATGAGCGTGGCATTTGATGCCTTGAATCAGTTCGTTCAAGCCATGAGTGAGGACACTGGGGCGTGAGCACCGGAGGATTCCGAGACCGCATCTGGCGCACCGTCGAGGGCACCATCGATCCGTTCAGCGACACGGATCGCGAAGTGCTGCCGGCGGATGCCTGGCGGTTCATTCTCTATTTCGCCAACCAGGCCAAGGGCGCTTTCCTTTTGCTTCTGGTCACCGGTGGCCTCGCGGGTGCCGTCGATGCGGCCATGTACTGGTCGGTCGGCTGGCTGATCGATCTGCTCGACAAGTCGTCGCCGGCCGCATTGCTGACCGATCATTGGCTGGCGCTGGTCGGGCTCTTGTTCCTCATCCTCGTGGTGCGCGCCGTCATCATGATCGCCTCGGCGATCGTCGAGCAGCAGGTGGTGGTGCCGGGTTTCTATTCGATGGTGCGCTGGCAGGCGTTCCGTCGGGTGATCCAGCAGCCCTACGGCTTCTACCAGAACGACTTCGCCGGCCGCATCGCTACCAAGATCATGCAGGGCGGCGAGGCCGTCGGCGATTTCATCATCAACGTCCTGCAGACCATGTGGTCGTTCCTGACCTTCCTGATCCTGGCAATCACCATCCTGGTCTCGCTCGATCCGCTGATGGGCGTCGTCGTCGCTTTGTGGTTCGCAGGTTACGCCGGCATCGTCTGGTTCCTCCTGCCTGAAATGCGGCGCGCCGGGCGCGAGACCGCCGACCAGCGCTCGGTCTTCAACGGTCGGCTGGTGGACGCCTTCACCAACATCGTCGCGGTGAAGCTGTTCGACAGCGGCAAGCGCGAGCACGCCTATATCCGCGACGGGCTGGAGGGCTTCCTGACGGCGGTGGTGCGGCTGACCCGCGCGATCACCACGGTCCGCTCCTCGGTCGCCGTCCTCAACGGCATCATGATGAGCCTGATCGCCGTCATCGCGGTGTTGAACTGGACGACCGGCCATATCTCGACGGGCGCGATAGCGGCCGCGCTCGGCCTCGTCTTCCGGCTCAACCAGATGTCGGGCTGGATGATGTTCAACATCAACGGGCTGGTGCGCAACTACGCCACCATCCAGGACGCCACGCGAACCATCTCGGTGACACCGGCCATCCGCGATTCGGAGAATGCCGTCGCCATACCGCGCTCCAGCGGCGACATCCGCTTCGAGAACGTCTCCTTCCACTATGGCAAGGAAGGCGGTGTCATCGACAATCTGAACCTGCATATCCGCCCGGGCGAGCGCGTCGCGCTGGTCGGGCCGTCGGGCGCCGGCAAGACGACTGTCGTCAACCTGATGCTGCGGCTGTTCGACGTCGAAAAGGGCCGCATCCTGATCGATGGCCGCGACATCCGCGACCTGACGCAGGCGTCGCTGCGCGCCCAGTTCGGCGTGGTCAGCCAGGAAGCGATGCTGATGCACCGTTCGATCCGCGACAATATCGGCTATGGCCGCGAAGGCGCCTCCGACGCCGAGATCGTCGAGGCGGCCAGGCGTGCGGCGGCGCACGACTTCATCGTCGACGTCGAGGATCCCCGCGGTCGCAAAGGTTACGAGGCGCAGGTCGGCGAGCGCGGCGTCAAATTGTCCGGCGGCCAGCGCCAGCGGGTGGCGATCGCCCGCATGATGTTGAAGGACGCGCCGATCCTCATTCTCGACGAGGCGACCTCGGCGCTCGATTCGGAGGTCGAGGCGGCGATCCAGGACAATCTCTATCAATTGATGGAGGGCAAGACCGTCCTCGCCATCGCGCATCGGCTCTCCACCATCGCCGCACTCGACCGGCTGGTGGTGATGGACAAGGGCCGAATCGTCGAGGAAGGCACCCATGACGAACTGGTGGCGCTCGACGGTCTTTATGCCCGGCTGTGGAAACGCCAATCCGGCGGCTTCCTGTTCAACGAGCAAGACCCGCTGGACGAGACCAGGGCGGCGGAGTGAGGTCATGGCCGTCTCGTTCGCCTATCTGGTGCAGCCTCTCCAGCCGACGGCGCCGCCGTTCCAGCCATTGCTGGAGGAAAGCCGGCGCAACGGTTTTGCGATGCTGGCGCGGCTGGAGGGCAATTGGGCCGAAGGCGGCAATCGTTTTGACGCGATGGGCGAGATGTTGCTGGGCGCATGGCGCGGCGGCGAGCTGGCAGGCGTGTGCGGCCTCAACATCGATCCTTATGTCGCCGGGCAACGGCAGGGCCGGGTGCGGCACCTCTATGTCGGCGAAGCCCATCGCCGGCGTGGCGTGGGCGCCATTCTGGTCGGCGCGGTGATCGACGCCGCCGGCCGGCACTTTTCCGTGCTGAACACCCGCGCACCGGTTGCGGCGCATCGTTTCTACGAATCGCTGGGTTTCCAACCCGTCCAGCAGGACTTCGTCACGCATCGCCTGATGTTGGATGGGCAGGCGCAAAAGCCTGCTCTCGAGGAAAGGCACTGAATGTCGTTGCGCCCTCCTTCCCGTTTCTCCGGTAATTCCGCCTCCGAAATGCTGTTCGATGCGCTCGGCCACGAGATATTGGCCGAAAAGGCGGCGGCGCTCGGCAGGGCTGGCGAACGGGCTGAAAAAGCCGTCGCTCGCCTGCGCGCCCATGCCGGCGACGAGCCCGGCCGGGTCAAACTGCTCAAGGAGGCGGCGGACGCGGTCTATGCCTGGTTCATCCAGCGCGAATTGTGCGGGTTCCGCCGTCACGATGCAGTGATCCGCGACCTTGAAATCCCGCGGGAAGTGCTTGTCAGGCTGGGTGCGGGCTAGGATCGTTTCCCGGCGCGGCATTTGTCCCCGCGACAATCTGCCCTGTCGTGCTCACCCGACTGGACAAAAACGGGCCGCACGCATAAACCGAAATCCAAATGCCGGAGGAATTCGCTAGCCTGTTGCCATGCGCTGTCGGGCCGGTGCGAATTGAGCGGGGATGCTCAAGCGGGACAGGGGGCTCGCCCTTCGGCACGGAAGAGGCGAAAGGACCAGGCACCCGTGAGCGCAACCGACGATACCCACGACCCCAATCGCCGTGATTTTCTTTATATCGCCACCGGCATGGCCGGCGTTGTCGGCGCGGCTTCGGTCGCCTGGCCGTTCATCGACCAGATGCGGCCCGACGCCTCGACGCGTGCGCTGGCCTCGGTCGAGGTGGACGTGTCTTCGCTGACGCCTGGCATGTCGCTGACCGTCAAGTGGCGCGGCAAGCCGGTCTTCATCCGCAACCGCACCCCGGAAGAGGTGAAGGCCGCGCAGGACGTCAAGCTGGACGAGTTGAAGGATCCGCTCGCCCGCAACGCCAACCTCGCCTCGGATGCCCCGGCTACCGACGTTGACCGCTCCGCCGGCAAGGGCAAGGAGAACTGGCTGGTGATGATCGGCGTGTGCACCCATCTCGGCTGCATTCCGCTCGGCCAGCAGGGCGATTTCGGCGGCTGGTTCTGCCCGTGCCATGGTTCGCAATACGACACGTCCGGCCGTATCCGCCGGGGCCCGGCGCCGGAAAACATGGCCGTGCCGGTCTTTTCATTCATCTCCGATACCAAGATCCGCGTCGGCTGAGGCAGGGGGACATATCCATGAGCGAGGGACACTCGACCTATACGCCCAAGACCGGCATCGGACGCTGGTTCGACGCGCGCATGCCGCTGCCGAGGCTCGTCTATGACAGCTTCGTCGCCTATCCGGTGCCGCGCAACCTGAACTACATGTGGACGTTCGGCGGCATCCTTTCGATCATGCTGGTGGCGCAGATCCTCACCGGCATCGTGCTGGCCATGCACTACACCTCCGACACGAACCTCGCTTTCGGTTCGGTCGAGAAGATCATGCGCGACGTCAACAATGGCTGGCTGCTGCGCTACATGCACTCCAACGGCGCGTCGTTCTTCTTCATTGCCGTCTACATGCACATCTTCCGCGGTCTCTATTACGGCTCCTACAAGGCGCCGCGCGAACTGCTGTGGATCCTGGGCTGCATCATCTACCTCCTGATGATGGCGACCGGCTTCATGGGTTACGTGCTGCCGTGGGGCCAGATGAGCTTCTGGGGCGCAACCGTCATCACCGGCTTCTTCACCGCCATTCCGCTCGTCGGCACCTGGATCCAGGAACTGCTGCTCGGTGGCTTCGCGGTCGACAATCCGACGCTGAACCGCTTCTTCGCGCTGCACTACCTGCTGCCGTTCATGATCGCCGGCGTCGTTATTCTGCACGTCTGGGCGCTGCACGTGGTGGGCCAGTCGAACCCGACCGGCATCGAGGTGAAGTCGAAGACCGACACCGTCGCCTTCACGCCCTACGCGACCATCAAGGATGCGTTCGCGATGATCGTGTTCCTGGCGCTGTTCGCCTACTTCATTTTCTACATCCCGAACTATCTCGGCCATCCCGACAACTACATCGTCGCCGATCCGCTGAAGACGCCGGCCCACATCGTTCCGGAATGGTACTTCCTGCCGTTCTACGCGATCCTGCGCGCCATCACCTTCAACATCGGGCCGATCGATTCCAAGCTCGGCGGCGTGCTCGCCATGTTCGGCGCCATCGCCATGCTGTTCCTAGTGCCGTGGCTCGACACCTCGAAGGTCCGTTCGGCTGTCTACCGGCCCTGGTACAAGCTGTTCTTCTGGCTGTTCGCGATCGACGCCATCCTGCTCGGCTGGCTGGGCTCGCGTCCGGCGGAAGGCTCCTATGTGCTGATGGCGCAGCTGGCGACGCTGTTCTACTTCGCCTTCTTCCTGATTATCATGCCGGTGCTCGGGCTGATCGAGACGCCGCGGCGTCTGCCCAACTCGATCACCGAGGCGGTTCTGGAAAAGAACAAGTCCGGCTCCGGGCATCCGTCGGGCGCCACCGCCGCTCCGGAAACCAAGGGCTGAGCGTCAAGAGAATCCAGGGGATATTGGTATGAAGAAGATTCTCATTTCGCTCGCGGCGGTCTCCGCGCTCTTCGTCGGCGCGGCCGCCTATGCCGAGGAAGCGGGCAAGGCAGGGGAGGCTTCGCATGAGGCCAACCCGACGCATTTCCCGATCCACAAGCCGAAGGAGATGAACTGGACCTTCGCGGGGCCGTTCGGCACCTACGACAAGGCACAGCTGCAGCGCGGCCTGAAAGTGTACAAGGAAGTGTGCTCGGCCTGCCACTCGATGAAGCTGGTGGCTTTCCGCACGCTCTCCGACCTCGGTTACTCGGAAGCGCAGGTCAAGGCCTTCGCCGCCGGCTACACCGTTCCGGATGGCCCGAACGACGCCGGCGAGATGTTCGAGCGCCCCGGCATTCCTTCCGACTATTTCCCGTCGCCCTATCCGAACGACAAGGCCGCTGCCGCGTCGAACGGCGGCGCGGTTCCGCCTGATATGTCGCTGCTTGCCAAGGCGCGCGGCATCGAGCGCGGCTTCCCGCAGTTCGTCATCGACATCTTCACGCAGTACGCCACCGGCGGTCCGGACTATATCCACGGCCTGATCACCGGCTACGACCAGCAGCCGCCGGCCGGCATGACCGTTCCCGAAGGCACGCACTACAACCCGTATTTCAACGCGGGTGTGTCGCTGAAGATGCCGAAGCCGATCTCCGACGGCCAGGTCACCTATGACGAYGGCGCGCCGCAGACGGTCGAGCAATATTCGGAAGACGTTTCCGCCTTCCTGATGTGGGCCGCCGAGCCGCATCTGGAAGACCGCAAGAAGACCGGCTTCCGCGTCATGATCTTCCTCTTGCTGTTCGCGGTGCTGATGTATCTGACCAAGCGCAAGGTGTGGTCGAACGTCGCTCACTGACGCCTGGGACATCCTGTTTTCCGCAAGGGCCGGCCTGTTCGTTCAGGCCGGCCCTTTGCATTTGCGGGTGGCGTCACATGGCTGTCACCGAGCCGGAAGAAGCTCCGCCGTCTCCCTCGCAAAGGATGTCTCCCATGCGCAAAACCAGCCTGCTTGCCGGCCTCTTCCTCATCGTCCTGACCGCCACCGGCCAGGCCGAAGAGGCCAAGCCCTTCCTCACCAATACCGATGTCGATCTGACCGCGATCCTGCCGTCGCCGCCGGCCAATGATTCGGCCAAGACCAAGGCCGAAATCGCCGAGGTGCTGACGATGCAGCTCACCCGCACGCCCGAAATGGAAGCACGCGCCAAGGCCGACGCCGAAGAGAACGTCTGGCGCTTCGCCGACGTCATGGGTCCGAAGTTCACCAAGGAGACGCTGCCCAAGCTCGACGCCTTCTTCGAACGCGTCGCGGCCACCGAAGGCGCGGTCGTCGATCCCGCCAAGGACACCTGGAAGCGTCCCCGCCCGCATATGCTGAGCGACATGGTCAAGCCCATCGTCAAGCCGTCCACCTCGGGCTCCTGGCCGTCGGGTCACACCACGGTTGGCACCATGATGGGCATCATCCTGTCCAACATGGTTCCCGAAAAGCGGCCTGAGATCATGGCGCGCGCCTGGGAATACGGTAACAACCGCGTCGTTGCCGGCATCCATTATCCGTCCGACATCGAAATGGGCCGCATCTCCGGCGCGGTGATCGCCTCCAACCTGCAGCACAACGCCGAATTCGAGGCCGAATACAATGCGGCCAAGGCGGAACTGCGCGCCGATCTCGGCATGTAGGAAGCCTGCCTCCGGGCCAGTCTTCGATACCACAACCGTCAGGAAAGGGCGCCCAGGTGGCGCCCTTTTTGTTGTTTCAGCCTGGCGCATGCCAATGGACACCCTGACGCGCGCATGTTTACGTAGCCAACGGGGGAGGGCGTCGAATCGGAGAGAAAAGCCGTGGTCGGTTCATCTCACTCGACTTCCGTTGCCCCCAACATCCGCGAGCGTGTCATTCAAAAAGTCGCCTGGCGGCTTTTGCCCTTCCTGGGCCTGCTCTATTTCGTCAATTATCTCGACCGCACCAATATCGGTTTCGCGGCACCCCACGGCATGAACGATGCGCTGGGCTTCGACAAGGCGGCCTTCGGGCTCGCCTCGGGCATCTTCTTCATCGGCTATCTGCTGCTCGAAGTGCCCAGCAATCTGATGCTGCACAAGGTCGGCGCGCGCCGCTGGATCGCGCGTATCATGGTCAGCTGGGGCATCGTCGCCTCTGCGATGGCGTTCGTGCCCAACGGGCTCACCATGTATGCGCTGCGCTTCGTGCTCGGCATCGCCGAGGCGGGCTTCTTCCCAGGCATCATCCTCTACCTGACGCTGTGGTTCCCCAAGCGTGAACGCGCGCGGGCGGTGGCATTGTTCATGGTGGCGATACCGCTGTCGTCGGTATTCGGTTCGCCGCTGTCGGCCTGGCTGATCGCCACCGGCCATGGCGTGTTGTTCGGGCTCGACGGCTGGCGCTTCATGTTCCTGGTCGAGGGCCTGCCGGCGGTGCTGCTCGGCGTGATGTGCTGGTTCTACCTGACCGACCGGCCGCAGGACGCGGCCTGGCTCGACGCCGACGAGCGCACCTGGCTGCAAAACGAGATGGATACCGAACGTGTCCAGACCGCGCAGCGCTATCACTATCCGCTGGTCAAGGCGCTGACGCAGCCGCGCATGCTGGCGCTGGCCTTCGTCTATTTCGGCATCGTCTACGGGCTCTATGCGGTCGGCTTCTTCCTGCCCACGATCATCGCTGGCTTCCAGCAGACCTTCAACACGCACTACTCGTTGGTCGAGCAGGGCTTCATCGTCGCCGTCCCCTACCTGTTCGGCGCCGTCACCATGTATCTGTGGGCGCGCCACGGCGACAGCACCCGCGAACGTGTCTGGCATGTGGCGATCCCGGCCATTGTCGGCGGGCTCGCCATTCCCGTCGCGCTCTACATGCAGTCACCCTTCACCACGATGATCGCGGTGACGATCTGCGCCATGGGCATCTGCGCGGCGCTGCCCACCTTCTGGGCGCTGCCCACCATGTTCCTCACAGGTGCTGCGGCGGCGGGTGGCATCGCCCTCATCAACTCGCTCGGCAATCTCGCCGGCTTTGTCGGCCCTTATGTGACCGGCTGGCTGACCGACCTGACCGGAAACCCGAAGGCCGGACTGTGGCTGGTCGGCGCCTTCATGGTCGCTGCGGGCCTCGTCGCGGTGGCGCTGAAGGCGGCACCGGAGCCGGACGATCCGCGCGCCACCGAGCCCGACACCCTGGCCTGAGCGGGGCAGGCCACGGGTCGCGGCCGAAAATGCGAGGCCATGCCGGCTTCGCACTTTCCTTTGCCCGCGCCAGTCTCTATCGATGGGGCGGCACGACATGGATTCCCGATGACATCTTCTTCGACCGACACGCTGCTGGCCTCGATCCGCACCATTCCGGACTATCCGAAGCCCGGCATCCTGTTTCGTGACATCACCACGCTTCTCGGCAATGCCCAGGCCTTCCGGCGCGCCATCGACGAGCTGGTGCATCCCTATGCCGGCCGCAAGGTCGACAAGATCGCCGGCATCGAGGCGCGCGGCTTCATCCTCGGCGGCGCCGTCGCCCACCAGTTGTCGGCCGGCTTCGTGCCGATCCGCAAGAAGGGCAAGCTGCCGCACGAAACCGTGCGCGTCGCCTACAGCCTGGAATACGGGCTGGACGAGATGGAGATGCACAAGGACGGCGTGGCGCCGGGCGAAAAGGTCATCCTGATCGACGACCTGATCGCCACCGGCGGCACGGCGGAGGCGGCGGTCAAGCTGCTGCGCCAGATCGGCGCCGATATCATCGCCGCCTGTTTCGTCATCGATCTGCCGGACCTCGGCGGCCGCAAGAAGCTCGAGGCGCTCAATGTGCCGGTGCGTACCCTGATGGCCTTCGACGGCCACTGAAGGGTTCCTTTCCAATTCCGTTGGCCTCGGGCCGCGCGTCCAATCCACGTCCTGCACCGCACCGGCGCGTCAGCGTTCCGGCATGGATTCCTGACACGCACCGCTCCCTGCGGTCGCTCACGCGGCCGGGAATGACGAGTTGCATGGGCGGTCTCGCCAATTGTCCATGCCCAGCCTCGCATCAATGTCGTTGCGAACGGCAGCGATCCCTAAAACCGTCTGCGCGAACAACGGCGGTCCCCTAAACCCGTCGGTGCGAACGACAGTGGCCGTCAAAACCGTTGCGATCAGAACCGCGCGATTGGCGAAAGCGCTCGAGGACATCCGTCATTCCCGACCGCGTGAGCGAGGAACGAGCGAAGCGTGTCGGGAATCCATGCCGGAACACTGACGCGTCGGCACGGTGCGGGATGTGGATTGGATGCGTGGAGGAAGACGCAGGTCGAAAGAAAGAACCTTGTCCGTTCAATCCCTTGCCGCAAACCACGCGAAAAATCGTGCGCGGATTTGTTCACGCCGCTCGCCTTCAGTCGACAATCGGCGCATCGCCCTCACGGGAACCTGGTGCGCACCGGGTATCAGGGAGGGCGCCGGTGCCGGACTGGCAGCGCTAACGGTGGCGCTGTCTGGTGACGAGCCCTAAGTCCGGGCCCTGGAAAAACCCGGCCGCCGCAAATGGCGGCTTCGAGGCCCGAAGTCTGCCGTCGCGAACGACGGCGAGGTCGGTCCGGGGCAAGAACACTGGCGGGGCGCCCGGAAGGCGCCAGCATCT
>NZ_JBFRGM010000033.1:0-48484 GCF_052115345.1 Mesorhizobium sp. 2RAF21 | reverse complement strand
TTTATGTAGGCAAATGCTTACATAAACTCGGTTGACGCGGGATGGAGCAGCCCGGTAGCTCGTCAGGCTCATAACCTGAAGGTCGTAGGTTCAAATCCTACTCCCGCAACCAAATCAAAAACCCGGCGATCAGCCGGGTTTTTTGCGTTCAGGGCGTGCCAACGCTGCCGGCAGCAGGCAAACGGCCGCCGCGAGGCCCCAAGCCGGCCCCGTCACATCCTACGCAGACTGACAGCAGGCTGATGGTCCCAGCTTCAAATCGTTCGTCGGCTTCAATCGACAGGCAATGGTCGAGCGAGCGGCTCCGCCGACCGCTCCTCACCCATAAATCAATCGTGTGTTTCTCCGTCGTAGACAGTAGCCTGCATTGAAGGTCGCTGCAGGAATGCGCGGTACCATTTCGAAAGCCGAGGCCTTCCTGTCTCGAAATCCGGCAGTTTGCGGAATGCCAGCCAGTCGAGAGCGGTGGCGATTGCGATATGTCCGATATGGAGCGGCTCATCGAGCACGCCATCCCGCTCGAGATAATCGTAGGATTCGACCAGCTTCGTTGTCATGCCTTCGGCTAAGGGCGGGTAGCGCAAATGTTCCGGCCGCCGTGTCGTTTCCCAGCGCAGCGCGATACCCGCTTCGCATAGTCCCTGGGCGATCGCCTGCATACGCAAGGCGACCCAGCGCCTCGGTCCGTCGGCGGGTATCAGCTGGCGCTGCCCGGCGAGCGTGTTCAGATAGTCGCAGATCACGACCGAATCGAAGATTGCCTCGCTGTCCTCCAGTACGAGAACCGGAACCTTGCCCAACGGGTTGACGGCAAAGACCGCATCGTTGCGATTGGTCGGACTGGTTTCATGGTGGATGACACGCAGCCGCCCGGCAAGACCGGCTTCATGGGCAAAGACCAGGACCTTGCGCGCGTAAGGGGAGTGGGTCTGATAAAGAAGATCCATCGTTGGCCCAATTTCGTGTTTGAACAGACTGGTGCGGGCGCGGACGGCCATCTGCCGGTTTCTGCCGGCAAAATTTCATGGCGCTCGCTTCCATCGCATTGGCGCAATGATAGTGCTTCGACGCAGAGTAAGCGGCTACATTTCTAGAGCCCGGGCGAGCGAAACTTGCGCTGGAAGCTGGCCGCCCGCGTTTCTGTTTCTTGCTGGCAAAAAAGCGGTCGCGCCTTACGCGATGACGAGTTGGGGCGGCATGTGCAGATAGCGCGCGGCCTTGCGCTTGGCTGCTATATCCTTCCAGACGAGTTCGACCTGATCGGCATCCAAGCCTATAGCCTGGGCGACTTCGGCCGCGGGCACCTGATGGTCGAGACCATAGAGGCAAAGATCCATCTTGTCGTAAGGCAGGACGAAATAGAACTCCTCCTGCGTCTGCGGCAGGGAATAGGTGTCGGTGGTCGGCGGCCGGGCGCGTATCTCGGCCGGAACGCCGAGATATTCGGCGAGCCGGTAGACCTGTGTCTTGTAAAGATGCGCGATCGGCTTGATGTCGGCGGCGCCGTCGCCATTCTTGACGAAGAAGCCCTGGTCGTATTCCAAGAGGTTCGGGGTGCCGAGCACCGCATAGTTCAGCCGGTCGGCGTGGTAATATTCGAGCTGCTTGCGCGTGCGCTGCTTCATATTGGTCGCCGCGACGATGCCGAGATAGACCTCCACCGGCAGGCGCAGCTTGCGTTCGGTGCCGTCGGGCGCCCGCACGACCAGAGACGACAGATTGTAGCCGCCGGTGGTCAGTCCATTGTCGAACACGACTTTGGAGGCCCAGCCCGGGCCGTAATTCGGCTCCACTTCGCGGATGAAGGCATCGCGACGCGCATAACAGCCCATGGCGCTCAGCATCGGCGCCATGTCCTCGACGGTGCGATCGATGCCGAATGTATCGGCCACCTGGGAGCCAAGCCGCAGGCTCTCCGGGTCAGAATCGCTTTCCGGCATCAGCACGGCAAAGACGTTCGAAGCTCCAAGCGCCCTCGCGGCAAGGCCGGCGCAGACGCTGGAATCGATGCCGCCCGACAGGCCGATGACAAGACCGCGTCGGCGCATACCCTTGCGTAGGCTTTCACGCATTGCCTTGGCGATACGTTCCGTTTCGGCTGCCGGATCGAAGTCGAGAACGGCTGCGGAGAAGTGCTTGGTCACTCAGGTAGGCCCTCGCTGGCGGTCGGCATCGTCGCGGCGAGACGCCGGCTAAGCTTTCCGGTTTCGGTCTTTGGCAGTTCGACGACGAATTCGACGGATTTGGGAACCATGTAGTCCTCGAGAAGGCTAGCGCAGTGGCGCAACACGTCGCGTTCGCTGATCGAACCGGGTTCGGCCGGCACGACCAGTGCCTTGATCGCCTGGCCTAGAACGGGGTCCGGAACCCCGACAACAAGCGCTTCGACGATACCCGGCAAGGTATGAAGGACCGCTTCGACTTCCTTGGGCGATACTTTTTCGCCGCGCGATTTGATGATGTCGTCGCGTCGGGACACAAAGGTCAGGAACCCTTGCGCATCGGCGGTGAAGAGGTCGCCGGTGTGAAGCCTCAGGCCTCCGGTCTCCGGGTCGGGGCGCAAAGCTGCGGCTGTCGCCTGCGGCGCCTCCCAATAACCTTGCATGACGTTCGGTCCGCTGATCACCAACTCACCGACAGCGCCGGGTGCGGTTCGCCTGCCGGTGTCATCGACCACATAGGCCTTTGCTCCGGGGATGGCGATCCCCACGGAACCTGGCCGTTGTTCCAACTGACTAGGTGGCAGGAAAGAAGCGCGAATGCATTCCGTCTGGCCGTACATCGAATAAAAGCGCGCGTCGGGCAGAATTGTCCTTAGCCGGTGAATATGATCGACCGGCAGCGGAGCCGCCGCGCTGGTCACATAACGCAGGCTCGAAAACAATACAGGATCAAGCTCGCGCATCTGCAGCATCATCGCGACCATCGACGGCACCAGCGGGAAACCGGTTGCGCGTTCTGCCTGCAGGCGTTCAAAAACCGCGTAAGGGAACGCGAAGGATTTTTCGAGGACAAGCGTTCCGCCGCAGACAACAGCCGTCATCAATTGCGTCAGGCCATAACCGAACGACAGCGGCAATACGCTGAGGATGACGTCGTCTTGCGTGTTTTCCAGATAGGAAACGATCGAGCCAGTTGCGGCGTCGAGATTGACATGCGTCATCATCACACCCTTGGGCTCGCCAGTGGAGCCCGAGGTGTAGAGGATTGCTGCTAGATCCTTGTCCGCTCGATGCTCGCTCCCGTCAGGCAACGGTTCGGCAAGCAGGCAGTCAGACAGCGGGGTCGCGTCTGGCAGAGCCGCGTGCGGCGTCGTCAGCACGATGTGCGCGGAGTTGACGATGAGTGGCGTAGATTCCGCCACGACGGGAGCCAGTCGCCCCTGTGCCAGAATGACGGAGGCCCGGCAATGATTGGCGACGAAGGCAATGCGGGCGGCCTTTGCCGTCGGATGGACAGGCACGAGTACGGCGCCTGCCGTCCATATCGCGAAAGCCGCGATCACGGCCTCCTGGCTGTTGTCCATGAACACGATGACGCGGTCGCCCTTGCAGACGTGCGCGGCGTGGAGCGACGACGCCAGGCGACGCGCCGACTGCCAGAGTTCGGCGTAGCTCAGCCTGCTGTCGTTGCAAACAAGCGCCGTATGCTGGCCTCGATCAGCCGATCTTGCGTGAAGATGCTCTTCGAGGCGCATTGCAATCCCGCCGCCTAGCTTGCCTGCTTTCGGCCGACATAGCCGACGATGCGGGCGACGGAATCGAGGTTGGCCGGTACGATTTCCCGGTCTTCGACCTTCATTTCGAACCGCTTCTCGATGAAGCCGACCAGTTCGAGAATGCCGGTCGAATCGACAAGATCGTTGTCGATCAGGGACATTTCGTCCGGAAGCGGCTGGCTTTCGTCGCCGAACAGGAAGTTCTCGAAGATGAAGGCCCGTATCGTTGCCTTGATGTCGTCCGCCATGTTCTTGGTTCCGCTGTTATCTGCTCGTCTTAGCGTGTGAGAAATGTATCCAACCAGAGTTGGGTCGAGACAATCCCGATAAAGGCCGTGTCGTCGCGAAAACTGCTCGCTCCCTGGCGAAGCATCTTGCTCTTCAGTTTTTCCACGGCCGGGGCATTGAACAGGCCGCCTTTTCCAACCGTCTTTTCCGACAGAAGGTCCTCCAGATAGTCCGGCGGCGCTGCGGCGAAGGCCTGGCTGTCGGGCGCGCGATAAGGTTGCTTCGGTCTCTCGATGATCGGCTCCGGCACCAGGCCTTTCGCGGCCTGTTTGAGAATATGCTTCTCCCTGAGGCCATGCAGCTTCATGTCCGGGGGCAGGGCGGCAGCAAAGTCGATGAGGCGCGGGTCGAGGAAAGGAAAACGGCCTTCAACGCCGTTCGCCATCATCATACGATCGCCCTGCGCGGAAAGGATATATCCCGGCAGCAGGAAGCTGGTCTCGAGATATTGCGCCTGGTGCAACGGATGCCAGCGCGGGAAGTCCGCCGGCAGCATTGCCGCCAGTTCCGCCGTTGCATCATAGGTGCCGAGCTGTTCCTTGAGGCTGGTGGAAAAGAAGAGCTTGGCCGATCCGGTGGAGCGAAAGCGCGGTCGGTGCGAATAGAGCGGATCATCGATCTTGTCGTCGCCGGCGCCGAAGAACTTCGCCAGATATTCCGGCGATTGCCGCTTCAAGCCTGGCAAATAGGGATAGAGGCGCTGGAACAGCAACGGACGCAGACGCGACTGCGGTTGCCTGCCGCGGAAACGGCGCAGCTTTGCCTCGCGGAAAATATCATAGCCGGCAAACAGTTCATCGGCGCCCTCGCCAGTCAGCACGGTCTTCAGACCGTGGTCATGCACCAGTGCCGACAATTTTCCCAATGGCGCCGGCGCCGTGCGCAGGATCGGCCGCTCGACATGCCTGACCACGTCCGGGAACAGGCGTCCAATATCGTTGGCGGTGCAACGAACCGCATGGTGTTCAACGCCGAGCGTCGCCGCCATCATCGCCTGCCAGCGGCTTTCGTCGTGCTCCTGGGTATCGAAGCCGAGCGAGAATGTCCTGAGATTGCCGGGCACGGCGCGTGCGGCCAGCGCCGAAATCAGGGAGGAATCCAGTCCGCCCGACAAATAGGAGCCGACAGGCACGTCGGCTCGAAGGCGAATGCGCGTGGCGTCGTCGAGCAGTGCCCGCAGTTCTTCGACGGCATCCGGCTTGTGCTGGACATCGCCCGCGTCAGGGAAACTCTGCCGCCACCAGGGGCGTATTTCCGTTCGGCCGCGCTCGATCAGCATCAGATGGCCGGGCGGCAATTCGGAAATGCCGCGGAAGATCGTTCGTGGTGCCAATGGCGTCCACAGGGTGAAGATCTGATCCAGCGCGTACGGATCGAGCTCTGCCGCGATGCCGGGTACGGTGAGAAGCGCCTTGATCTCGGAAGCGAAGAACAAGGTGTCGCCGCGCTTGGCATGGAAGAGCGGGCGAACACCCATGCGGTCGCGCGCCAGCACCATGCGCCGGAGTTTCGTATCCCAGAGCGCGAAGGCGAAATCGCCGTTGAGCTCGTGCAGGCAGTCGAGCCCCATTTCGTCGTAGAGGTGCAGGATCACCTCGGTATCCGATTGGGTGCGGAAGCGCCGCCCGCCGGCGATCAGCCGGGCGCGCAATTCGACATAGTTGAAGATCTCGCCATTGTAGGAAATGACCAGATTGTCGGACCCGTCCAGCATCGGCTGATGGCCGTCCGCCAGGCCGACGATCGACAGGCGGCGATGCGTCAATCCGATGTCGCGGTCGGTATAAATGCCGCTGTCGTCCGGGCCCCGATGCGCCAGGGCGTCGGCCATGCCGGACAGAAGCGGCACCGCGTCCGCCGGCGCCACGCCATCACCGAAATAGCCCGCTATACCGCACATGGAACCGCCGTCATGCGAAACGATCGCCGATCAGGCGTGTCCAGCCTTCGCCGGCAAGCCCGTTGATGAAGGCGCGTCCGCCATTGAACGCGTCGACCAGTTCCGGATGCCGCGAGTGGACGATGGTGGAGGCCGCGTGAACGAAAGCGATCTTGCGCCCCATCATGGCCGTCAGGAGCTGAGGCTGGGCACGGCCACGCAGCGCAGCCATGTCGCGGGAATCGGCGTGGCGCAGCATGCGGTCGATGACGATCGCCTCGCGGCCGGGAAGCGACATGATCTGCACGACCCTGCCGATACGACCCTTGTCGCCGTAGTAGAGGAACAGGCCGACGGGCGCGCCTGTGCGGGAACGGACGACACGCAGAACCCGCTCGCCATGCAGCGCCTTGTCGCGTGCCTGCGCCAGCATGTAGCGCAGGCGGTCGGCGTTCCAGTTTGGACGCAGCGCGAACTGGCGCAGGAAACCTGGAATGAGTTCCGCCGCCTCATCTTCGCTCGCATCGGCATCGCTAAAAGAGTCGGCGCGGCTGGCCAGCGGCACATAGCCGGCCCAACTGGCCTTGCCACGGCGCGCCAGCGCATCGAAAGGGCGCATCAGCGGGGAAACGAGCCGAGCCACCGGCAATTGCTCGCCGGCGAGTTCCGAAACGAAGGATGCCGGCCGCAGGATGCGCAGCCATTCAAGGCTGTAGGCCGGCAGGATGTTTCCGTCCACCGTCTGCCAGAGCGCGGTGGAAAGATCGTTGGAGGTCTCGGTGAAGGAAAGATCCTGAGGGCCGGAAAGCACGTCTCTCAACAGCCGGGCGCCGGCGAAGGGGTCGTCACCATGCGCGTCGACCATGAACGTTCCGCAGACGGCGGCACGCAGCGGTTTGCCCGCATGTTCCATGGCAAGCGGAAAGACACCCAGGAACCCGCTGACGGTGCCATCGTCGCGCACATGCACCTTCGAAGCCAGTTCCGGATCGTAGTTGGGGCCTTCCAGGAAGAGTGTCCTGAGATAATCGGCGAGCGCGTTTGGCTCCACGCCGTTCCGGCGCAACAGGCGCTGGAACAGCGAGGCAACAGCCGGCAGATCCTGGGCCGTGACCGGCCTGATCTCAGGCATGATGCTTGCCTCGGCCAATCTTGAACACGTCTACGCTTCCACTCTCGAACGCCGTTTGGGCACGAGCGGGTGATAGCAGGCACATCTAACCAAATTATTGGTGATATGGGGGTTCCGGCTGTCCAAGGCATGCTGATGCAAAGCTTGGCGAATGGATGCTTAACGCCGGAAGCGTTTCGCCGGACAGGGCCGGTTAGCCCCTATGACATCGAACCGGAATTGCCGTGAACAGGGGTCGTTCGGCCGACCGGCATCTGTTTGCACGGGCCGGCCTTGCAGATCGGGCCTTTGGCGGGTTCTATTCGAAGAAGACGCTGATCGTGCCGTAAGCACCGAAATCGGCGACGATGGTGTCGCCATGGCGTGCCTCCACCGGGCGGACGAAGGAACCGGAGAGAACGACCTCGCCGGCGGCGATCTCCATTCCATAGGCATGAAGGCGGTTGGCCAGCCAGACGATGCCCATGGCCGGATGGTTCAGCACGCCGGCGCCCAGGCCGGTTTCCTCCACCTCGGCATTGCGCGAGACGATGGCGCCGATCCAGCGCATGTCGGCCTCCTGCGGGCGGATCGGCCTTCCACCCAGCACGATGCCGGCATTGGCGGCATTGTCGGAAATGGTATCGAAGAAGGTACGGACCTTGCCGGTCTCCTTGTTGACGCGCTCGATGCGCGTATCGAGGATTTCGAGCGCCGGCGTGATGTAGTCGGTGGCGTTCAACACATCGAAGATGGTGGCGTTCGGGCCGCGCAGCGGCGCCTTCATGACGAAGGCGATCTCGGCCTCGATGCGCGGCTGGATGAAGCGATTGGCCGGTACCGTGCCGCCGTCGGCGAAGAACATGTCGTCGAAGAGAATGCCGGAATCCGGGATGTCGATGTTGAGCGCCGATTGCATGGCCTTGGAGGTCAGGCCGATCTTCCAGCCCTTCGCAATGGCGCCGGCATCGCGCTTCTTCTTCACCAGCGCCGCCTGCACCTTATAGGCGTCGTCCATCGTCGCCTTCGGGAAATCGAGGCTGAGCAGGCGGATCTGGCGCCGGTTGCGCTCGGCCGCGAACAGGCGCTGCGCGGCATCCTCGATTTCGGCGGGGGTCATGGTCGTCGCGCTCACTCGTCAACAACTCCGTTGCGCAGGATGCCGATGCCGTCGGCCTCGACTTCGATCACGTCGCCCGGCTTCAGCCAGATCGGCGGATCGAAACGGGCGCCGGCGCCGGTCGGCGTGCCGGTGACGATGACATCGCCGGGCACCAGCGTCGTGAAGGTCGAAATATAGGCGATGATCTTGCGAAAGGAGAAGATCATGCGGCTGGTGCGATCGCTCTGGCGGACCTCGCCATTGACGCGGGTCTGCAGCTTGATGTCGGCGATCTGCGCCTCGCCGGTGAAGGGCACGAGCCAGGGGCCGATCGAGCCGGTGCGGTCGAAGTTCTTGCCCTGGGTGACGTTGAACTTGGCGTGTCTCACCCAGTCGCGAATGGTGCCTTCGTTGCACAGCGAAAGTGCCGCGATATGGTCGAGCGCGGCGGCTTCAGAAATGCGGCGGCCGCCCTTGCCGATGACGATGACGATTTCGCCCTCATAGTCGAGCTGCGGCGATTCCGGTGGCCGCACCAGATTGGCGCCGTGGCCGACGAAGGAACGCGGAAAGCGGATGAACAGCGAAGGGTTCGAAGGTGCGGCCTGGCCGTCCTTGTACTCCTCGTTGCGGTCGGGAAAATTGACGCCGACGCAGATGATTTTCTCCGGCATTGGTACCGGGATTTCATAGGCGATGTCGGACAGGCCGAAATCGACCGGCAATCCCGCTGCTTCTTCCGCCAGCCGCCGCAGGGCGCCGGCCTCGATGACCTCCCGCAGGGTCGGCCATTGGCCGCCATGGCGACCGGAAAGATCGATGGCGCCGGTATCGGTGATGGCGCCGTAGCGTGTCTTGCCGCCGGCGGTGAAGGTGGCGATGCGTGCCAATGCGCTCATGCCCGGTTCCTCGTGGATATCAGTATCGGCCGCAGGCCGGTCACGGAGCGATGATGGGCGAAGCGGCGAGATCGGGCTCGCGCGGCTCGACGCCGGCGAAAACGCTGCCTTCCTCGAACCAGGAACGTGGTGCCGGCGCGCCCCACAGCGTCTGTCGCTGCGGGTCCTTCAAATCCCATTTGATCGGCTCGAGATCCGGGTCGACCGTCTGGTAGTCCGAGCAATAGATCTCGATACGGTGGTTGTCGGGGTCGCGGACGTAGAGGAAAAAGGCATTGGAAATGCCATGCCGGCCCGGGCCGCGCTCGATATTGGCCAGCCAGCCGGTGGTGGCCATCAGGTCGAGCAGGTCGATGATGTTGAGCGGCGTCGGCACCCAGAAGGCGACGTGGTGCAGGCGCGGGCCGCGACCGTTGGTGAAGGCGATGTCGTGCACGCCGCCCTTGCGATGCGTCCAGGCCGCCCACAATTTGCCGGTCTCGGCATCTTCCGTGTATTCGGTCACGCGGAAGCCGAGCTCGTTGTAGAAGGCCACCGATTCATCGACATTCGGCGAATAGCAGTTGAAGTGGTCGATGCGCAGCGGCTTCACACCCTTGTAGAGCGCGTATTTCTGGTGGATCGGCGGCAGGCGGTCCATCTTGGAATAGAATTCGAGCGGAATGCCGTGCGGATCGCGTGTGCGGAAAGTGCGTGACTGGTATGGGCGCTCGACCCATTCCACCGGCAGGCCCTTGCCCTTGAAGAAGTGTTCCGCCTTGTCGAGGTCTTCCTCGCTATAAAGCTTGAAGCCGAGGTCGCGGGCCTCCGCCTTGTCGGCCCTCCTCAAAACGATGCAGTGATGGCCGCGCTCTTCCAGCGCGCGCAGGTAGATTGCGTCCTTGCTTTCGTCGGTCACCTGCAGGCCGAGCGTATCGACATAGAACGCGCGCGATTTCGCCAGATCCGTGACTGCGAGTTCGACATGGCTCAGCCGCACGATGTTGAAGGCGGGATAGAGATTGGGTTGCGGCAAAGACATCAGGTTCCTCCTCATATGTCGCGGCGCGGTTTTCACCGCGCTGCACGGCGTCAGCCGCCAAGCTTCTGGATGGCGTGCGGCTTGGTCGCGAAAGCGATGTTCTTGGTTTCCATGTAGAAATCGAACGACCAGTCGCCGCCGTCGCGGCCGATGCCGGAATTCTTCACACCGCCGAACGGCGTCGGCAAGTGACGCACATTTTCCGAATTCACCCAAATCATGCCGGCTTCCAGCGCTTCGGTGAAGCGGAAGGCGCGCGTCACATCCGACGTCCACAGATAGCCGGTGAGACCGTACTGCGTGTCGTTGGCGATCTCCAGCGCCTCCGCCTCGTCCTTGAACGGGATGGCGGTCAGCACCGGTCCGAAAACCTCCTCGCGTGCAATGCGCATGGTGTTGTTGGCGCCGGTGAAGAGGGTGGGGGCAACATAACAACCGCCACCCGGGCCATCGAACTTGGTGCCGCCGGCGGCGACGGTGACGCCCTCCGACTTGGCGATCTCGATATAGGACAGCACCTTCTTTTCGTGCACCGGATGGATCAGCGGGCCGACCACGGTCTCGGGATCGAGCGGGTGGCCAATCTTGATGCGTTTCGCCTTCTCGGCAACGAGGGCCGTGAACTTGTCGTGGATCGAGGCCTCGACCAGCAGGCGCGAGGACGACGTGCAGCGCTCGCCGTTCAGCGAATAGATCATGAAGACGGCGGCGTCGGCGGCGCGTTCGAGATCGGCGTCGGCGAAGACGATGACAGGGTTCTTGCCACCCAGTTCGAAATGCACGCGTTTCAGCGTGTCGGCGCCCTGCTTCATGATCATGGAGCCGGTGCGGCTTTCGCCGACGAAGCCGATCGCCTTGATATCGGGATGTTCCGTCAGCGCCTTGCCGGCTTCCTCGCCGAAGCCATTGACGAGGTTCCAGACACCCTTGGGCAGGCCTGCTTCCTCGGCGATCTCGACCAGCAACCGCGCGCTCAGCGGCGAGAACTCGGCCGGCTTGTGGACGATCGTGCAGCCGGCGGCGAGCGCCGGCGCGATCTTCCATGTCGACAGCATGAAGGGGGTATTCCAGGGTGTGATGATACCCACCGGGCCGATCGGCACGCGCGTGGTCATGTTGACCTGGCCGGGGCCTTGTATGGTGTTGCCGTCGCGCGCCTGCGGGGCGCGGTCGGCATAGAAGCGGAAGTTCTCGGCGCCGCGCAGTGCCGCCTTGGCCATGAATTTCAGCGACTGGCCGGTGTCCATGCACTCGACGAAGGCGATTTCCTCGGCGCGCGCCACGATGGCGTCGGCGATTTTGTGCAGGAGTTTCTTGCGCGCGTCGCCGGATAGCGCGGCCCATTCGCGGAACGCTGCCTTGGCCGCCTTGGCGGCGCGATCGATGTCGGCCGCCTTGCCCTGCGCCACCTTGGCGAGCGGCTTCAGGTCGACCGGAGAAATCGTCTCGAAAGTCGCACCGTCGGCGGCCGGCACGGCCTCGCCGGCGATATGGTTCAGCACGCCGTCGCGCTTGAAGCGCTCAAGATAGCCGCTTGCCTTGCGCAGATTGTCGTCCAGTGCGCTCATGCCCTTGTCCTCGTCACTTGCCGCGCAGCCGCGGGTGGATGGCGTTCTTTTTCCAGCTCAGCTCGGCGTCGATCTCGCGGATTTCCAGCGACAAAGCGAAATGCGGGGTCGCAAAAAGCTCGGCCAGCCGCTCCGAAACGGCGGCAAAGATCGCCTCGCCGGCGCTTTTCTTTTCCTCCGCGCTGCGGCCCTTGCCGATGCGCAGGTTCATGTCGATGAAGCCGTTTTGCGGCAGTCGGTCGGCAATCGCGTAGGATTGCGCCCGGAAAGCGCGAACACGGATGGCGCCGATCTCGAACAGTCCTGTTTCCAGCATCGTGTCGGCGACGAGCGCGCAAAGGCCGTCCATGTCGACGGCCGCGTCGAGGTTTGCTGAGTATTCGATGGCCATGTGAGGCAAGGCGTTCCTCCACCGGACAGCCGGCTCTTTGTAATTAACATGTGAATTACATCTTGACGAATGAAAGTCAAGCGCTGTTGAATGGCGTCGCTGTCTGTATGGTGCGGGATTGCCGGTTGCGGCAAAATCGCGGATATAGCGCAATAGCCGGCTTGCAGACTGCCTGCGCCGGCTGTGAGACAAACCGGGATCCGAGCGGAGATTTGCTTTTGCTGCCGCCTTCCACACGACGCTCCCTGCCCATGGCGCTGTTGCGCGCCCGCGAAGTCATCATGGCGCATTTCCGGCCCATGCTTGCCCGGCACGATATTACCGAGCAGCAATGGCGCGTGCTGCGGGTGCTGGCGGAGGCGGGGCCGCTCGAGGCAACCGAACTCGCCAACCGCGCCTCGATCCTGCCGCCCAGCCTCACGCGCATCATCAAGGCGCTGGAAGAACGCCGGCTGATGACACGCAACAAGGTCAAGGACGACGGCAGGCGCGCGCTCCTGGCGATCACCGGCAGCGGTGTGGCGCTGATCGAGGATTTGGCGCCCGAACGCGTCGCCATCTACGACGCCATCGAGAAACGTTTCGGCGGCGAGGAGCATGAGAAGCTGCTCGATATGCTGGAAAGCCTGATCCAGTCGGAGAGCAGCGAGGGGTGAGAAATGGCCCGCAGTGGCGGACGAAAAGCCAATTGTTTGGCTTTTCGCATTTCGAACACGGCAAGCATGCGAGAGGCGGGACGGCGATAGTCTCATACCAGCCCTCGGCTTGGGCCTCGGGCGTTCGAACCCTTTGAAAGGTCCACTGGACCTTTCAATTCGCCTCCGGCGAACCGGGTTCTCACCCACCAAAACTGCCAAGGGCTGCCGGCTGGGTGTAGTTGCGGTCGACATAGAGCAGGGCCGCCTCGCCACTGCCGTGACGGATGTCGATCACGCGGCCGAACATGACATTGTGCGTGCCGACCTTGTTCACGCCGTCGATCTCGCAATCGAAGGATACGATGGCATCGAGCAATGCCGGCATTCCGGAAGGCATGGTTTGCCAGCTTGCCGCCTGGTAACGCTCGCCCATGTCGCGGATGGCGCCGGCGAATTTGCCGGCGAGATGTGTATGCGCCTGCGTCAGCACATTGACGCAGAAGCGCCGGTTATCGAGGAACATTGCCGTCTGCGCCGACCGCTCGTTCATGCAGACGAGCAAGGTGGGCGGATCGTCGGAAACGCTGCACATGGCGGTCGCGGTAAAGCCGCCGCGTCCCGCCGGTCCGTCCGTGGTGATGATGTTGACGGGTGCGCACACACGCGCCATCGCGTCGCGAAATTCGAGCCTGGAGACCTGAGGCTGCATGGCCGGGCCTCATCTTTCGCCGTTGGAGAGTGGCGGCAGCCAGGTGTTTCCGGTCCAGCCTTTTTCGTCATAGTCGGCCATGCAGGTGTCGACCAGTTCTTCCATCGCCCTCAGCCGGCCGCCGCGTTCGGCCCCTTTCAGCACCTGTAGCCGCACCTCTTCCTGCGCGCCGGCGTAGTTCAGCTCGTAGAGCGCGTGGCGGCCGCCGAATTCGGTGCCCGTCGCGTCCCACAACAGCTTCATGATCTTGATGCGCTCGATATGGCCCATGTCGTTGGAACCACGCACATATTGCGCCAGATAGCGGTCGATCTCGGGATTGTCGAAATCCTTGGCGGACGACGGCAGATAGATCAGCCCGGATGCCACGACCTTGCGCACCGTCTCGATGACGCGCGGATAGGCCTCCGACATGAAGGTGCGGTAGGCGAGGGCCGCCTCCATGTTCGGCAACACGGCGCCGCCCGCCCAGGGGATAGGGTTGTAGGCCATCGCGTTGGAGAAACTCCAGAACATGTGCCGCAGCGCGATGACTTCGCCAAGTGCGGCCTGGTTGCCGCGGAAGGCGTCGCCGCCGGTGGCACGCAGCGCCTTGGCGAGCAGGCCGGCAAGAAAATCGAGTTTCACGGCAAAGCGCGTGCAGCCCTGGAAACAGTAGCCATGCATGAAGCCGGAGGCCGGGTGGAAGGAGAGTATTTTCTGCGCGTCGCGCAGAACCAGAACGTCCTCCCAGGGAATGAAGACGTTGTCGAGGACCAGGATGGCGTCGTTCTCGTCGAAGCGGGATGACAGCGGATAGTCGAAGGGGTGACCGACCGTGTTTCCGGTCTGCTCATAGGAAACGCGGCAGAACATTTTTACGCCGGGCGCATTCATCGGCACGATGAACATCACCGACAGCGACGGGTCCTCCGTGACCGTGGCGGAGCTCTGCGCCAGGAAATTATAGTGGGTGAGCGCCGACGAGGTCGCCACCACCTTGGCGCCTGACACCCAGATGCCGGCATCGGTTTCCTTGGTGATGTGGACGAACACGTCCTTCACCTGCTCGGCCGGCTTGTGGCGGTCTATCGGCGGGTTGACGATGGCGTGGTTCATGAACAGCACGGCTTCCTGCGCGCGTTTGTGCCAGCTGCGCGCATTGTCCTTGAACGGACCGTACCAATCCGCATTGGCGCCGAGCGTGTTCATGAGCGCCGCCTTGTAGTCGGCGGTGCGGCCCATCCAGCCATAGGTCATGCGGGCCCAATGGGCGATCGCGTCTTGTTGTTCGACGAGATCGGCCGGCGAATGGGCAACACGGAAATATTTGTGGGTGTAGCCGCCCGAGCCGGTGTCGGTCGGCGATGTGAGTGTGCGCTGCTGGGCGGGATCGTGCAGCGCATCGTAGAGCCGGGCGAGCGAGCGGGCGGAGTTGCGCATCGCCGGATGCGTGGTCACGTCGGCGATACGCTCGCCGTTGATATAGACCTCGCGGCCGTCGCGCAGGCTTTCCAGATATTCGGCACCCGTGAAGGGCCGTCTCTTGTCGGCCCGGTAATCTTCCGCTCGCATGTATTCCTCCCTGAATGTGATGAGAGTAGCCGTGCGTGCGGCGATGGTTTATGGATAAAAGCCGAAAACCGCTTGGACTTTTTCGGGCGACATGAGCCACGCATCCATTCCGGAATTTTTTGTCTATGGCGAACCGACGCATGCCCTCGATGTCGGCTTCTGTCACGTCGAAACCGTCCGGGCGCGCGAGGGGGTGCATCACGGCCGGGTGCAGCCGCACAAGCATCCCCAACTGGGCCAGATCACCTACTGGACGAGCGGGCGCGGCACCTACCGGATCGAAGACGAGATATGGAGCTTTTCCGCTCCAACCGTGAGTTTCGTGCCGAGCGGCGTGGTTCACGGTTTCGAGATCGAGCCCGGCACGGATGCCGTCGTCATATCGATGGCGGACGACGCTTTGGCGGTGCTCGCCGAACACACGCTGCTGCCTTTGGACACGCCGGTGCTGATCTGCGGTCGCGGCGAAGAGGTGCTCTGGCGGAGACTGCGAGACGCAATCCAGGCCGTTCAGACCGAATATGTCGAAGCCTTGCCCGGGATGGACAAAATTCTGCCGCCCTTGGTAGCGGTGGCGTTGTCCGGCATCGCGCGGCTCGGCACCGAACCGCAGCCGATCGAGCTGCCAGCCGTGGCGGCGCTCGCAGGCAAACTGCGCCGGCTGATCGATCGCAGCTTCCGGGAAGATTGGCCCGTGGAGCGCTATGTGGAGGCGCTCGGCACCACGCGGCATCTCCTCGACAAGGCTGCCCGGCAGGTCGTGGGCACGGGCGTGCGCCGGGCAATCAGCGAGCGGCGCCTGGTGGAAGCCAAGAGGCTGCTCGCTTTTACGGTCCGCTCGGTCGAGGACATCGCGTTCGAAGCCGGGTTCAACGATCCGGCCTACTTCTCGCGTTTCTTCCGCCATGCCACCGGTGTGTCGCCGGCTGCGTGGCGCAAAGGGCGCATGGGCGGCGGGTGATGCGCGAAATCAAAGTGCTGGAGCGCCGGCCTCAGGACGGCCGTCCGGCGTCTCGATAAACACGTGCCCGAAATTTTTCTTCGCGCCGTTTGTCCACGGCTGCGCCACCGGCGCGATAATTTGCTGCCCTTGAAGGAGCGGCGATGGACTGGGATGTTGCACTCGAGCGAAACCGGGAGGCGTTGAAGCGCATCCTCGCGATGCTTGTTGCGATGGTGGGACTGGCCGATGGCGAAACGACCCTGCCGCGCCGTTCCCACCGCGCCATTCTCGCTTTGCTGCGTCCGGTCGAGGCGGCCGCGCGCCGGCTGGTCATTGTGGTTGCGCGAGACTTGGTCGTGTTGCCGCGTCCGCGCAAGGTGAAGCCTGAGCCTGACACGGTCTTCGTCCGGAACGGCAAGGGCACCGGCATCGTCCTGCCCTACGGCGTCAAGCCGTCGGCCATCCTGCCAAACCTTGTCCCGCGGCGTGCGGCGCCCCGCCCGGTCGCTCTTCCGCTGCTCGATCCACTGCCCAAATGGCCCGGTGGCCGGCATCGGCAGGTCGGCGGCGTGCCGCGTATCCTGGCGCCCGGCGGCAGCGAGCCGCGTCTCATCCCGGGTCGCCGTCGGCTTTCGCCCGATGGCCGCATCGACGCGACGCGTCTTGTGCTGCGTCTCCAGGCGGTCGGACGCGCGCTGGACGATCTGCCACGGGAGGCTCGGCGCTTCGCCCGCTGGCGCTGCCGCGCTGCCGCAGCTGCGCAAAATCTGGAATCCGGCGCGGCGGGAAAGGTCCGCCGCGTCTGGCCGTTGCGCCCCGGTCGCCCGCCCGGCAGTTGCCGCGGCCCGGCGCACCAGGTCCACGAAGTTCTCGCCGATCTGCAATATTTCGCCTTCCGCGCGCTGGAGCGGCGCGACAGTTCGTGACGGCGCGGATGCCTCGGGAACAGGAAGTCGAGGCGGTGCCGACAGGCGGCAGCGCCCCTTTTCCATGCCTATCCGGCAGCACTGGCGGCGGTCAGGCCGGCATCCAGGCCTTCGGCGATCTTGGCGACATCGGCGGCGGTGATGACGAGCGGCGGCGACAGGATGATCATGTTGCCCGACACGCGCAGCATGACGCCGGCTTCGTAGGCGCCGTCGGCGACCTTTGCCATCGTCTTCTTGTCGACCGGCTTCTTGGTGCCGCGATCGGACACCAGCTCTAGCGCAGCCATCAGGCCTTTGCCGCGCACGTCGCCGACCAGCGCATGCTTGGTCTTCAGCGCTTCCAGCGCCTTGCTAAGTTCGATGCCGCGTGCCGCCGCGTTCTCGTTGACGCCAAGGCGCTTGGTTTCGGCAAGGGCGGCGAGGCCTGCGGCGCAACCGACAGGATGACCCGAATAGGTGTAGCCATGGCCGATGGCGCCGAAGCTGGTCTTGTCGGCCTCGAACACGTCGGCCACTTTCTGGCCGATGAGCGTGGCGCCGAGCGGGAAGTAGCCACAGGTGATCGCCTTGGCGATGGTCATGAAGTCCGGCTTCACGTTCCACAGCCGCGAACCCGACCAGGCGCCGGTGCGTCCGAAAGCCGTCACCACTTCGTCGGCGATCAGCAGGATATCGTGCCGGTCGCAGATCTCGCGTACCAGCGGCATGAAGGTCTCCGGCGGCACGATGACGCCGCCCGCGCCAAGCACCGGTTCCATGATGAAGGCAGCGATGGTGTCGGCGCCCTGGAAGGCAATCTCGTCCTCGATGGCGCGGGCGCAGAGTTTCGCCAGCCTGACCGGATCGGTTTCGTCATACGGGTTGCGATAGGCCCAAGGTGCCGGCGTGTGGAAGCAGCCCGGCAGCAGCGGCTCGTAGTTGCGGCGGAAATTGGCATTGCCATTGACCGAGGCGCCGCCAAAATGCGTGCCGTGATACCCTTTCTTCAATGCCAGGAACTTGGTGCGATCGCCCTGGCCACGGATCTTCCAGTGCTGGCGGGCAAGCCGCAGCGCCGTCTCGACGGAATCCGATCCGCCCGAGGTGAAGAAGGTGCGCACCATGCCTTCCGGCGCGAACCATTGCGACAATTCATAGGCCAGTTCGATCGACGGGCCGGTCGAGGTGCCACGGAAGCCGGAATAGTAGGGCAGGGCGTCAAGCTGGGCAGCGATCGCCTGCTTGATCGGGTCGCAATTGTAGCCAAGGTTGACGTTCCACAGGCCACCAACGGCGTCGAGCACGGTGCGGCCCTCGATGTCGGTCACATGCACGCCTTCGCCCTTCATGATCACCTTGGGCGGCGATGCCCGCATCTCGGCGGGATGAGCCATCGGGTGCCAGATCGGCTTGGCGTTGTTCTCGGCGAAGAAATTGGTGTCGCGCATCTGAAGTCTCCGATTCTAAAGGGTGAGGCCGAAATGGCCGAGCGCTTCGGCATAAGATCGGGCCGGGCTGGCCACGTCGAAATGAACGGGGCGCATGCCGGCGACGACCGCGCCATCGACGTTGCGTTTCTGGTCGTCGACGAAAACGCAGGCACTGGTGGGCAGGCCAAGCGCTTCGGCGACTGATTGGTAGGCGCGAAGATCCGGTTTCAGGATCTTCGTATAGGTTGCGTCGACGATGGTCTCGAACAGCGACAGCAGCGGCAGCCGGCCGCGGAAATCGGCGCCGTAGAACAGGTCGAGTTCGTTGGAGAGAATGGCCAGCCTCACGCCGGCGGCATGGGCCTTGCGGATGGCGCGATCGGCTTCGGGCCGCACCACCGCTTCGGGATCGGCGCCGCGCGCGCGGCGCACGAAGGTTTCCATCGTGTCCCATTCCTCGCCGACGAGTTGGCCAACCTCGCGCGTGCGGGTCTTCCAATAGTCGCGTTCGCTGATCTCGTCCGCCTGCATCGAGCGCCAGAGCGGATCGGAGGCGAGATCGAACGGCCCCTGCCAGGTGAGCGTGCCGGACCGGAGGCCGAGCGCCCGCTCCGTGAGTTCGTGTGTCTCGAACAGTGTCCTCGTGACGACGCCACCGAAATCGAGCACCAGCGCCTGCGGGCGCATGGCGGTCACGACGCCTGCCTCTGGCTCAGGCCGGGAGCGATGATGCCCTCGGCTACCCAGCGGTCGAAGATGGCGAGCGCCGTGCTGGCAAATTCCGGATCGTTGATATGGCCCTGGATTTCATGAAGCTCGACCGGCGCGGATACGGCATGGCGCATCTCGTCGGTGAAGGCTGCCAGCGCTTCGGGTTCATGCAGCGGCTCGCCGTCGCGGTCCCATTGCTGGATGCCGCCGGCCGGCAGGATGAAGGCGACCGGCGCTGTCGCCGTCGCGAGCTTTGCGCCGATAGCCCGGGCGATCGCCCGTCTTGCCTCGCCGCCGGACGTTACCGATGCCAGCAGCCGGTTGTGCGCGTGATAGGGCCGTTCGGCGAGCGTGTCTGGCACCGGCTTCCACGCCGGAAAATCGATCATGTCGATGGCGCCGGGCGCAACGATCTGCGGGATGGCCGCGCGGCCGGCGTTCTCCAGCCGGTCGACCCCGGACGACACGACGCTGTCGCTCAGATGGTTGGCCACTTCCTGCAGGCTGAAATCGAGGACCGCGACGAACTGCTTGCCAGCGGCGAGCGATTCCATGGCACGGCCGCCCATGCCGGTGGTGTGGAAGATGACGGTTTCGTAGCCGCGCTTCTCGAGTTCGGGCCGCAATGTCTTCATGTAGGAGAGGCAGGTTGTGCCGAGCGACGAGATTGCCACCGTCGGCAGGCCCTTGCGTGGTCTTTCGCTGGCGAGAGCGGCGCCGACCACCGCGCCCGAAGCCTGTGACAGCACGGCCTTGCAGGTGTCGTTCAGCCCGTAGAGGCCACCGGCCCACAGGATCATCATCAGGTCGGGAGCAACCCGCTCTGGCGGGATGAGGTGAGAGAAGGCGATGGTCGAGACGATGAATTTCGGAACGCCGATCGGCAGGGCAAGCGCGATGTCGAGGGCGAGGTCCGTGCCCATCGTGCCGCCGATGGCGATGAACCCGTCGATTTCACCGCTGTCGTTCAAGTTGCGCGCTAGGGTCGAAGCCCCTCTTGCCATCAGCTCCATGGCGCTGTTTTCGTCGCCCGACTGCGCGATTGCCTCGATCGTGGTGCCGATGGCCGCGGCCACGGCATGCTTGTCGTATTCGGGCCGGTAGGGCGGGTCGCCGAGCACACTGACATCGAGCATGACGGGATCGCCACCGGCCGCGCGAATGCGTGAGGCCATGTATTGCAGTTCGTCCGCCTTCGTGTCGCCTGTTCCGCACAGAAGGATCTTCGGGGGTCGCTTGGAGGTCATTCGTTCCGCTCTGGTTGTTCTTATTCGTTGGCCGCTTTGGCCCGGCGCCCGGTCAGGCGTTCGCTGATTTCGGCCGCGGCCCGCATCACGGCGAGACCAAGGGTTTCGACATCGCCGGGCTGAACGCGGGTGCGCGGCGCGGCAATCGCGATGGCGCCGATGGCGAGGCCACGCGCGCCGAGGATGGGGGCGGCGACGCTGGTGACGCCGTCCTCGTAACCCTGCGCGCCGATCGAATAGCCGCGTGCCCGCGCTGCCGTGATCAGGTCGCGAACCGAAGCCGCATCGGTCACCGTGTGCGGCGTGTAGCTCTCGAGCTCGCCCGACAGAGCGGCGGCCACGGTCTTCGCTTGTGAGAAAGCCAGGAAGGCAATGCCGGAAGCCGTGGCGTGCAGTGGCAGGATTTCGCCAAGCGGCACCGCGATGCGGTTGGCCTTGGGCGATTCGACCACATAGATCGAAACCAGGCCCCGGCTCGAATGTTCCGAGAAGTGAACGGTTTCGCCTGTCCTGGCGGCCAGTTCCTCGGCGATCGGCGTCGCCGTGCGCAGGAACGGGAATTGTGTTTCGCGCAGCAGCGCCAGGCGAGCGATGCCGACGCCGAGCCGGTAGAGCCGGCTTTCGGCATCCTGCTCCACCAATCCCTGCTCGATGAGGGCGACAAGCAGGCGCCGTGTCGTCGCCTTGTCGAACCCAGCCACGCGGGCGAGGTCGGCAAGGGCGCGCTCCGGCTCGCCTCTCCCCAACACATCGAGCAATGCCACGGCCTTGGCCACTGTGCTCATTGCGTGCCTGCTCCTCCAACAGATACTTAACGCGCGAATTAACTTGACAGGTAGCACGCGACTTTGCAAGTCTATTATCGAAATGCCGTTTTGAATAATGAAACGAAATAAAGCCGCCTCGGCGCTCCGGCATTTCCGAGAAGTTGTCACCCGCTTGGCGGGAATGGAGGAGGAACCTATGACGACTGCAGTGGAGACCGGTGAAGTAAACCGGCTGAGGAAGAACAGTCTCGGCGTCGGCGCCGTGACATTTCTAGTAGTTTCCGCCGCCGCGCCGCTCACCGCGGTTGCCGGTGGCGTGCCGCTTTCGATGATGATGGGCAATGGCGCCGGCATTCCCGGCACCTTCCTGATCGTCACCGCCGTACTGCTCATCTTCGCGGTGGGTTATGTCGCCATGGCCCGCCATGTCGCCAATGCCGGTGCCTTCTACGCCTACACGGCCAAAGGCCTGGGCGGTGCGCTCGGCGGCGCCGCGGCGCTCATCGCCATCCTCAGCTACAACGCCATGCAGATCGGCGTCTTCGGCATGTTCGGCGCGGCGACCGCCGGCCTGTTCGCCGGCTGGGGCATCAACCTGCCCTGGTGGGTCTGGTGTTTTATCGGCGTCGGGCTCGTCGGCATACTCGGCTATCGCCGGGTCGATCTGTCGGCCAAGATCCTGACGGTGCTGGTCCTGCTCGAATATCTGGTCGTGCTTGTGGTTGACCTCGCGATCCTGTTCAAGGGCGGCGATGCCGGGCTCAGCATGGCCTCGTTCACGCCGACCCAGGTCCTCAGCGGCGCACCGGCCATCGGCCTCCTGTTCTGCTTCGCTGCCTTCATCGGCGTCGAGGCGACGACCATCTATTCCGAGGAAGCGCGCGAGCCGCACCGCACCGTTCCGCGCGCCACCTACATCTCCATCCTCGTCATCGGCCTCTTCTACATGTTCACCAGCTGGCTGATGGTGAATGGCGAAGGCGTCGACAAGCTGGTGCCGTCGCTGAAGGCGCTCAGCGATCCGACCACCTTCCTGTTCGGCCTTTCGGACCGTTACGTCGGCTCCGGGCTGACCCAGTTGATGAGCATCCTGTTCGTGTCGAGCCTGTTTGCCGGGGTCGTCGCCTTCCACAACGGCGTCGCCCGCTATTTCTATGTCGCCGGCCGCGAGAAGCTGTTGCCGGAAAGCCTCGGCGTCACCCATCCGCTGTTCAAGAGCCCGCATGTCGGCTCGCTGATCCAGACGGCACTGGCCTTCGCGGTTATCGCCCTGTTCGCCGCGACCGGTCAGGATCCCGTGCTCGCGCTGTTTTCCTGGCTCACCAATGTCGGCACGCTTGGCGTGATTACGCTGATGGCGCTGACCTCGTTCTCGGTCTTCGCCTTCTTCGGCCGCAATCCTTCGCTGGAGGGCAATGTGTTCAAGGCAAAGGTTGCGCCGATCGTTGCCGGCCTGGTGCTTGCCTACATCATCGTCCAGATCGTGCTCAACTTCGGCAACCTGTCGGGCGCTTCCGGCACGCTCTCCTGGTTCCTGCCGTCGCTGGTGCTGATCGCCGCCGTGATCGGCATTGCCCTGGCATTGTCGCTGAAAAGCAAGGATCCGGCAGCGTTCGCCCAGCTTGGCAATGAGGTGAAGGATTAACGGCATCCGGAGAGGCGGCGATACGCTGCCTCTCCCTGTTCCAGGGGCACGTCATGACCTATGCAGACAGCATAACCGTCGAGGCGCTCGAAGCCGATCCTTATCCGATCTATGCGGAGCTGCGCCGCAATCAGCCGGTTGCCTTCGTGCCGGCGGTCAATCTCTGGTTCGTCACGCGCTGGAAAGATGTCGAGACGGTCGGCAAGACCCCCGACATCTTCTCCAATGTCGTCGGCACCTCGCCGGTCGAACGCTCCTTCGGCAAGCCGACCATTCTCACCACCGACGGAGAAGTCCACAGGGATCTGCGGACCGGCGTCGATCCCAAATATCGTCCACGCACCGTCGCCGGCTATGCCGGCGATCTCGTGCGCAACATCGCCGACCCCATTCTGGATGAACTGGCCGGGCAGGGTTCGGCCGAACTGATGGCCGACTATTTCGAACCGGTCTCGACGCTGGCCCTTGCCCATTCGCTGGGTTTGTATGACGTCGACGCCGCTACTTTGCGCCGTTGGTTCTACGGACTGGCGCAAGGGGCCATCAATTTCGAGAACGATCCCAAACGACAGGCCATCGCCGACGCCATCAGTGCTGAAGTTGGCGCGGCCGTGCGGCCGACGCTGGAGCGGCTGGCGCGCGAGCCGGACGGATCGGCGTTTTCGCACATGCTGCATGACGGCATGCCGGCTGGAGAGACACGGTCGATCGATTTCCTGATGCCGACCATCAAGGTCATCCTGCTGGGTGGCATGCAGGAACCGGGACATGGCGCCGGGTCGGTGTTGGCCGGCCTTCTGACGCATCCAGACCAGATGCGGGCCGTGTTGGCCGATCCGGAAACGCTGGTGCCGAAGGCGGTCGACGAAGGCCTGCGGTGGGTGGCTCCGATCGGCACGCAGACCAAGCAGACGACACGCGCGGTCGAGCTTGGCGGCGCGACGATCCCGGCCGGCGCGCCTGTCGCGGCCCTGGTTTCTTCGGCCAGCCGCGACGAAAGCCGTTTTCCCGATCCGGACCGTTTCGACATCCATCGCGACCAGGGCAACCACGCCGCCTTCGGTTTCGGCCATCATTTCTGTTCGGGCCGTTTCTTCGCGCGCGAGCAGATGTGCCTGGCGCTGGCATTGCTGCTCGCCCGGTTCCCGAATATTCGGCTGGCGATGGATGAAGGCCCCGTGTTCCGGGGTTGGGAATTCCGCGCGCCGACGGCGCTTCATGTGACACTCGGAGACAAGACCTGATGGACCAGGCCACGATCGACACGCTGCGGCACAAGCCCGTCGCAGCGCAAAGGCTCTTCATTGGCGGCGATTTCGCCGATAGCCGGGACGGGGCGACCCTGCCCGTCATCTCGCCGATCGACGGAACGGTACTGACGTCGATCGCCGACGCGGGAGCCCACGATGTCGATCGCGCGGTGGCCGCCGCGCGCGCCGCCTTCGAAAAGGGAAGCTGGTCGCGCGCTGCTCCCGCCGTGCGCAAGAAGGTGCTGTTGCGCCTGGCCGATCTGATCGAAAAACATGCTCTGGAACTGGCCGTGCTCGGCGTGCGCGACAACGGTACCGAGATCGGCATGGCCTACAAGGCCGAGCCTTTGTCGGCAGCGGCAACGTTCCGCTACTATGCGGAGGCCATCGACAAGGTCTATGGCGAGATCGCGCCGACGGCGCCAGATGTGCTGGGCCTCATCCACCGTGAGCCGCTCGGCGTTGTTGCCGCCATCGTGCCGTGGAATTTCCCGATGATGATCGGCGCCTGGAAAGTGGCGCCGGCACTCGCCGCCGGCAATTGCGTGGTGCTGAAGCCGGCCGAGGTGGCATCGCTGACGCTCCTGCGTATGGGTGAACTCGCCGCCGAGGCGGGTCTGCCGGAAGGCGTGCTCAATGTCGTCACCGGCCGCGGCACGGTCACCGGCGAGGCGCTCGGCCTGCACATGGATGTCGACGCCATCGCCTTCACCGGCTCCGGTCCGGTCGGCCGGCGGCTGCTTGATTATTCGGCCCGTTCCAATCTCAAGCGAGTTCATCTCGAGCTCGGCGGCAAATCGCCCAACATTGTCTTTGCGGACGCGCCGGACCTCGACGTCGCAGCCAAGGTTTCGGCCAACGGTATTTTCCGCAATGCCGGCCAGGTCTGCGTGGCGGGCTCGCGCCTGCTGGTGCAATCCTCGATCTACGACGCCTTCGTCGAAAAGCTGGTCGCCGCGACCGCCAAGATGAAGGTGGGCGATCCGCTCGACGTGAAGTCGGACATCGGCGCGGTCTCCAGCATCGAACAACTCAAGAAGAACCTTGGCCATGTGGCGACGGCGCTCGACGATGGCGCGACGCTGGTCGCCGGCGGCCAGCGTATCCGCGAGGAGACCGGCGGCTACTATATGGAGCCGACTATCTTCGGCGACGTCGGCCCCAATATGACTGTAGCCCGCGAGGAAGTGTTCGGCCCCGTGCTTGCCGTGCAGCGTTTCGAGGACGAGGCGGAAGCCGTGCGGCTCGCCAATGGGACGGTCTATGGGCTCGCCTCGGCGGTGTGGACGTCGAACCTCGCCAAGGCGCATCGCATGGTGCGCGCCGTCCGCGCCGGGGTGGTGCACGTCAACACCTATGGCGGGGCGGACCTGACCGTGCCGCTCGGCGGTTTCGGCCAGTCCGGTTTCGGGCGGGACAAGTCGCTGCACGCCTTCGACAAATATTCGGACCTGAAGACCGCCTGGATTTCGCTGGCGTAGGGGGCTGGCGGCGCAAGCGCGGTCCTTCGGGATCGCGCTTGCGAATGTTCTTGATTTGTTCTAGTCTGCGTGCTTTCGATTTTCAGGGAGTGCGCATCATGACCACTCAGCTTGAATTCGACCTCGGCGGACCCTATCCGCCACGGCCGCGAAAACCCGAACGACTCATCTTCATGCTGCTTCTGGAAGTCGCCAGTGCCGCATCGGCTGTCGGGGTAGCCTCAGGGCTGCTCGACCAATACGGTATCCAGGCGAAATTGCTGAGATATGGACGCCTGCATATCTCACTTCATCTGGTAGGAGACTTCAGACGGCTGCGCGACAAGTTCATCTTTGCTGCATCGCGCGCGGCAGATTCGATAAAATTGCAGCCCTTCGAAGTTTGCTTCGACCACGTCGTTACTTTTCCCCATAGCAGGCCCGGGAACCGCGCGACTGTCTTGCTCGGAGGCAGCCCAGAGCTTGTCGACCTACAACGTCATCTCGGTGATGCGATGATACGCAATGGCCTGAAAGCGAACCTGGGTTTCAACCCACATGTCACGCTCTTCTACAGTGGCCTCGCGGTGCCATTGCAGCGGGTTCGGCCTGTCCGTTTCGTCATCAAAGATTTCCTCCTTGTGCATAGCGAGCTTTGGTTGTCGAAATACAATATCCTCAGCCGATGGACGTGAAGCCGCCTATAGCCTTTGGTTCGATGGCTTCCTAAGCTCGTCCGCGCTATGTGATGCGCCGGACGTTGCATTGCCATCGCGGAGGAGAGGATGGATTTTTCGACGGTCGACCGCAGCTATGCGAAGGCGCGCGCGGAATTTCGCTTGCCCGCGCCGGAGCATTTCAACTTCGCCTTCGACGTGATCGATGACTGGGCCCAGCGTGACGACCGCACGGCGGTGATCGCCGTCTCGCGAGATGGCGAGGCGATCCAGCGCATTTCCTATTCGCAGCTTTCGCAAGGCTCGAACCGCCTTGCCAATGCATTGCGCCAGCTGGGCGTCGTGGCCGGGGACTTTGCCTGCGTCGTCATCGGCCGCGTGCCGGCCTGGTACACGGTTCTGTTCGGCTGCATGAAGGCGGGCGTGGTTTCGATGCCCGGCACCAACCTGCTCACCGCGCATGACCTCGCCTACCGGATCAACCATTCCAAGGCCACGGCGGTCATCGTCACCTCCGAGCACTGCGCCAAGGTCGACCAGATCCGTGCCGAATGCCCGACGCTGCGGACTTTCATCGTCGTCGACGGCGAACGCGAAGGCTGGCTGTCGCTCGACAAGCTGCTCGCCGAGGCGTCGCCGCAACTGGACCGCTCGGCATTTCCGCCGACACGTTCCACCGACATGATGATGGCCTATTTCACCTCCGGCACCACCTCGCTGCCGAAGATGGTGCCACGCGACCACGGCTATGCGCTGGCGCATGTGGCGACCGGGTTGTTCTGGATGGATCTCAGGCCCGGCGACGTGCACTGGTCGCTCACCGATACGGGCTGGGCCAAGGCCGCCTGGGGCATCCTGTTTCCGCAATTGATGCTCGGCACGCCGGCCGTGCTTTACAATGGCGACGGCGCCTTCGATGCCGACATGCATCTGAAGCTGATCGGCAAGCTCAAGGTCTCGACCTTCTGCGCACCGCCCACCGTCTACCGGCTGTTCGCGCAGCAGGATCTGAAACGCTACGATCTTTCCAGCCTGCGCCGCTCGCTGGGTGCCGGCGAGCCGCTTAATCCCGAGGTGATGCGCATCTGGAAGGAGGCGACCGGCACCACCATCGCCGACGGTTATGGCCAGACCGAGACCATCAACATCGTCGCCAATTTCCCGGGCGAGGAGGTGCGTTTCGGTTCGATGGGCAAGCCGGTGCCGGGCTACGATGTCGATGTCGTCGACGATGACGGCAAACGATTGCCCGACGAGGAGGTCGGCCATATCGCGGTCAGGATCACCGATCCTTATCCGGGCGGCCTGTTCCACGGCTACTACACCGGCAAGGCACTCGACACCGCCTCGTTCCGCCATGGCTGGTATTATACGGGCGACACCGCCCGGAGAGACAAGGATGGCTATCTCTGGTTCGTCGGCCGTTCCGACGACCTGATCTCGTCGGCCGGCTATCGCATCAGCCCGTTCGAGGTCGAAAGCGCGCTGATCGAACACAAGGCGGTCGCCGAAAGCGCGGTGGTGGGCAAGCCGGACCCGACGCGCGGGCAGATCGTCAAGGCCTATGTCATCCTCGCCAAGGGTTTTGCGCCGTCGGACGAGTTGGCGCGCGACATCCAGGATTTCTGCCGTAACCTCACCGCGCCCTACAAATATCCGCGCGAGATCGAGTTCGTCGACGCGCTGCCCAAGACTATCTCCGGCAAGATCCGCCGGGTGGAGCTCAGGCAAGCCAGCAAGAAATAGGCGGCAAGGCCGGCTCAGGCCGCGTCGCGATTGGTCAGCGCGATGTGGCAGCAGCCGCTGCCATGACCGGGCGTCCAGGTGACGTTGTCGAAGCGCACGCCCGTCGCCTCGAACAGGCCGCGGTCGAAGGCGCCGGCTATACGGCAGAGCGTCGCCAGCCGTTCCTCGCCGACGCCGGCTTCCACCCAGGCGTCTTTCAGCGGACAGCGCTTCACCTTGAAGGCGATGCGGTCCGCCGCGCGCTCGATATCGGTCGGATACATCCTCCCGTCATCCGGGCTGACCGCCAGAAAGGCCTCGCCGATGGCGCGCGCATCGTTGGGACCGAAGCGTGAGAAAGCTGTCGTTGCAACTTCCTGGCCACGTTTTTCGATGGCGCGAACCATGATCGCCTCGGCCTGTTCGGCGTCCAATTCGGCCGTCAGTTCTTCCAACATCAGCCGGTAGAGATCGGCACGGTTGCGGAAGGCGGAATCGAGCTCGCGCGCGAGTTTCTCCGCTCTGGCGTCGGGGTCGGTCATGAGGCGTCCTGCGTGGCTTTTCTGGTCAACTTCGGCGCGGCGGCAACAAGCGCCTTGCCTATGTTGGAGTGCGGATTGTCGATGACGGCACGAGCGTCGCCCTGCTCGGCGATGCGCCCGCCATCCAGAAGGATGATGCGATGCGCGAAGGCACGCACCACGCCAAGGTCGTGGGAAACGAACAGATAGGCGATGCGTTCCTCGCGTTGCAGATCGAGCAGCAATTCGAGGATCTGGCCACGCACTGAAACGTCCAGCGCCGAGACGGCTTCGTCCAGCACGATCAGCGACGGTTTGGTGGCTATGGCGCGCGCGATCGCCACGCGCTGGCGCTGGCCGCCGGAAATCTCATGAATGTGTAGATGAGCCAGATCGGGCGACAGGCCGACACGCTCGAGCAGGGCGGCGATGCGGTTTGGCCGCTCGCTGCGGCCAGCAAGTCCATGGATGCGCAACGGGTCATCCAGCACGCGCGCCACCGTGGCGCGGGGGTTGAGCGCGGCGAGCGGGTCCTGGAACACCATTTGCAGCCGCGCCCGCCTCGCGCGCAGCGCCGCTCCACGCAGGGCCAGGAAATCCTCGCCCTCGAATGTTACCTGGCCGGCATCCGGCTCGATCAGCCGCAGGATCAGTCGCGCGATGGTCGATTTGCCGGAGCCCGAGGGGCCGGCGAGCGCCAGCGTCTCGCCCGGAGCAATCGAGAAGGAAATATCGTCGGCGGCGGCGACGCTTACTGCCCCGCGTCGGAACCGTTTGCTCAGGCCCGAGACGACAAGCAGCGGCTCAGACATGGCCATGCTCCGTCGTCGGGATCATCGGCGTCGCGTCGAGCCCGATATGGGCGGCGAGCAGCTTTTTCGTATAGGCATGCGCAGGTGCCTGGATGACCGCGTCCGCGCTTCCCAGTTCGACCATCTTGCCATTGCTGAAGACGGCGATCCGGTCTGCCAGTTCGGCGGCGAGCGCGATGTCGTGGCTGACGAACAGCAGCGCCATGCCATCCTCGCTCACCAATTGCCGGATCAGTGCAACGATCTCGGCCTGGACGATGGTGTCGAGCGCGCTGGTTGCTTCGTCGGCGATCAGCAATTTGGGGCTGGCGGCGATTGCTGCGGCAATCGCAACCCGCTGCTTCTGGCCGCCGGACAGCTGGTGCGGAAAGGCGTGCAGCACCGTTTCCGGGTTTGGCAATTTCACCCGGCGCAAGAGGTCGAGCGCGCGGTTTTCGGCATCCGCCCATGACAGGCCAAGATGCGCGCGGGCCACCTCCGCCACCTGCCGGCCGATCGCCATCACCGGGTCGAGACTGGCGGCGGCGTCCTGGAAAACGAAGCCGATGTCGCGGCCGCCAGTCGGCACGCGTGACTGCCCCGACCACAGGATCGCACCGTCCACTTTTGCCGTGAGCGGCAACAACCCGGCAATGGCCAGCGCCAGCGTGCTCTTGCCGGAACCGCTTTCGCCGATGATGGCCAGCCGCTCGCCGGCGGCGATGTCGAGATCGATGCCGGCAAGCGAGGGCGCACCGTCGCGCCGGTAGCTGACCGACAGGTCGCGGATCGAGACGAGCGGGGCGGTCACGACAGGCCCTTCCTGACGGCCGTGCCTTCGACAATGCCTTCCCCGGCGAGGTAGACGCCAAGCACGGTCAGCACCAAGGCGATGCCAGGGACGATCGACAGAAAGGGAGCCGAGCGCAGAACCGTGCGGCCCTCGGCGATCATGCCGCCCCAGGTGACGCGGTTGGGGTCGCCTAGGCCGAGGAAGGACAAGGCAGCCTCGATGAGGATTGCCGACGCGACGATCACCGACGACAGCGCCAGCACCGGCGGCAGGGCATTGGGAAGGACTTCGCGCAGCGCGATCTCCAGCGGGCGCATGCCGATGACACGCGCGCCGGCGACGAAATCGCGTTCGCGGATCGACAGAACCTCGGCGCGGGCGACGCGCGCCGGGCCGGTCCAGGCCGACAGCGCGATGGCGATGACGACGACGGCCAGCGACGGCCCGACGACGCTGACGAAGGCCAGGGCCAGCAGGAAGGAAGGCACGGTCTGGAAGGCGTCGGTGATGCGCATCAGCGCTTCGTCGACGATACCGCCGGCAAAGCCGGCCAAGGTGCCGATCACCGCGCCGACGGCAATCGCCGCCGCCGCCGCGGCAAGCCCGACGGCCAGCGACGTGCGAGCGCCGTGGAAGAGTTCCGCCATCACGTCTCGCCCCAGCCTGTCGGTGCCGAGCGGCAGCGCCCAATCCTGGAAAGGCGGCAGCAACGGTGCGCCCTTGATGGCCAGCGGATCGCCCGGAAACAGCAGCGGCGCCGTCAGCGCCATCGTTGCCAGCAGCGCCAGGATGCCGAGCCCAACCAACGCTTCCGGTGTGTTCGCCAGCCGCCTCATGCACCAGCCTCGCTGGCACCGACGCGCGGATCGAGGAAGGCATAGGCGATGTCGACCAGAAGGTTGATGAGAATGACCAGAACGGCACTCACCAGAATGATGCCGAGCAACAGCGGCGTGTCGCGCAATGCCACCGCCTCCTGCGCCAGCTTGCCGAGGCCGGGCACCGAAAAGATGCTTTCGATGACGACGCTGCCGCCCAGCATCTGGGCGGACTGCAGGCCGAGCATGGTGACCAGCGGCAGCAACGCATTGCGCGCGACATGGGCGAGCACGATGCGCCGGCGGGAAAGTCCTCTGGCGCGGGCGGCGCGCACGAAATCCAGCCGCCACACCTCTGCCATGCCGGCGCGCATCATTCTCAGGTAAAGCGCCAGATAGATGAGCCCGAGCGACGTCACCGGCAGAACGAGGTGGTTGGTTATGTCGGCGGCGCGGGCGAAACCGGTCTTGCCGGAAGCCACCGTCTCGAAGCCGGCGATCGGGAACCAGCGCAGATCGACGGCAAAGACGATGACCAGCACCAGCGCCAGCCAGAAACCGGGCACCGCATAAAGGGCGAGCGAAGCGGTCGACAGAAAACGGTCTAGAAAACTGCCGGGCCGTGCGCCGGCATAGATGCCCAACGCCGAACCGAGGCCGAAGGACAGGGCGGTGGCGCTGCCCATCAGCAGCAACGTCACCGGCAAACGTTCGAAAATGACGTCGCGGATCGGTCGCGAGAAGGCGACCGAGTGGCCGAGGTCGAAATGCAGTAACGCCCAAAGATAACTGGCAAGCCGCGTCACAGCGGACTGGTCGAGGCCCCATTGCTGGCGCAGCGCTTCGACCAATCCAGCGTCGCCGCCGGTCGAAACGACATAGGCATCGACCGCGTCGCCGGGAGCCGCCTCAAGCAGCAGGAAGGTGCCGACAACAACGATCAGAAGCACGAAGACGGAGCCGACGAGGCGTCGGCGCAAGAGAAGCAGGGCACGGTTCATGGGTGCAAAGACACCGAGGTCACAGCCGCCGAGCTTATCCGCGAGCGGCTGCCGACCTCAAGCGCCGATGGGACCTACTTCGCCACCCAGGCGTCCGCCCAGTTGGACACAGCCCAGCGCGGATTGTCGGCGATGTTGCCGACACTTTCATTGGCGACCGAGATGAAGGTCCAGTCGGCAACGTTGATGAAGGGCAGATCCTCGGCCACCTTCTTCTGGAATTCCTTGTAGAGGTCGGTACGCGCCTTGGTGTCCAGTGTTCCGGCCGCCTTGGCGATAAGCGCGTCGATCCCGGCATTCTTGTAGCCGCCCTGGTTGGAGAAGGGCACGCCGTCGGGAATGCCGCTCTGCGCCAGGATGGTGGTGGAGATCGCCGGGTCGCCGCGGAACACCGGCGGGCCCACCGCGAGATCGAAGGCGTGGTCGGTGTAGACCGCCTTGATATGCGCGGCGGAATCGTTGTTGACCAGTTCCGCGTCAATGCCGATGGCGGCGAGTGCCTGGCGCAGATAGTCGCCGAATTGCTTGGTCTCGTTGAAATAGGGTGCTGGCAGAAGCTTCAGCTTGAAGCGGGTGCCGTCGGCGCCGCGCTTGTAGCCGGCCTCGTCGAGCAGCGCGTTGGCCTTGGCGACATCGAAGGCGTAGGCCGGCACTTCGGCGGTGTAGAACTGCTTATCGTTCTTCGGCACCGGCCCGCTGGCGGTCTCGGCATAGCCGAGGAAAACCGTCTTGACGACGAAGTCCTTGTCGATGGCGTGCGCGATGGCCTGTCGTACCTTGAGGTCGGCCAGTTCCTTGCGGCGATGGTTGATTTCCACCACCAACTGATAGGTCAGCCCCTCGTAGCCCTTGGTGACGACCTTGAGGCCCGGCACCTTGGCAATGCGGGCAAGATCGGCCAGCGGCACTGCCGAGAAGGCGGCGAGCTGGATCTGCTCGGCTTCCAGCGCGTTGGCGGCCGCCGAGCGGTCCGGCAGCACTAGATAGACGATCTCGTCCAGATAAGGCTCGCTCTTGCCCCAATAGCTGTCGTTCCTGGTCAGCCGGTAGTATTGGCCGGCCTTGTATTCGGCGAATTTGAACGGGCCGGTGCCGACCGGCGCGGCATTGGCCGGGTTCTCCTCGATCTTGCCGTTCTCATAGATGTGCTTGGGCACGACGCTGGTCAGCGCCGGCAGCGCGTTGCGGATCAGCTGGAACGGCGTCGGTTTGGCGAATTTGAAGACGGCGGTGTGTTCGTCCGGCGTTTCGACAGCTTCCAGATCCTTGAAGACGACGCGGCCGAGGTTCTGCAGCGGTTTCCATATCTGCAGCGCGGAGAAGGCGACGTCGGCCGAGGTGAACGGCTTGCCGTCGTGCCAGGTCACGCCTTCGCGCAATTTGAAGGTGGCCGATTTTCCGTCTTCCGAGCCCTCCCAGCTGACGGCGAGGCGAGGGCTTAGCCCATCCTTGCCTTCATAGTCGGCTTCGGCGAGCGGCTCGACGATCTTGGACGAAATGAAGAAGACGCCGTTGGAGGCGACGATCGCCGGGTTCAGGTTGCGCGGCTCGGAATCGGCGGCAACCGTCAGGCGTCCGCCCTTCTTCGGCTCCTGCGCCCAGCCGATCGTCGGCAGGGCCGTGGAGGCGAGCAGCAGGGCCGCGCCTGAAAGCACCGAACGCCTGGTGATGCTGAAATCCGACATGACTGAACTCCCCGCCAAACCGCCCACTGCCGTGAGCTTGCAAATTCCGGACGAGCTCCCGATCCGCCCATCCCAACGGCGCGGATTATGGACTTTGTCCGGCGTTTCGCCAGAGAAGGAATTGGCGCAAACGGCCCTGGCGTTGAAATTTCCATCCGCTGGACCAGCGTGGATGTCGGCAAGGGACGTTGCGGTTTGGTGGGCTGCGTGAGACAGCAGACCCAGCCAATTCGTCAAAACGAGGTGCCGTGTCGATGTCTTCCGTCCGCGACCGTCTTGAAGCCGTTCTTTCGCGTTTGGCCGCCCGCGCCGCCGACGAGCGCGTATTCACCAGGCTTTATCCCGAGGCCGCGCGCGCGGCCGCCGATGCGGCGGATGCTCGGCGCAAGGCTGGTGTATCGCTCGGCCCGCTCGACGGCACGATCGTCTCGATCAAGGATTTGCTCGATGTCGCTGGCGAGCCGACGCTGGCCGGCTCGCTGCTCCGGCGCACTGCCGCCGCCGCCGAACGCGATGCGTCCGTCGTGCAGCGCCTGCGTCAGGCCGGCGCGGTCATCATCGGCAAGACCAACATGACCGAGTTCGCCTTCACCGCGCTCGGGCTGAACCCGCATTACGGCACGCCGGGCAATGCCGCTGACCCGGCGCGTGTTCCCGGCGGGTCTTCCTCCGGCGCCGGCGTGTCGGTGGGCGAAGGCACCAGTGTCATTTCCATCGGTTCCGACACCGGCGGCTCGATCCGCATTCCCGCCGCTCTGAATGGCGTCGTCGGCTTCAAGCCGACCGCGCGCCGCGTACCCTTGGAAGGTGCCTTTCCGCTGTCCTTCGCGCTGGATTCGCTCGGGCCGCTGGCGCGCACGGTTGCCGATTGCGCGGCTGCCGACGCAATTATGGCTGGCGAGGAGCCAACGCCGCTCGTTCCCGCCCGGCTTGACGGCCTGCGCGTCGGCATTCCGCGCGGGCATCTCTTCCGTGACACCGAAGAGCCGATCGCGCAGGCGTTCGAGGCGACTGTCGGCAAGTTGGAGCGATCCGGCGCGCGGATCTTCGACATTGCCATCGACGACCTCATCGATGCGATGAACGAGGCGACCCAATATGGCTCCATCGCCGGCATGGAAGGTGCCGCCATTCATGCCGACTGGCTGGCGGCCGGCACCGACGTTCCAGTCGATCCGCATGTCAGCTTGCCGTTGGCGCGCTACGCCAAGGCACCCGTGCCGATCTATATCCGCACCATGCGCAGCCGCGCCGAACACATTGTCGAGATGGATCGCAGGGCCGAGGATTTCGATGTGCTGGCGCTGCCGACCGTGCCGGTCGCGGCACCCTTGATCGAAGCGGTGATGGCCGATCCAAAGTTCGACGATCGCATGGAAGGGCTTTTGCTGCGCAACACCGAGGTCTTCAACTATTTCGACCAGTGCGCAATCTCACTGCCCATGCCGGGCACGGGGCTGCCGTCCGGCCTGATGCTGGTCGCCCGCAATGGGGATGACCGCCGTCTCCTGGCGATCGCAGCCTCGGTGGAGGCTTTGCTCAAAGCCTGAACAGGACGAGACGAAAGCCAATTGTTGGAAAGGCCCGCGCCTCATATGGCGCGGGCCTTTTTCATGGCTACTTGCCGCCGCGGCGTCTCAAGCCGTCGAAATAGACGATGACGATGATCAGCGCGCCGGTGATGACGCGCTGCCAGAAGGCGTTGACGTTGAGCAGGTTGGCGCCGTTGTTGATGGTGGCGAGGATGAAAGCGCCGAGCAGCGGCCCGTGCACCGAGCCGATGGCGCCGAACAGCGAGGTGCCGCCGATCACCGACGACGCGATGGCCTGCAGCTCCCAGCCTTCGGCCTGGGTCGGATTGCCGATGCCGATGCGGGAAGCCAGCAGCACGCCGACAAAGGCCGCGCACAGGCCCGACAGCGTGTAGGCCATATAGATGGTGCGCTGGACATTGACGCCGGAAAGCCGCGCTGCCTCGGCATTGGAGCCGACCGAGAACAGGTAGCGGCCCCATCTGGTGTGGTGCAGGAAGACATAGGCCGGCACGCCGACCAGGATCACCATCCAGAACAAATTGGGGATGCCGACAAAGGAGCCGCGCGAGAATTCCTGGAAGGCGTCGTTGTTGATCGAGATCGAATTGCCATTGGTCATCAAGAGGCCGATGCCGCGTAGTGACGTGAGCGTGGCCAGCGTGATGATGAAGGGCGGCAGGCCCATCTTGACGATGCCGAAACCGTGGAAGAGGCCGATGGCCACGCCGATGAGCAGCGTGATCAGGATGGCGAGGAACACCGGCAGCCCGGAATTGATCAGCATCGCCGTCGTCACCGTGGCGAAACCCACCACCGCGCCGACGGAAAGATCGATGCCGCCGGTGATGATGACGAAGGTCTGGCCGACCGCCAGGATGGCGATCATCGAGCCCTGGCGCAGCAGGTTGGAGATGTTGTTGGCAGTGGCGAAGCTCGATGTCGAGAAGGACAGCAGAACCCACAACAGCACCAGCAGCGCCAGCAGCGTCAGGCCAAACAACGCATTGTAGTTGCGTTTCGGCTTTTCAGCGGGGATCGCCTCGGTGCTCATATTTGTCCTCCCGGTTTTTCTTGTTTCTCGGCCAATGCCTCGGTCAGGATGTCCTCATGGCTGGCCGTGTGGAATCCGTGCGTGCCGACCAGCTTGCCACGGCGGAAAACGTGCAGCGTGTCGGCCAATTCATATACTTCGGGCAGATAGGACGAGATCAGGATGATGCCGGCGCCTTTCGACAACAGCGTCGAGAACAGCCGGTAGATCTCCGCCTTGGTGCCGACATCGACGCCGACCGTCGGCTCGTCGAAGATGAACAGCTTGGCGCCGTGGTTCAGCCACTTGCCGATGACGATCTTCTGCTGGTTGCCACCGGACAGGCTGGAGGCGAGCGCCTGCCGCCCAGGTGTCTTGATGCGCAGGCCGGCGATCTGCTGCTCGGCATGTTTGGCCTCCTCGCTGCCCGAGATCAGCAGGTTCTTGCTGATGCGCTTGTAGATCGGCAGGTTGAGGTTCAGGCCGACCGGCAGGTTGAGGCACAAGCCCTGGTCGCGACGGCTTTCCGGCGCCAGCGCCATGCCGAGCTTGATCGCATCGTTCTCGGAGCGGACATTGACCTCCTTGCCGTCCCAAAGGATGGTGCCGGAGGATTTCGGATGGCGACCGTAGACGGCGGTGACGAACTCGCTACGTCCGGCACCGACGAGACCGTAGAGGCCGACGATCTCGCCCTCCCGCACGGTCATGGAGACATTCTCGAAACCCTTGCCGGAAAGCTGTCTGGTTTCGAGGATCACCCTGCCGGCAGGGAACTGGTCCTTGTGGTAGATCTGTTCGATGGTGCGGTTGATCATCATCCGCACCAACTCGGCTTCGTCGGTTTTCTTGATGTCGCGGGTGCCGACATAGGTGCCGTCGCGCAGCACCGATACGCGGTCGGCGAGTTCGAAAACCTCTTCCATGCGGTGGCTGATATAGATGATGGTCACGCCTTCCGCCTTGAGGCGGCGGATCAGCGCGAAAAGCTGGTCGGCCTCCTTGCGGGTCAGGTAGGCGGTGGGTTCGTCGAAGATCAGGAATTTGGTGCCACGCACGGTGGCGCGGGCGGCGGCGATCAGCTGCTGCTGGCCGATGGTAAGACCGCCCAGCACGACATGGGCCGGCAGGTTGAAACCGAGATCGCTGATGATCTTCTGCGCGTCGCGGACCATCGCGCGCTGCTGCAGGAGGCCGTAGCGGACATTCTCTTCGCCAAGGAACATGTTGGCCGCGACGGTGAGATGGCGGCACAGCACCACTTCCTGGTGCACGGCGTTGATGCCAAGGGCCATCGCTTCATGCGGCGTGGCAAGCGCCACGGGTGCGCCTTCCCAGATCACGTCTCCGGAGGTGCGCGGCATAACGCCGGTCAGGAGCTTGATGAGCGTCGATTTGCCGGCGCCGTTCTCGCCGACGATGGCGTGAATCTCGCCCGCCCTGAAAGCCAGGTCGATCGGCTTCAGCGCGTGGGTGCCGGGATATCGCTTTTCCAGACCGCGCAGTTCCAGGATCACCTTGCCCGGTTCCAGTTCCGGGGCAGGATGCTGGTGCAATGCCGCTGACGTCATGACAATCCTCCCGATTGGCACGCTAAGGGTAGCCTAACGCATGGACCTTGAGCCGGAACAGGTTTTTCGCAGGCCCTTGGCAAAATTGTAGCTCGGCTACGAAGCCCGGCCTCTGCGACGGGCAATCCCGGTTGGAAGTTGCGCGTCCGAAGTCTTCTTGACCTCCGGCGCGTGTTTCCGGGGCCGCGACGGCCCCGGAAACGACCCGAGAGCCTATTTCAGCTTCGGATTGAGGAGCGCGTCGATCTTGGGCTCCTTCATGTTCGCCTTGGTGACGAGGTTGGCGCCGGTGTCGACGAAAGCCTCGACCTTCTCGCCCTTGGAGGCGGCGAGCGCGGTCTTGATGCCGTCATAACCCATCCGGTACGGATCCTGCACGACGAGGCCGGAGATGACGCCGTCATTGAGGAACTTGATCAGCTTCTCGTCGCTGTCGAAGCCGATCAGGCCGACCTTGCCGGAAAGCTTGTTCTCGGCGATCGCCTGGCCAACGCCCTGCGCCATGATCAGGTTGGACGCGAAGATGCCCTTCAGGTCCGGATTGGCGGTGATCAGGTCGGTCGCGATGTTGAGGCCGGTGGTTGCCTGGCCGTCGGCATATTTGTCGGCGACCACCGTGAGGCCGGGATACTTGGCCTTGACCTGCGCGAGGAAGCCCTCGCGGCGCTGCTCAAGCGAGCCGGCGCCGGGCAGTGCGGTGATGATCGCCACCTTGCCTTCGACCTTGCCGCCATTGGCCGCGCCGATTGCCGCGGCAAGGCCGTCTGCCGCCACCTGGCCGCCGACCTTGTTGTCGGTGGTCAGGAACGAGGTGAAGGCCTTCGAGTCGGCCGAGGAGTCGATGCCGATGATCTTCACCTTCTTGGCGGCTTCGTCGATCGGCTTGCCGAGCGCCTTGGCCTCGGTCGGGGCGATCACGACGGCGGCCGGATTGCCGGCAACGGCGTTTTCGAGGATCGAAATCTGGCCGTTGACGTCGGTTTCGGCCTGCGCGCCGAGCTCCGGCACGTTGACGCCGAGGTCCTTACCGGCCTTGCGGGCACCGGCCATGACGATCTGCCAATAGAAGGAGGTGGTGTCCTTCACGATGATCGGAATGGTGGTTTCGGCAGCGGTTGCCGGCACCGTGTGGAATGCACCGGCCAGCATCGACGCGGCGGCAAGCGCCACGACTGTCCGGCGGTTGATCATGCTTTTCACGAATTTCATAGGCTTCCTCCCAAAGTCGCCCGGTCGATTACGCGAAGTCCTTGCTGGATAGGCGATGTCCAATCAGGACTTTATCGATAAAAAACAGCAATTGGTTTTTAGTGGATCAGAACTGTTCTTGCAAGCATGGCGCCTCCCTTAACCCGTTCCGCACCGCTTCCATTTTGATATGAAGCATCAATTCCAAATCAAGGTCAATGCGGAATGCTTATTCCAATTCAGGTCCGCGGCCCAGCGGTCTTCTGCATGAATGCTCAGCCGCCGTCCGAATGAAGCACCCCCTTCTTCAGCAGGATGTTGGCATAGGCGGCGCGCTCGCCGCTCGCCACGATATAGGCGGCCTTGGCCGCGCGTTCGTAGAAAGCAAAACGCTCGAGCGGCGCGACGACGAAGGCACCCGCCAGCCGGTCGACGATGCCCTGGTAGGACCGGCAGATGATGGGAAGGCGGTCAGGGTCTTCCACCACCGCCATGCGGAAAGCGGCGGCCGGCGCGTAGGTGTCGAGCGGCATGTGGGTGAGGATCGCCTCCAGCAGTTCCTCGCCGCCAAGCCCGTCGGCGCGCACGACCTTCGGTCCCAGCGTGCTTGCCGGAAAATTGCCGTCGGCGATGACGATCTCGTCGCCATGACCCATGGTGCGCAATGCATGCAGCAGGTCCGGTCCCAGAAGCGGGTGAATGCCGCGCAGCATCAGGCGATCTCCATGGCAATGCCTGTCCGCATGGCGGGACGGCGGGTCTTCGATGCTACGCCATCCATCCGGGCGCGGGGCAAAAATCGTCTCATTCGCGCACGGCTCCCGTCAGCGGCGATTGCACCGTCACATGCGGGCGGTAGGCCTCGAAGTCTTGCCGGGGAACGTCGATCCCGAGCAGTTCCATATTGCGCTTCAGGCTGGATGCCTTGGCGGTGCCGATCAGCACTGTCGCCACCGCCGGGTCATGCAGGGGAAATTGCAGCGCCGCCGTCGCCAGCGGATAGCCGGCCTTGCTGGCGATCGTTTCCATCGCCGAGACCTTCGACAGGATGTCCGGCGATGCCGGGCCGTAGTCGAAATTCGCGCCCGCTTTGGCGCCGGTTGCCAGGATGCCGGAGTTGAAGACGCCGCCGATAACCAGCGAGGTGCCGGCTTCGCGGCACAGCGGCAGAAGTTCGGCCTCGGCTGAACGGTCGAGCAGCGAATAGCGCCCGGCCAGGAGGATGCAGTCCTGCGGCGCGCGGCGCATCACTTCCAGGCAGATCTCGACCTCGTTGACACCAAGCCCGTAGGCGGAAATGACACCGGCCGATTTCAGCTCCTCCAGTGCCTTGATGCCGCCGCCCAGCAACTGGCTGAGATGTACCTTGGTCAGCTCGACGCCATGCGTGTAGACGCCGATGTCGTGGACATAGAGGATGTCGATGCGGTTCAGGCCGAGCCGCGCATAGCTGAATTCGACCGAACGCATGATGCCGTCATAGCTGTAGTCATAGTCAAGCTTGAAGGGCAGCGGGTCAACGAAGCCCAGTTTCGGCACCTGGTCCTCGGGCACCGGTTTCAGCAGCCGGCCGACCTTGGTGGACAGCACGTAGCTGTCGCGTGGCTTGGTGCGCAGATAGTCGCCGAAGCGACGTTCCGACAGGCCGAAACCGTAATGTGGCGCGGTGTCGTAATAGCGGATGCCATAAGACCACGCGGTGTCGAGGACCGCCTCCGCGTCCGTATTCGGCACCGCCTGGTAGAGATTGCCCAACGAGGCGCCGCCGAAACTGATTTCGGTGACATCAAGCCTGGTGTTGCCGATACGGCGGGTCTTCATGCACGAGCTCCCATTCGTGGCCGTTGATCGGCCATCCGCTGCTTGTCGAAGCCTACAATGTCGCGCCGAGATGCCAGGGCACGAATTCATTGTCGCCGTAGCCGAATTCCTCGCTCTTGGTCTTCTTGCCCGAAGCTGTCTCGATGATCAGCTCGAAGATTTCACGACCCATCGCGGCGATGGTCTTGTCGCCCGAGGCGATGACGCCGCAATTGACGTCCATATCCTCTTCCATGGCCGTAAAGAGCGTCGTGTTGGTGGCGACCTTGATCGACGGTGTCGGGTGGCTGCCGAAGCAGGAGCCGCGCCCGGTGGTGAAGACGATCACATTGGCGCCGCCCGCCACTTGGCCCGTTGCCGAGACCGGATCGTAGCCGGGCGTGTCCATGAAGACGAGGCCGTTGCCGGTGACCTTTTCCGCATAGGCGAAGACGCCGTTGAGCGGCGTCTGGCCGCCCTTGGCGACGGCGCCGAGAGACTTTTCGAGAATGGTGGTCAGCCCGCCGCGCTTGTTGCCGGGCGAGGGGTTGTTGTCGATCGAGGCGCCATGCATGGCGGTGTGGTTCTCCCACCACTTGATCAACCCGTCGAGCTTGGTGGCGATCTCGGGCGTCGCCGCGCGATAGGCAAGCAGATGCTCGGCACCATAAATCTCGGTGGTTTCGGAAAGGATGCCGATGCCGCCGACACCGGCAAGCAGATCGACAGCCGCGCCCAGCGCCGGATTGGCGGTGATGCCGGACATGCCGTCCGAGCCGCCGCATTGCAGGCCGACGACGATCTCGGAGACAGGGATGGGCTCGCGTTTCAGCTTGCCGACTTCCTCGGCGATCTCGGTCAGCACACCCATCGCCTTCTCGACCGACTTGCGCGAGCCGCCGGCGTCCTGGATGTTGAAATGGCGCTTGCCGGCGGCGACGCCTTTCTGGCCGTAGAGAGTCAGCTGGTTGACCTCGCAGCCGAGCCCGACCATCAGCACGCCGCCGAAATTGGGATGCCGCGCATAGCCGGCCAGCGTGCGGTGCAGAACCATCATACCGTCGCCGGTGGCGCTCATGCCGCAGCCCTGGCCGTGCACGATCGGCACGAAACCGTCGATGCCGGGATAGAGCGGCAGCAGGCGGCGGTTGGCTTGGTCGGCGATGGCGTGGCAGACGGTGGCCGAACAATTGACGCTGGCGACGATGCCGACGAAGTTACGGGTTCCGGCCCGGCCGTCGGCGCGGCGATAGCCCATGAAGGTGCGGGTCTTGTCGGCGTCGGTAGCCTCCAGCGGGGCCGAAGGCGGCACCACCGGCATGCGGCCGGACTCGAACACCAGATTGTGCGAATGCACATGCTCGCCCGCCGCGATGTCGCGCGTCGCGCGGCCAATGGCCTGGGCGTATTTGACGACGGCGGCACCGGCCGGGATCGGCCGGATCGCAACCTTGTGGCCGGATTCGATCGCGTCCGCGGTGACGCCACCACCCGGCAGCGGCGTATCCTTCTCCAGCCGGCCATTGGCGACGACGACATTGTCGGAAGGCGAGAGCACGATCAAGTTGGCGGCGGTCAAGGCATCGGTTCCTGGGGTTGTCCTGGGTCGCAGCCGGATTGACAGCGGCAATCCCGCAGCTAATGTCTTTTATCGTAAAAAAACATTTGAGCGTCAATTGGCATTTTCGATTGGAGCGCGCAAAGGACGTTCCAACAGTTTGACTCGGCACATGATCCTTTCCGAAAATCGCTTCCGGTTTTCGGGGTCATGCGCTGGAGCGCTTGCCAGACAGGCGGTGAGGCAGGATGTCGAAGAACAACAACGTCTACAAGGATGCGTATAACCGCTGCCTTCGGCTCCTTGAGGAGAACAGCAACCTGCCGTCGGAGCCGGAGCTTGGTGCCACGCTCAGCGTCAGCCGCACCACGGTGCGCGGCATCCTCGCCCGCATGGCCGAAAACGGGTTGATCGCCTGGGACAAGCGCGCCAAGAAGGTGCTGCGCAGCCCTCGGCCGGACGACTTCTTTCCCGAGCAGGAAACCGACTCGCTGTCGCAGATCATCGAGCGTTCCTTCATGCGGCGCCTGCTGGCCGAGGACGCCGAGGCCGGCATGCAGATCAACGAATTGGAACTCGCCCGCGACATCGGCGTCGGCACTTCCAGCGTGCGCGAATTCCTGATCCGTTTCAGCCGCTTCGGCCTGATCGAGAAGCGCCCCAACAGCCATTGGGTGCTGAAGGGGTTCACCCGCGCCTTCGCGCTGGAGCTGGCCGATATCCGCGAGATGTTCGAACTGCGCTCGGCCGCTGCCTTCGTCGCTCTGCCTGACGACAACCCCGTCTGGAGTGATCTTGAGCAACTGGAAATCGAGCACCATGCGCTGGAGCGCGACATCGCCGTGCGCTACCCGGAATTTTCCGAGCTGGACGAGCGCTTCCACCGGCTGATCCACAGCGCGTCGCGCAACCGTTTCATCGTCGATTTCTACGACGTCATCGCCATGATCTTCCACTACCACTATCAGTGGAACAAGGCCGGCCAGCGCAGCCGCAACGAGGCGGCGGTGGGCGAACACCTGACCTATATCGCGGCGCTGAAATCGCGCGATCCGGTCAAGGTCGCGGCCGCCTGCCGCCAGCATTTGAAATCGGCGCGCCAGACCTTGCTGGATTCCACGCCGGAGGGCCGCCAAAGCGGAGGCTGAAGGCCTTGTTGCGCGGTGCGGGCTTGTTGCCGCAGCAGCAATTTGGAGATTTTCCCGATCTCCGGCCCATGATAGGTCTTTGAGCATCGGACAGGGAGGGCGCATCAGCGTGATCGCCAGGCGCAGCAGATGGAGCATGCCGACGGCCTTTGCCGTCGCGTGGGTGCTTGTCCTGCAATCGCTGCTCGGTGCTTTCGCCGCCGGCGCCGGCCCCAATCCAGCCCAGCTCGACGCTTTCGGCAATGTCATCTGTACGCATGACGGCACGGCCCAGCTGCCGCCGGGCGACCAGCCGCAACAGCATCAGCAATCCTGCTGCGTGCTTGGCTGCACCATGTTCTCGACGGCCTTCGGTGCTCCGCCCGAAACCGTCGCGCTGTTCAACGATCTTGCCCTGGTGGCCAGCGCCGTCGTGTTTCCGACGGCCGTCGTCTTCGGTTTCGACCGCGATTGGTCGCCCGGCAATCCGCGCGCGCCCCCGGTCGTGGCCTGATCGCTATCGTGGCACCACGGCATGACAGCCGCCGCCACGCTTCCCCTGCAATAGTTATTTTTCGTATCCGGCAACGGTGCGAGTTTCCTTCATGGAGCATTCCCATGCGTATTTTCGACCGCGCCCGCGCGCGCACCCTGTCTCATCGCCAGTCGGCCTCGCTCTTGCATTCCTTTGGGGATCGCCTCGGCATCGCCATCTTCGCCTTCGCCCTGCTGTTTGCCGGTGTCCACATGGCGGCGGCGCATGAGTTCAAGGCGGGCAGCCTCGAGATCGAACATCCGTGGTCGCGCGCCACACCCGCCGGCGCCAAGGTGGCCGGTGGCTATTTCACCGTAACCAACAGCGGCAGCCAGCCGGACAGGCTGGTCTCGATTTCTTCCGACATTTCCGAAAAGTCCGAGCTGCATGAAATGACGGTCAAGGACGGCGTCATGACCATGCGCAAGGTGGATGGCGGCGTGGAAATTCCGGCCAACGGCACGCTGAAGCTTGCCCCCGGCGGCTACCACCTGATGTTCATCGGCCTGAAGAAGCAGCCGAAACAGGGCGAAAAGTTCGCTGCCACGCTGACCTTCGAAAAGGCCGGTCCGGTTGCGGTCGAATTCGCCGTCGAGGCGATGGGCGCCAATGGGATGAAGATGGAAGAGCACGCCAACTGACCGGTTGGGTGATCGCCATTCTTCGAGAGGAATATCCATGTTCAGAACCATAACACTCGCCGGTTTTTTCGCCGGCTTCGGCACGGTCGCTGCCTTCGCCCATGTCTCGCTGGAGACCAAGGAAGCACCGGTCGATTCCACCTATAAGGCGGTCTTCCGCGTGCCGCATGGCTGCGACGGCAAGGCGACCACGGCCGTCCGCATCAAGATCCCCGAAGGGGCGATCGACGCCAAGCCGATGCCGAAGGCCGGCTGGAAACTGGAAACGGTGAAAGGCAAATACACCAAGTCCTACACGCTGTGGGGCGAAGCGGTCTCCGAAGGCGTGCTCGAGGTCAACTGGAGCGGCGGCAACCTGCCGGACGAATTCTACGACGAATTCGTGCTGAGGCTGCGGCTGACGGGCGACCTGCCGGTGGGCGAGACGTTGCGTTTCCCGGTCGTGCAGGAATGCGAGGGTGGTGCTGCCGCGCGCTGGATCGAGATTCCGGCCGTCGGTCAGGACGAGGACGCGCTTGAGCATCCCGCTCCCGGCATCAAGCTGTTGCCGAAAAAGTGACGGCGGGCGGCGCGCTGGCAACGGCGCGCCGCTTCCAGCCCAATGGGGTCGGGACGATGACACGGTTGGTTTTTCCGCGAGGCTTCGCCAGCATCATCCGCATGCTTGCGGCGGTCGCCATGCTGGCTGGCTGGCTGATCGGGCAGGGCGTCAGCCCCGCGCTGGCGCATGCCTCGCTGGTCAAGGCCGAGCCGGCGGACGGCGCCATGCTGGCGCAAAGCCCGGCCAGCTTCTCGCTCAGTTTCAGCGAGCCGGTCTCGCCGCTGGTCCTGACGCTGGTGCGTTCCGACGGGACGCCGGTGCGGCTGACTTCGTTCCGTGGCAACGGCCAGACCATCGAGATCGACAATCCGCAGACGCTTGCGCAAGGAACGCATGTGCTGAGCTGGCGGGTGATCTCGGCCGACGGCCATCCGGTCGGCGGCTCGTTGTTGTTTTCCGTCGGCGCGGTCAGCGCGGCGCCCGTGGTCGCCGATATCGTCGATGCCCGGCTGCACCCAGCCATCTGGGCCGCCAAGGTCGTACTCTATCTCGGCCTGTTTCTCGGCATCGGCGGCGCCTTCGCCATCTCCTGGCTGGCGGGCGGCAGCCGCAACGGCGAGCGCTTCGTTGCGGTGATGCTGCTCGTTGGGCTGGCGGCCGCGCCACTGTCGCTCGGCCTGCAGGGGCTCGACGCGCTCGGCGCTCCGCTCGAACAGATCGCGCAGACAATCGTCTGGCGCACCGCTTTCGGCACCAGCTTCGCCTGGGCGGTGCTCATCGGTATCATCGCGCTCGGGCTCGGGCTTCTGTCGCTCGCCCTGCCGCGCGGCGACGACAAGCCGTTCTCGGCGGCCGCACTCATCGCGGTCGGCGTTGCCCTGGCGGCGAGCGGTCACGCCAGTGCCGCGGCACCGCAATGGCTGACACGTCCCATGGTCTTCCTGCACGGCGTCGGCATTGCGGGCTGGGCCGGCGCGCTGGTGCCGCTCGCGGTTGCACTTTGGCGGGACCGTCTCAATGCAAAGCCGTTCCTGTTGCGCTTTTCCCGCGTGATTGTGCCGGTGGTGGCGGTGCTGGCGGCGGCGGGCGTCGTGCTCGCCGTGGTCCAGGTGCGGACGCCGTCGGCGCTGGTCGATACCGCCTATGGCAGGCTCCTGCTGATCAAGCTGGCGCTGCTGGCCGTTTTGTTCGCTCTGGCTGGCGCGAACCGCTGGCGGTGGACGGCGCTGGCAATGGCCGGCGAGGGCGGTGCCGCCAAGGCGCTCGCCCGCTCGGTCGTGATCGAGACCATGATCGTGGTGGCGATCTTCGGCGTTGCCGCCGGCTGGCGCTTCACGCCGCCGCCGCGCGCGCTGGCGATTGCCGCCGCCGAGCCGGTCGCCACCCATATGATGACGCTGCAGGCGATGGCCGACGTCACCGTCACTCCCGGCCATGCCGGCCCCGTCTCGATCAGCATCATGGTCATGACCGGCGATTTCGGACCGCTCGACGCCAAGGAGGTGACGCTGGTGCTGTCGCGGCCCGAGGCCGGCATCGAGCCGATCAAGCGCGCCGCGATGAAGCCCGGCGACGGAACCTGGCGGGTCGACGGCCTCGTCGTGCCGTTCGCCGGCCGCTGGACCGTGCGTATCGACATCCTGGTTTCCGATTTCGAGATGGTGAAACTGGAAGGGCCGATCGATATCCGTCCCTAGAGCGCCGCGCGTCCGAACGGACGCGCAAAGGACGCTCTAGCACTTTGAAGCTGCGCATCGTGCTTACCGAAAATCGATTCCCGATTTTCGGTAAGCACGATGCTCTAACCGACGTGTCCGTGACCCTAATCGATTGAAGTATCGGCGGACTACGACGGCAGGCTTGTTGACGAAGCCGGCCCGGAAGGCCAATCATACCTGACCCAAGACGGCATGATTGAAATTCGCAGACAGGAACGGACAGTATGGAAAAAGCCGAAATCGGCCTGATCGGCCTCGGTACGATGGGCTCCAACCTCGCCCTCAACATCGCCGAGAAAGGCCACCGCATCGCGGTCTACAACCGTACCCCGTCGCGCACCGACGATTTCATCGCCAAGGCGGGCGATCTCGCCGGCCGTATCGTGCCCTGCGAGAGCCTGGCCGATCTCGCCGCCGCCATCCGCCCGCCACGGCCGATCATCATCATGGTGCTGGCCGGCAGCCCTGTCGACGAGCAGATCGCGGCCTTGCGCGGCGAACTTGCCGCCAACGACATCATCATCGACGCCGGCAACGCCAATTTCCGCGACACCATGCGCCGCTTCAAGGAGCTGGAAGGCTCGGGCCTGACCTTCATCGGCATGGGCGTGTCCGGCGGCGAGGAAGGCGCGCGCCACGGGCCGTCGATCATGGTCGGCGGCAAGGAAGAATCCTGGCGCCGCGTCGAAGGCGTGCTCACCGCCATTTCCGCCAAGTTCAAGGGCGAGCCCTGCGCGGCCTGGCTCGGCCCGGACGGCGCCGGCCATTTCGTCAAGACGATCCACAACGGCATTGAATATGCCGACATGCAGATGATCGCCGAGATCTACGGCATCCTGCGCGACGGGCTGGGCATGGCGGCCAAGGAGATCGCGCCGGTGTTCGCCGAATGGAACAAGGGCAGGCTCAATTCCTACCTGATCGAGATCACCGCCGAGGTGCTGAAGGCCGACGATGCGAAGACCGGCAAGCCGGTTGTGGACATCATCCTCGACCGCGCCGGCCAGAAGGGCACCGGCAAATGGTCGGTCATCGAGGCGCAGCAGCTCGGCATTCCGGCAACCGCGATCGAGGCAGCGGTGGCGGCGCGCGTTCTGTCGTCGATCAAGAACGAGCGGCTGGCGGCGGAAAAGGTCTATGGCGGCGGCGTCGCCAGGATCGCGGCACCGCGCGATGAACTGCTCAAGGATCTGGAACTGGCGCTGTTCGCCGGCAAGATCGCCGCCTATGCGCAGGGTTTCGCGGTGATGGCTGGCGCCTCGAAGGAATTCGGCTGGAACCTGCCGATGCCGACCATCGCCAAGATCTGGCGGGCGGGCTGCATCATCCGCTCGCAGATGCTGGACACCATGGCCGAAGCCTTCGGATCGGGCGACGCGGCGACAAACCTTCTGATGGCGCCGGCCTTCGTGACGATGATGCAGCAGGCGCATCCCGCCTTGCGCCGCGTCGTGGCCCGCGCTGTCGAGGCCGGTGCGCCGGTGCCGGCGCTGTCGTCGGCGCTCGCCTATTTCGACAGCTACCGCCAGGGCAGGGGCACGTCCAACCTGATCCAGGCGCAGCGCGATTTCTTCGGCGCGCATGGTTTCGAGCGCATCGACGAGGCGGGTGCTTTCCACGGGCCGTGGGGCTGAGGCGCGCCGCGTCGCCGCCACGCCCTGCTTTCGCAGTCTGGCCATTGTCAAAAAACACTCCCCTTGCGGGAGGCGGGAAGCGGGGCGCCGGGTCGGTGCCTCTCTGTAATAGTACGTGGCGCCTTCCGGGCGCCCCGCCAGTGTTCTTGCCCCGGACCGACCTCGCCGTCCTTCGCGACGGCAGACTTCGGGCCTCAAAGCCGCCATTTTCGGCGGCCGGGTTTTTCCAGGGCCCGGACTTAGGGCTCGTCACCAGACAGCGCCACCGTTAGCGCTGCCAGTCCGGCACCGGCGCCCTCCCTGATACCCGGTGCGCACCAGGTTCCCGTGAGGGCGATGCGCCGATTGTCGTGCAA
>NZ_JBFRGM010000032.1:0-48619 GCF_052115345.1 Mesorhizobium sp. 2RAF21 | reverse complement strand
AAGAACCAAGCGCAACCACAATCTAGCAGGTTGGCGCTGCAATCTCATGCCCGTCCAAGAGGGAGGCATGAACGCCGGGGAGGCCGGAATTGCCATCCCAAGTCCCGAAGGACCGCTTCCTGCTCGGCGCGAAGCGTAAGCTAGCGCAAGTCGTGTGCATTCGCAATGCGGGGCCGCTGGCGCGCTTTTTATGCTTTCCGGCCCCTTGTTCGTCTCGAAGGCTCAAACGCGCCCTATGGGCTTTGAGCGGCCCTCAATTTCGATTTCAGCGCATACCCGAGGATCTAGCGGCCAAACTTCTCCATAAGCCCGAGATCCATCAACACCATAACGGCCTGTTCGGCGGTCGGCAGCACCGTGCCGAAGGGTACGTTGTTCGGCAGTTCCTCCCACGCCCTCGCTAGGTCGCCTTCCGCCTTGCCCTTGATCAGCCGGATCAATGGCAGCACCCAAGCCGGAGCGGTGTTCGGTGCCGTGGGTGGCGGCGGCGCTTCCACGGGCGGCAGGTTCGGCACCGGGCGCGGCGTTCCCTCAAGCTCGGGCACGTCGAGCACGCGGCCTATCAGCGTGTCAAAGGCGCGGTTGGGCAGGCTGGCGACGTGATATGTGCCCACCTTCCTGCCCTTGATGATGATGTCCTTTCGTGGCCAGCGCCCGGACGTTGCCTTGCGCAGAACGCCGTCTGTTGTATCCGGCAGGCCGGGCAGGCGCATCGCCGCCAGTTCGCTGGCGCGATACCATTCCTGAATGTTCTTCTTCTCGCGTACCAGCCGCAGCAACAGCGCTTCCAGATAGGTCAGACGGCGCTGCGCAAAGGCCCACTCGTCTGCCGTCACCTGCACGGTGAGCGGGAATGTTTCGATACTCGACATGACGCAACCCCTGTTTCTTACCCTGTCAGGAAAAGGGCGCGGTCGTTGCCGCGCCCGTCTTCGGCTATTCGCCGTCCGTCCCTGTTCGCCCCGGCTGTTCGCTGCCGTCATCGGGCCGCTTGCGCTTCGTCATCTTGTCCACGGCGCGCGCTATACGCTTCTCCTGTTCGGCCTGTTTCAACGCCTCCTCATCGTCCGCAGGCGGGAAGTTGATCGGCTTGACCGGTGTCATACCGTCAGTAAGGGGAATGCCTTGGAAGGTCGGAACGCGCGCCGGAGCGTCGATCATCGCATAGAGGATGTCCCGGATCGTCTCTTCCGGAATGGCGTAGCGTTCCGCGATCAGGCTGTAATCGGTATCGCGCAGAATGATCTGGATGTTTTCCACCCGTTGCGCGCGGCGCTCGTCTGCCGTCAGCAACACCTTGCCTGTCGTGTCGGTGCGGCGCGCCGGCTGTGCCTGCCGGGCTGTGTCGATGGTGCGCACCGTGGCGACCGTCTCAGTCATCTGATCGAACACCATGTCGAACAGGTCGCTAAGCCCGGTGGCGTCGTCACGGTTCATGCTCACGCCATGCCAGATCGCCTCTGTCACGACATGGTTGAGAGCACGGGCTGATGAGATGGAGCGGTCGAAGGTTTCCAGCGCGCCGGACATGCCGGGGCTTTCTTGGGAAGTCTGCATAGTGGTCTCCGCGAGCGCTTTTCAAGGCGCTTTCGATCCCCGCGTTCGGCGCGGGAGCCGGGAGTTGAAAACCGTCGCGGGACGGCACCGCAGCCTTTAGGCTTTCGCCCTGGACATGCGCTACGGCCTCCCGGCCGCAGATATGCGACCGCGCCCGGAGACCGGGCATAAAAAAAGCGCCGTTCGGCGCGGGGAGAAAAATCATTCCGTCAACTTGGCGGAATGGTCTTTGGCCGGGCCATGGTGGCGCAAACCACCGCGAAAGAGTTTTCAAGCTCTAACGCTGTCTATACGCTGTATGTGTTGAGAATTCAAGAACGCTGGCGCAATTCGGCCAACGTGGCCGAATTGGAAAAACCCCGGCCAAGTTGGCCGGAGTTTCCTGCCACTGCCAAATCCGCCAACTTGGCGGAATTGGCCAAACTCCATAAACTTTACGGAGTTTCGGAGCACCCTGCCTAACTCCGTCAACTTGACGGAGTTAGAGAGCCAACCAGAAAACTCCGCCAACTTGGCGGAGTTTTCATTCGGCCAACTTGGCCGGATGGTCGCAAGAAACCTCCGTCAACTTGATGGAGGTTTTCCCGCGCAAAACTGCCCTCGCCCAACCGTCGAACATCGAATAGGTGACAGGAGCAAGTCCCGCCCCGGCAAGTTGTTCATTGAGGCGTGCGAGCATGGCATTCCATGCCTTCCAGTTGCTCTGGCCACGCTTCGGCCAACCGAGATTTACAACCGCTTCGTATGCAGCCATCACGGCAACCGGTGCCTGCTTGGCACGCTCATCAACGGTAAAGCGTTCGCCGTCTTCCGCTTTGGGATACCGGCTCACTCTATTCATTCCTCCCGGATCGCGTCGATGAAAGCCGACAAAGCCGCCCGTGCCTTTGGTGTGAGCCGCTCCAGCGTGCTAGGCCGCCCGACGACCTTCAGTGACCATCGGTTGAATGCCGCCAAGGAAACAGGCTTCAGGTCGAGTACCATCAACGCGCGAGAAAATTCGGCGTGTATGTCAAGTTGTGTGCGCCTCTGCTCGAGCAGCGCGGCGCGTGCCGAATTGATGGCTGCATCTGCCGTTCCGGGCAGCAGTTCGATGGCGTTGCGGCGATTGTTCATTCCCTGAATTTGTCACGTTTTCACATATAGGGTGATGCCCGCCACGGGGGGCATCACGGGGCCTCCATTTATGTTAGCCGGCTAGTTTTCTGGCATCCAAGTTCGAACGGCGTTTCGCGCAACGTACATCGCCTTGAAATCGCTGCGAAAAACGATGATTTTTGCTAACTTGGACGCAGCATCCAAGTTTATTTTGGTTTTTGACGCCTTGCGCCACCCTGTCACCGTTGTTCTGCCTCAGACCGTGAACTGCCCTCAAAGGCGGTTTTCTGCGGCTTTGAGGGCCAGATGCGTTTCCCTCAAAGCCCTCTTGAGGGTACGACGGCAATCAGGCCGTTTCTCACCGCCAGTGGCATGTCGCGCACTTTTCTCTAGAACCGTGTGTCAAACTCACGTTCGAGATATCGCCGCGACAGCTTCTCAATAAACGTCGCTTTTTCAACGTGTTATGTTCCACATGCGCGTTCTCTCCAGCACTTTCCCAGAAGTTCCCGGAATTCTAAGACCCGGTGACAAACAACAATGGGAATAGGCGTCCGTGTGGATCTTGACGTCGAGCCCATGCTCGCGGCCGCGCTCCAGGATCGTACGCGACTCCGCGACGGTGTAGTAGCCGTCGTCGCAATAGACGTCGTTGAATTCGGCCAGGCCGCGCCGGGCGACCTCCGGGATCATCTCGTCGAGGATCTCGGCGATATAGGCGTCGCGGCTCTTGTCGTCGGGGAACTCGTGCGCGCCGAGGAAGGTGGAGACGACCTCGATCGGCTGGCGCCCGTTAAGGAGGTGGTTGACCTCCAGCATCTTGATCTCGGTGGCCGTGTTCAGCCCATAGCCGCTCTTGCTTTCCACCGTGGTTGTGCCGAAGGCGAGCATATGCTCCAGACGCTCGTTGGCGCTTTCGACGAGTTGGTCCTTTCCGGCCTCGCGCATCATGCGCGCCGTCGCCGTGATGCCGACGGGAATGCCCATCGCCCTGATCTCGGCCGCGCTGCGGCCGCGCACCTTCTGGGCATATTCCTCGACGCGGGATTTGTGGAAGACGAGATGCGTGTGGCAGTCGACGAAGCCGGGCATCACCAGCCCGCCGCCGGCGTCGATGCGCTCGGCTCCGGTGAGATCGTGCGCTGCGGCGATCTCGGAAAGGGTGCCGACGGCGGCGATCGCGTTTCCGCTGATCGCCACCGCCGTATCGGCGCGGGCACCGACAAGATCGGGCGCGTCGCTTGCGCAGGTCAGAACCTGACCGGCGTTTACGATGAGTGCCGTGATCTTGTCCATTGCGGTGCTCCGTGATCGGGATGCCGGTTACGAGGACGCGCTGTCCGGCCCGAAGGTGGCCTTGGGGCTCCACCACAGCGGCACCTGCACGCCGTCCCTGGCGAAGCGCTCGGCCGCGGCGGTACGGGCGATGTCGTAGCCGGCCTGCGCGTGGCGGACCACGCCGATGCCGGAGTCCGTGGTCAGGCACGCCGCCAGCCGCACGTCCGCCTCGGCGGAGCCGTCGGCGATCATGGTCACGCCGGTGTGCACGGCCTCGCCCATGGAGTAGTTCTCCTGGATGGCGACGAGGTCGGCGCCGGCCGCCACGTTCAGCATGGCGTTGAGGTAGGGCCAGTCGGAGATCAGGTCGCTGCCGTCCTTCATGCGTTCGGATTCGAAGGTCGGGTTGACGATCGAGCCCGAGTCGAGATTGTCGCGCGAGAAGGCCACCGGGCCCTTCAGTTCGCCCGAGCGCACCATCTCGTTGACGCGCATGCCGAACGCCTTGCGCTGGCCGAAGCCGAGATAGCAGATGCGCGCCGGCAGGCCCTCGATCGGGATGTGCTTGCGGGCGAGCCTGATCCAGTCGGTCACCAGTTCGTCGTCGGCGAACATCTCCTCGACCACGTCGTCGAGCTTGGCCAGGTCCTCCGGATCGCGCGACAGGCAGATCCAGCGGAACGGCCCGCGGCCCTCGCAGAACAGCGGCCGGATATAGGCGGCCACGAAGCCGGGGATCTTCATCGCCTCGTCCACGGCCATGCCGGCGTCGCGGCTCTCCTTGCGCAGCGAGTTGCCGTATTCGAAGACCTGCACGCCCTTGTCGTAGAACTCGTTCATGATGGCGAGTTGCTCGACCATCGAGGCGCCGGCGCGCTTGAAATAGTCGTCGCGGCTGGTCTTGCGCAGCTCGCGCGCCTCATCGACGGTGAGCCCGGCGGGGACGTAGGAGAGCGGGTCGTGCGCCGGCGTCATGTCGGTGATGATGTCGGGCATGAAGCCGGAATCCCTGGCCTTGCGCAGCACGTCCACCGCATTGCCGAACAGGGCGATGCCCAGCGGGCGCTTCGCCGCCGCAGCTTCCTTCGCCAGGCGCACGGCCTCGTCGAAATCATCCACGATGACGTCGCAATAGCCGACTTCGAGCCGGTGTTTCATCACCTTCTCGTCCACGTCGGCGCAGATGCACACGCCGCCCAGCATGGTCATGGCGCGCGGCTGGTTGCCGCCCATGCCGCCCATGCCGGCGGTGAGCAGGATGCGGCCGCGCATGTCGCCGCCGAATTTCTGGTCGCGGATGGCCACCAGCGTCTGGAAGGTGCCCTGGATGACGCCCTGCGTGCCGATATATTCCCACGGCGCCGCCGTGTACTGTGCGAAGATCGTCAGGTTCTGGTCCTGCAGGTCGTAGAAGATCGGCCAGGTCGCCTTCATGATGTTGGTGGTGGCCATCACCACGCGGGGCGCCAGCGTATTGGTCCTGAAGATCGCCACCGGCATGCCGGACTGGACGACGAGCGTCTCGTCGTTCTCCAGGTTTTCCAGCGATTTGACGATGGCGTGATAGCTTTCCCAGTTGCGGGCGCATTTGCCGATGCCGCCATAGATGACAAGCTCCTCGGGATGCTCGGCGTTCTCCATGTTGTTTTCGAGCATGCGCAGGATCCCTTCCTGCTTCCAGCCCTTGCAACGAAGGTTGTTTCCGCCCATAGCGCGAACGGAATAAAGTATCTCGGGCTTGTCCATCGTCTCCTCCTCGGTAAGCGGCTAGCGTCTAAAATACGTATAGACAACTACATACATATCTAGAATGCCGCTTTGTCAAGAGCGGTTTTCGGCGTAAGGACAGTTTTGATCTGGTTGCGGATAGCGACTTGAACTAACGTGTCGTACATATTCGGCACACAGCTTGATAGGCGGGGTCATGAGCAGAAAAGTGAACAGTGCCTTGCGCGAGGCCGCCCCCGACCATCAGGGGATCGGCGTCTCGCTCGGGCAGCAGGTGCGCAACCACGTCCTGGAAAAGGTCAATTCCGGCGAATGGCCGGAAGGCTATCGCATCCCTTCCGAATCCCGCCTGGCGGAGCAGTTCGGCGCTTCGCGCATGACCATCCACATCGCCTTGCGGGACCTGTCCGCGGAAGGCGTGCTGGTGCGGCGGCAAGGCGCCGGCACCTTTGTCGCGGCACGCCGAAGCCAGTCGACGTTCCTTGAATTGCGTAATATACATTCCGAGATCGAAGCGCGCGGGAACCAGCACACGACAGACATCGTCAGGATCGAGGCAGTCAATAGCGACCTTTCCATAGCAACGGAAATGAATGTCGTTCCCGGATCTGTCGTCTTTCACTCCATCCTTGTTCACCGCGAGAACGGAAAACCTCTGCAAATAGAAGATAGATACGTAAATCCGAAATTCTCTTCCGATTATATGGAACAGGATTTCACCAGGATAACGCCGCACGCCCATCTGATGGCCATCGGGCCGCTGGAAGAGGTGGAGCACATCATCCAGGCGATCCTGGCCGACGAGGTCAGCTGCAAGCTTCTGGAGATGCAGCAGGGCGATCCCCTGCTGCTGTTGCGCCGCCGCACATGGTCGCGCGGCATGATCGCGACCAGCGCGCGCCTGTTGCATCCCGGTTCCCGCTTCAGCCTCGCCGGGCGCATGAAGGTCACACGCTAGACCCTCCCACGGACGAGCCGAACCGACCGGCGGGACGGAGCAAGCCGCGCCTCTGTCCCCGCCTTCCCGGACACCGCGCCGGCTGGGCGTGCTCCGGCTTGACAAAGGCGCGCTTTATGGCAGATGTTTATATTGCCTATACAACTTTAGACAAACAGGATATCGGGCATGTCGGGGCTGACGCCTTTTCTGGATGACCGGACGGTCCGCCCGCCCGAGCCCAGCCGCCGGCTCGCCGGCCTGCCGGGCTACGGCCGCGGTCGGGCCGTGCAGCCGGTGCCGTTCGCCCACCGTCTGGGTTCCAACGAGGCGCCGGAGCCGCCGAGCGCAGTCGTACAGGCGGCGGCCGCCGCCGCGATCGCCGGCGCGCACCGCTATCCGGAGCTTCGTGCCGAGACGCTCGCCGAGGCCCTGGCGAAGCGCCATGGCCTGCCCGCGGAAGCGGTTGCGCTCTCCGCCGGCTCCATCGTCATGCTCGACCAGCTGATCCGCGCCTATTGCGATCCGGGCGACGCGGTGGTCGTTCCATGGCGCTCCTACGAGGCTTATCCGATCATCGCCGGCGCTGCCGGCGCGCGCCTGGTCGAGGTGCCGCTGGATGCCGCAGGGCGGATCGACGCGAAGGCGATGCTGGAAGCGAGCCTGCCCGGCACCCGCGTCGTGCTGCTGTGCAACCCCAACAACCCGACCGGCACAGCGCTCACTGCATCCGAGCTGGACGCGCTCCTGGACGCCTTGCCGAACGAAGCCCTGCTGATCCTCGACGAGGCCTATGCCGACTACGCCGAAGACGCCGAAACGGTCGCCGCATCTCCGGCCCGCCGGCTGGCGCGGCATCCGAATCTCGCAGTCCTGCGCACCTTCTCGAAGGCATGGGGGTTGGCCGGCATGCGCCTCGGCTACTGTCTCGCCGATCCGCATATCATTGCCGCGGTCAATGCCGTGGCGCCTCCTTTTCCCCTGCCCGCGCCGGCACTCGCGGCTGGGCTTGCCGCGCTCGGCGAGAAAGAGGCCGTGGCGGCGCGGGTGGCGCGCAGCACCGGGCAGCGCCGCCGCATGAGCGAAGGGCTGGAAGCCATCGGGCTGCCGGTGGCAAGCTCGCAGGCGAATTTCGTGTGGCTGGCGGTCGGCGGCGGCGCCGAGGCCCTGACCGCGCATCTGCGCGCGGCCGGCATCGCGGTGCGCTGCTTTCCCGGCGAAGGGGTGCGCATCACCACCGGCACCGAGGCCGACACCGCTGCGGTGCTTGCCGCAGCCGCCGAATGGCGTCCGGGCGCAGGCGGGCGATGAGCCGCAAGGGCAATGGAACAAAGGCGAGCGACAAGATGACGAAAACACTGCACCTCGGCCAGGGCCCCGTCGGCCTGGACGAACTGATCGGCGTGGCCCGGCATGGCCGGGGGGTGGCGTTGACCGATGCCGCGCGGGCGGCGATGCGCGTCAGCGAGGACTGGGTGGCGGGGCTGTCGGCGCAGATGGACCGGGGCGAGCCGACGCAGGCGATCTATTCGATCAACACCGGCTTCGGCTCCCTGTCGGGCCGGCAGGCGTTCAGGACCTCGGCCCAGGCGCGCAACCTGTCGCGGCGGCTGGTGGTGTCCAACTCGGCCGGCGTCGGGCGTCACTTCGACCAGGAAGTGGTGCGCGCCGCCATGCTGATCCGCGCCGCCAGCCTGACGCGCGGCTACTCCGCCGTGCGTGCGCAAGTGGTCGAGACGATCCTCGCCATGCTGGACTGCGGCGTGATCCCGGCGGTCCCGGAATACGGTTCGCTGGGCGCGAGCGGCGACCTCATTCCGCTGGCGCACATGGCGCTGGTGATGTCGCGCGACGAGGCGGGCGAAGCCGAGATCGACAGCGGCCAGGCCTGGTACGAGGGAGAGTTGATGTCCGGCGTCGCCGCCATGCAGGCCGCCGGCATCGAGCGCCTGGTTCTGGGGCCGAAGGAGGGACTGGCGCTGCTCAACGGCACGTCTTTCTCGACCGCGCAGACGGCGCTGGCGCTGGCCGACGCAGAGACCCTGCTGGCCACCGCGGAAGTGGCCGCCGCGATGTCGATCGAGGCGCTGATGGGTTTCGGCGACGCCTTCGTCCCCGAATTGCATGAGGCGCGCGGGCATGCCGGCCAGATTGAATGCGCCGCCAACATCCGTCGCCTTCTGGCCGGCAGCAAACTGATCGACGGCGGCATCGGCAGCGATCCGAAGCGCCAGCCGCCGCAGGACGCCTATTCGCTGCGCTGCGTGCCGCAGGTGCTGGGACCGGTGAGCGACACGTTGAAATTCGTGCGCGGCATCATCGAGACCGAGATGAACGCGGCCACCGACAATCCGCTGATCTTCGCCGACCGCCTGCCGGGGCGCAGCCTCAAGGCGCTTTCGGGCGGCAACTTCCACGCCGAATACGTCGCCTTCGCCGCCGATTTCCTGTCGATCGTGGTGACCGAGATCGGCAACATCGCCGAACGGCGCCTGTTCAGGCTGAACGACGGCACGCTCAACGGCGGCCTGCCGGACATGCTGGTGGCGAGCGAGCATGTCGGCATGGATTGCGGCTACATGCTGCCGCAATATCTTGCCGCAGCCCTGGTATCGGACTGCAAGACGCTGGCGCATCCCGACAGCGTCGATTCCATCCCCACCTGTTCCAATCAGGAGGACCATGTGTCGATGGCCAACAATGCCGGGCGGCACGCGCGGCAGATCGTGAGGAACATTGAAAATGTCGTCGGCATCGAAGTTCTGATGGCTGCCCAGGCGCTGGAATTGCGGCTTGTCCAGCAGAAGAAGGAGCCGGACGCCCTGTCCGCCGCAAGCCGGGCGGTGCTGGAGATGCTGCGCGCAAGCGCCGCCGCCGACGGCCGGCCGATCGATCACCTGGAACGCGACAAGGTGCTCTATCCGCGCCTGCATGCGGCGACGGAACTGGTCCATTCCGGCGCGGTGCTCGACGCCGCCCGCGCAGCACTGGACTGAAAGCCGTGGACGGGATGCTTCCCCAGGCCCTGGCCGAAGCCTTGCTGAGCCGCTTCGCGGAGCGTTTCCAGACCGGCGCCGCCATCCGCGCCCAGCACGCATCGACCGCGAGCTGGATCGCCGCGCAGCCGCCGGACGCCGTCGTCTTCGCCCGAAGCACGGCCGAGGTCGCCGAGGCCGTGTCGCTGTGCGGCGCGGCGGACGTGCCGGTCATTCCGTTCGGCGCCGGCAGCTCGTTGGAAGGCCAGTTGAATGCGCCGCGCGGCGGAGTTTCCATCGACCTTTCACGGATGGATGCCGTCCTCGCCGTCAACGCCGAGGACATGGACTGCGTGGTGCGGCCAGGCGTCACGCGCGTGCGCCTGAACGATCATCTTCGCGACACCGGCCTGTTCTTCCCGCTCGATCCCGGCGCGGACGCCACGCTTGGCGGCATGGCGGCGACACGGGCGTCGGGGACGACGGCCGTGCTCTACGGCACGATGAAGGACGTTGTGTTGTCGGTCGAGGCGGTCATGCCCGACGGTCGGGTGATCCGCACCGGCCGCCGCGCGCGCAAGAGCGCCGCCGGCTACGATCTGACCCGGCTGCTGGTCGGCTCCGAAGGCACGCTCGGCATCATCACGGAGCTCACGCTACGGCTGCGCGGCATTCCCGAAGCGGTCGCCGCCGCCCGTAGTCTGCCCTATAGTGCATTCTGCGTTTCGCATTCAGACGGTGCTCGTGTAGAAGCGCACCAAACGCGCCAATTCGGTGCGCCATTTCGTTGACGTGGTGAGGAGCCGATCGGCGCGATAATCTATTGCGTGCCACCTATGCCTGCAGCATTCCTCAGATCTTTGTACCGCGCCTACACCGCATGTGCACGACGAAACATCGCTGGCGTCAGACCGCGCCTTTCGCGGAAGGTGCGGACGAAATGCGACGAATCGCAGAAGCCGGTCGCGGCGGCGATTTCCGTCACTGACTGGTCGGATTGGCGCAGCAGGAATTCCGCGTGCTCCAGCCGCATAATCTTGCAGGCCAGCGTCGGCGCTAAGCCGACAGCTTGCTGAAAGTGGCGTTCCAGTCGGCGACGACTAACGCCTAGCCGATGGGCCGTCTCGGCGACGGACAACGGCGTGTCGATGGTCTGCTGCATGAGCAGAAGCGCCTTCTTCACCAGCGGATCGTCGGTCGTCAGGTCGAGCGGGATGCCGGGCTGCGGCTTCTCCGCCCTCAACGCATCGTCGATAATCATGATGTGGAGGCTCTTGCGAGCTTGTGCGCGTCCGACATGCCTGTCGACCAGCCAAGCCGCGAGATGCGCCGAGCTTGCACCGCCCGAGCAGGTCAGGCGATCGCGGTCGACGATAAAAATCTGGTCGGAAACGGGTCGCAGCCCATCGAACTGTTCCAGGAAATCCGCATGGTGGAACCAGCTCACGCAGCAGCTATAGCCGTTCAACAGCCCGGCACGGTGAAGGATGAAGGCGCCGGTGCAGACGCCAACGAGTGGCACGCCCGCAGCGGCCGCGCGCTGAAGGTAGCGAGTATATTCCGGACTCAGGTTAGGAATCTCATCGATCAATCCGCCGACGACGACGAGATAGTCGAACAAGGTGGGATCGCCCAACCGTTCCTCTGGATGGACTGCAATACCGGAGCTGGACACGATTGGCTCCATCGTTGCCGACAGGACGCGCCAGCCGCATAAAATCGGGCGGCTTCGGTCGCCCTCGTCCGCCGACAATCTCAAGACATCGACGAAATTCGCAAAGGCGCACAGTGTGAAGCGGCGAGCGAGGATGAAGCCGACCGACAGGCGCGGCCGAAGCTTCCGCACATTATGCATGTTCTGGTCCCCCTTTTTCTCCATCGGTCAAAGACCCCTTCTCCCGTTCTTGGCGCATAGATACCATTCTGATGACGCGCACATTCTGCCAAAAGCGGCGCGATATCGCAATAAGTAGGCCCCATAGAACTGGGGAATCCAATGACCCGATTTTCAGCTTTCTCGCTGTTGAAGAACGCCTTGACCGGGAACAAGAACTGGACCGAGCAATGGCCGGACAGCCAGCCGAAGACTGAATACGACGTGGTCGTCGTCGGCGCCGGCGGCCACGGGCTTGGGGCAGCCTATTACCTCGCCAAGGAGTACGGTGTCACAAACGTCGCGGTGATCGACAAGGGCTGGCTCGGCGGCGGTAACACGGGCCGTAACACCACCATCATCCGCTCGAACTATCTTTACGACGAAAGCGCCCGGCTGTTCGACCATGCCGTCGACCTGTGGGAGAACCTCAGCCAGGAACTGAACTACAACGTCATGTACTCGCGGCGCGGCGTGCTGATGCTCGCCCACAATGTCCACGACGTTCAAAGCTTCAAGCGCCACATCCATTCCAACCGGCTGAACGGTGTCGACAACCGCTGGCTGACACGGGAGGAATGCAAGGAATACTGCCCGCCGCTGAACATATCGCCCACTGCCCGCCATCCGGTGATGGGCGGCGCGCTTCAGGAGCGCGCCGGGACCGCTCGCCATGACGCGGTGGCCTGGGGCTACGCCCGCGCGGCAAGCGCGCGCGGCGTCGACATCATCCAGAACTGTCCAGTCACTGCGATCCGTCGCAATCCGGACGGTTCGGTCGCCGGCGTCGAGACCGCAAAGGGATTCATCAAGGCCAAGAAGGTCGCCGTCTCGGCGGCCGGCCATACCTCGGTAGTGATGCAAACAGCGGACGTGCGGCTGCCGCTGGAGAGCTATCCACTCCAGGCGCTGGTGTCGGAGCCGGTCAAGCCGATCTTTCCCTGCGTGGTGATGTCGAACGCTGTCCACGCCTATATCAGCCAGTCCGACAAGGGCGAATTGGTGATCGGCTCGGGGACTGACCAGTACACCTCCTATTCGCAGCGCGGCGGCTTGCCGTTGATCGAGCACACCATCGCGGCCATCGTCGAGGTCTTCCCGATCTTCAACCGCATGCGCATGCTGCGCAAATGGGGCGGCATCGTAGACGTGACCCCCGACCGCTCGCCGATCCTCGGCAAGACCCCGGTGAAGGGGCTCTACGTCAATTGCGGCTGGGGCACGGGCGGCTTCAAGGCGACGCCGGGCTCCGCCCATGTCTTCGCCCACACCATCGCGAAGGATGAGCCGCACCCGATCAACGCGCCGTTCACGCTCGACCGCTTCCGCACCGGCCGGCTGATCGACGAGGCCGCCGCCGCCGCAGTGGCACACTGAGGACAATCGCCATGCTGCTGATCCATTGCCCCTATTGCGGCGAAACGCTGCCCGAGGCCGAGTTCACCTATGCCGGCGAGGCGCATGTCGCGCGCCCGCAGGACCCGTCGTCGCAGACCGACGACCAGTGGGAGGGCTTCCTGTTCATCCGCGCCAACGTCCGCGGCCCGCATTACGAGCGCTGGCGGCACATGCACGGCTGCGGCCGCTTCTTCAACGCCGTGCGCGACACGGTGAGCGACCGCTTCCTGACGACCTACAAGGCGGGCGAGCCGCGCCCGGCGCTTGCCGCCCTGACGGAGGAGCAGAAATGAACCGGTATCGCGTTCCAGGCCGCGGGCGGGTCGACACCGGCAAGCCCGTCTCCTTCACCTTCGACGGCAGGACCTATCAGGGCGCGCGCGGCGACACCGTCGCCTCCGCGCTGCTCGCCAACGGTGTCCACCTGATGGGCCGCTCCTTCAAATACCACCGTCCGCGCGGCCCGGTCGCCGCCGGCTCAGAGGAGCCGAACGCGCTGATCGGCACACGCCGCGGCCCCGGCCGCTTCGAGCCGAACACCCGCGCCACCGTGCAGGAGCTGCGCGCCGGGCTCGAAACCACCTCGCAGAACAAGTATCCCAGCCTGAAGTTCGACATCGGCGCGGTCAACGACGCCGCCTACATGCTGTTCTCGGCCGGCTTCTACTACAAGACCTTCATGTGGCCGAAGAGCTTCTGGCACAAGGTCTACGAGCCATTCATCCGCGCCGCCGCCAGCCTCGGCGTCAGCCCGATGGAGGAAGACCCGGATCAGTACGCCTCGCGCAACCTGCATTGCGATGTGCTCATCGTCGGCGCCGGCCCCGCCGGTCTCGCTGCAGCGCGCGCGGCGGCGGTCGACGGGCTAAAGGTCGTTCTCGTCGACGAGAACGCCGAGCCTGGTGGCACGCTTCTGTCGGAACCGCAGGCGCGGATCGACGGTTGCCCGGCCTGGGACTGGCTGGCGGAGGAGTTGAAGGCGCTGAAGGAACTGGGCGTGCGGATCATGACCCGCACCACCGCAATCGCTTATTACCACCAGAACATGCTTGGCCTTTGCGAGCGCGTGACCGATCACCTCGACGCCGTGCCGCAGGACACCCCTCGCGAGCGCTTGTGGCGGGTGCGAGCGCGCCGGGTGGTGCTGGCGCAGGGCGCGCTGGAAAAGCCGCTGGTTTTCCACGGTAACGACCGTCCGGGCGTCATGCTGGCGGGTGCCGCGCAGACCTATCTCAACCGCTACGGCGTGCGCGTCGGTGACCGGCCGGTCGTCGTGACCAGCCACGACAGCGCCTGGTACGCCGCCTTCGACTTGCAAGGCGCCGGCGCCCATGTGCAGGCCATCATCGACACCCGCGCCGATGTCCGCGAGGATCTCGTCAACGAGGCCCGCGCGCTCGGCATCCCGGTCAAGCTGTCGCACACGGCGACGGCGACCTCGGGCCGGCTGCGCGTCAAATCGATCCGCATCAACCCGGTCAGCGGCGGCCCTGTCGGGGCCGGACAGGAGATCGCCTGCGACGCGGTGCTGATGTCGGGCGGCTGGACGCCGTCGCTGCACCTGTTCTCGCACACGCAGGGCAAGCTGGCGTGGAGCGACGACTTAACCACCTTCCTGCCCGACCGCACGAACGAGGATTGTGCCATTGCCGGCGCGAGCCGTGGGCTTTGGGGCATCGAGGCGGCGTTGAAGGACGGCGCGGAGCGGGGTCGTGAGGTGGCGGCCGCACTTGGCAAGACAGGCAATGTGCTCGCCTACGCAGTCGACAACGACCGTCCCGGCAGCGGCGTGTCGCACAAGGAGCTGCCGACCGACCGCAATCCCGGCAGCGCCAAGGCCTTCGTCGACTACCAGAACGACGTCACCGCCAAGGACCTGCGGCTGGCCGTGCGCGAGGGCATGCGCTCCATCGAACACGTCAAGCGCTACACCACCAACGGCATGGCGACCGACCAGGGCAAGATGTCGAACATCAACGGGCTGAACATCGCCGCCGACGCGCTGGGCAAGCGCCAGCCGGAGGTGGGGCTCACCACCTTCCGCCCGCCCTATACGCCGACCACCTTCGGAGCCTTCGCGAACTACCATCGCGGCGAGCATTTCGAGGTCACCCGCAAGACGCAGATCGACGGTTGGGCCGCCGAGAACGGCGCCGTATTCGAGCCGGTCGGGCAATGGCGCCGGGCGTGGTATTTCCCGAAACCCGGCGAGGACATGGCCGCCGCCGTCGCCCGCGAATGCGGCGCGGTGCGGGAAAGCCTCGGCATCTTCGATGCCTCGACGCTGGGCAAGATCGAGGTCGTCGGCCCCGATGCCGTGACCTTCATGGAGCGAATGTACACCAACCCATGGGCCAAGCTCGGCGTCGGACGCTGCCGCTACGGCCTGCTGCTCGGCGACGACGGCTACATCCGCGACGACGGCGTGATCGGGCGCATGGCCGAGGACCGCTTCCACGTCACCACCACCACCGGAGGCGCCGCGGGCGTCTTGAACATGATGGAGGACTACCTCCAGACCGAATGGCCCGAGCTGAACGTCTGGCTGACCTCGACGACGGAGCAATGGTCCACCATAGCACTGAACGGACCCAACGCCGCGAAGCTGCTGGCGTCGCTCGTAGAAGGGATCGAGCTGACCGAAGAAGCCTTCCCGCATATGTCGTGCCTGGAATGCACGGTGGCGGGGATGCCGGCCCGGCTGTTCCGGGTCAGCTTCACGGGCGAGACCGGCTTCGAGGTCAACGTGCCCGCGCCGCTCGGCCGCAAGCTGTGGGAAATTCTTTGGCAGGCAGGCCAGCAGTACGGCATCACGCCCTACGGCACCGAGACGATGCACGTACTGCGCGCCGAGAAGGGCTACATCATCGTCGGCCAGGACACGGACGGCACGGTCACGCCCTACGATGCCGGCATGGGCTGGGCGGTCGGCAAGAACAAGCCCGACTTCGTCGGCAAGCGCGGCCTCGCCCGCCCCGACCTGACGGCCAAGGGCCGCAGGCACCTCGTCGGCCTGCTGACCGAGGACCGCTCGAAGCTGGAGGAAGGCGCGCAGATCGTCTTCGACCCCAGGCAGCCGATCCCGATGAAGATGGTGGGACACGTCACCTCGTCCTACCACTCGGTCGCGGCCGGCCGGCCGATCGCGCTGGCCCTCGTCGAGGGCGGGCACGAGCGGATGGGCGAAACCGTCTACATCCCGATGCCCGGCCGCACCATCGCCGCCACCGTCACCGGGACCGTCTTCGTCGATCCCGAAAACACCCGCCTGAAGATCTGACCGGAGGCGAAGATGAGCATCGAGATTTCTTCCCTGAACCCCGGCGCCGTGATCGAGACGAAGGCCGCACAGCTCAGTGTCGCGCCGACCGAGGGGCGGCTGTCGCTGCGCGCCAGGGGAAACACCGTCGCGGCACTGGGCGCCACACTGGGGCTTGCCCTGCCCGACCGCATCGGCCGCCGCGCCGCCGTCGGCGAGATCGAGGCGATCCGCCTCGGCCCGGACGAATGGACGATCCACGCGCCCGCCGGGGACGCCGCCCGGCTCACCGCAGCATGCGCGGCGTTGGCCGCCGCCCATCCACACAGCCTGGTCGACATTTCCGGACGCGAGGTCACGCTGCTGGTCGAGGGGCCGAAGGTCGCCGAACTGCTGACTCTCGGCTGCCCGCGCGACATAGCCGCGATCCCGCCCGGCGAAGGCCGCCGCACGCTGTTCGACGGCGCGACGGTCGTGCTGTGGCGCGACGCCGCCGACCGCTTCCGCATGGATATCTGGAACAGCTTCGCCTCGCACATCGCCCGGCTGCTGGAAACCGGCTGCAAGGAACTCGCCGCCGAAACCGCCTGATCCCCTGACTGAGCTTTGAGAGGACGCCCCATGCCCGCCCAGACCATCTCCGACGCCGCCGTCGCCAGCGCCATCGCCGAGGAACTCGACCGGCAGCAAACCCAGATCGAGTTGATCGCCTCGGAAAACATCGTCTCCCGCGACGTCCTGGCCGCGCAGGGCTCGGTGCTGACCAACAAATACGCCGAAGGCTATCCGGGCAAGCGCTACTACGGCGGCTGCGAGTTCGTCGACAAGGTCGAGGAAGTCGCCATCGAGCGTCTGAAGAAGCTGTTCGGGGCGGAATACGCCAACGTCCAGCCACATTCCGGCGCGCAGGCGAACCAGGCGGTGTTCCTGGCGCTGTTGCAGCCGGGAGACCGGGTCATGGGCATGTCGCTTGCGCATGGCGGCCACCTCACCCACGGCTCGCCCGTCACCATGTCGGGCAAATGGTTCGACGTGGTTTCCTACGAAGTCGATTCCGAAACCCACCTGATCGACATGGAGAAGGTCCGCGAAAAGGCACTTGAGACCAGGCCGAAGCTGATCATCGCCGGGGCTTCGGCCTATCCGCGCCAGATCGACTTCGCCGGCTTCCGCAGGATCGCCGACGAGGTCGGGGCCTACCTTATGGTAGACATGGCGCACTATGCGGGCCTGATCGCCGGGAGATGCTACCCAAGCCCGGTGCCGCACGCCCATGTCGTCACCTCGACCACGCACAAGACCCTGCGCGGTCCGCGCGGCGGCGTCATCCTGACCAACGACGAGGCGCTGGCCAAAAAGCTGAACTCGGCGGTGTTCCCCGGCAACCAGGGCGGTCCGCTGATGCACGTCATCGCCGCCAAGGCGGTCGCGTTCGGCGAGGCGCTGCGGCCCGAATTCGCCGACTACGCCCGCCGGGTCATCGCCAACGCGCAGGCGCTGGCGAAGGTGCTGAAGGACGGCGGCCTCGGCATCGTCTCGGGCGGCACCGACAGCCACATGGTGCTGGTCGACCTGCGGCCCAAGGGCGTGACGGGCAAGGCGGCCGAGATCGCGCTGGAGCGCGCCGGCCTGACCTGCAACAAGAACGCAATCCCAAACGATCCGGAAAAGCCATTCGTCACCTCGGGCATCCGTGTCGGCAGCTCGGCCGGAACGACGCGCGGCTTCGGCGAGGCGGAGTTCCGCCGCGTGGGCGAACTGATCCTCAAGGTGACCGACGCGCTGGCCGACAAGGACTCGGAAGGCGACGCCGCGGTGGAGCGGGAAGTGCTGACCGAGGTCACGGATCTCTGCCAACGCTTTCCGATCTACGGCTGAACGCTGACAATGATCCGGCCGCCGCTGACGCGCGAAGAGCGGACCGCGTGATCGATGAGGTATGGCATGTTCCTGAGCGTTTTCGATGTCTTCAAGATCGGCGTCGGGCCTTCGTCATCGCACACGATGGGCCCGATGACGGCGGCGGCACGGTTTCTCGACCTGCTGCGTGACGTGCCAGAAAGACAGCGCGCCGCAAGGCTCATGGCGACGCTGCACGGCTCCCTCGCTTTCACCGGCAAGGGCCATGCCACGGATCGCGCGGTGGCGCTCGGCCTGCTTGGCTACCTGCCCGCCGATCTGGACCCAGACCGAGCCGAGCGCGAGCTCGTGGCGCTTCATGAAAGCCGCCTGCTGCGTCCGCAGAGCTTGCCACCGCTAGCTTTCGATCCCGCCGTCGACATCGTCTTCGACTACGGGCCACCGCTGCCCGGTCATGCCAACGGACTGGTGTTCGCCGCACTGGACATTCACGGCAACACGGTCATGACGGAAACCTACTATTCCATCGGCGGCGGCTTCGTCGTCACCGCCGCCGAACGCGAGGCACCCACGGTGGCGGCTAGCGGCTTGGCGCAATGGCCGTATCCCTTCGACAACGCCGCTTCGATGCTCGCCATGTCGCGCGACACCGGGCTTTCCGTCGCTGCGATGAAGCGCGAGAACGAGATTGCTGTCCGTCCTGCTCCTGAGGTCGAGCGGGGGCTGGCGCACATTTGGTCGGTGATGAACGCAAGCATCGACCGGGGCATGTCGCGGGACGGCGAGTTGCCCGGAGGATTGCACGTGGGACGCAGGGCGAGGAGAATCCATCAGCAGCTTCTTGCCGAACGGTTGGCCAATTCGAGCGAGCCGCACGCCGCGTCCGATTGGCTAAGCGTATACGCCATGGCCGTCAACGAAGAGAACGCCGCCGGAGGACAGGTTGTGACGGCGCCTACCAATGGGGCAGCGGGCGTCGTCCCAGCAGTATTGCGCTATTACCTCGACCACTGCGCCAGCGCCGAAGCCACCCAGGTCCCCGACTTCCTGCTCACTGCCGCGGCCATCGGCGGGCTGATCAAGCACAACGCCTCGATTTCCGGTGCCGAAGCCGGCTGTCAGGGCGAAGTTGGGTCTGCGGCGGCCATGGCGGCGGCAGGCCTCTGCGCCGTGCTCGGCGGCACGCCTGAGCAGATCGAAAACGCCGCCGAGATCGCGCTTGAGCATCATCTCGGCATGACTTGCGATCCGGTGCGGGGACTTGTGCAGGTTCCCTGCATCGAACGCAACGGGATAGGAGCGACCAAAGCCGTAGCCGCCGCCTCGCTTGCGCTGCGTGGTGACGGTACGCACTTCATGCCGCTCGACAACTGCATCGAAGCGATGCGCCAGACCGGCGAGGAGATGAGCGTAAAGTTCAAGGAGACCAGCCTGGGAGGCCTCGCAGTAAATCTGCCGGAATGCTGAGGGTCGGGTGTTGTCTCTGGCAGCACGCGTGAGCTGGCGGTGCGCCTCGCACGGCCCGCCGTAGATACCTCTCTTGGCGGCGGCGGCGGCAGCGCGATTAAAAACTGTAATTGATTGATAGCGACTTCTAATTTCCTGCAGCAGCGCGGCCTTTCTATAGTCCCTTCCGAGCTCGATCACCCTGATTTCGATGCAAAGGAAATGGAACGATGAACGTCTATGCCAAAGGCATGCCGAACGAATTACTTCGGCTGCAGAACATGCACAACGGCGAAAAGGCCGTTCCGACCTTCAGCGCGGCGGAAATGACGCGCCGGCAGGACGGTCTGCGTAAGATCCTGGCCGAGCTGAAGCTCGACGCCGCGATCCTCACTTCCTATCACAACATCTGCTACTTCTCCGACTTCCTGTACTGCTACTTCGGACGCCGCTATGCCTTCGTCGTCACGCCGCAGAAGGCGATTTCCGTGTCCGCCGGCATCGACGCAGGCCAGCCTTGGCGCCGCACGTTCGGCGACAACGTCACCTATACCGACTGGCGTCGCGACAATTACTTCCACGCGCTGCAGGAGGCGCTGCCGGGCGTGAAGCGTCTCGGCATCGAGTTCGACCACGTCAATATCGAGTTGCGCAAGCTTTTGCAGGACGCCTTTCCGGAAGTGGAGTTCGTCGATATCGGCTCGCCCACGATGTGGCTGCGCACGATCAAGTCGGCGGAGGAAATCGCCCTGATCAAGGAAGGCGCGCGCACCGCCGACATCGGCGGCGAAGCGGTCCGCGATGCGATCCGCGAAGGCGTCCCGGAATACGAGGTGGCGCTTGCGGGCACGCAGGCGATGGTGCGCCATATCGCGAAGACCTTCCCGCACGCCGAATTGATGGACACCTGGGTCTGGTTCCAGTCCGGCATCAACACCGATGGCGCCCATAATCCAGTGACGTCGCGCAAAGTTCAGAAAGGCGACATCCTTTCGCTCAACTGCTTCCCGATGATTTCGGGCTACTACACCGCGCTGGAGCGCACCCTTTTCCTTGACCACGCAAGCGATGAACACCTGCGCATTTGGGAGGTCAATTGCAAGGTACACCGCCGTGGCCTCGAACTCCTGAAACCCGGTGCTCGCTGTGGCGACGTGGCGACCGAGTTGAACGACATCTACCGAAGCCACGGTCTGCTCGGCTATCGCTCGTTCGGCTACGGACATTCCTTCGGCGTGCTGTCACACTACTATGGCCGCGAAGCCGGCGTCGAACTGCGCGAGGACATCAACACCGTCCTTCAGCCGGGCATGGTCGTTTCGATGGAGCCGATGGTGACCTTGCCTGAAGGAATGACCGGCGCCGGCGGCTATCGCGAGCACGATATCCTCGTGATCGGCGAGAACAGTTCGGAAAACATCACCAAGTTCCCATTCGGACCGGAACACAATATCGTCAAGCCCTGACGGGACGTCTGAACTGCGAAGCGGGCCTTTGGGAAACCAAAGGCCCGCTTGCGTTTGTGCAGCGCCGCATGATTTTATCTCCCGCTGGAGGACGGAGTGCCATGCGCAGCATCCCTACTGACCTGCTCCGTGCCTTCGTCACGGTCATTGACCTGCGCGGTTATACGCGCGCCGGTGAACAGCTTGGCCGCACCCAGCCGGCGGTCAGCCTGCAAATGAAGAAACTGCAGGAGTTGCTGGGCGTTTCACTGTTTGCCAAGGAAGGCGGCGCGCAACCGACCGAGCATGGCGAATTGGTGGCGGGATATGCCCGCCAGATCCTGGCGCTCAACGATGAGATGATGCTGAAGCTTTCCAACCGCGACAGCAAAGGCAAGCTGCGGCTGGGCATCCCCAACGACTATGCGGACCACTTCCTGCCTAAGTTGATGGCGACTCTCGCCCGGGACGGCGGCGATATCACCTTCGACGTCGTCTGCGATCTTTCCCACAACCTGTTGCGCGGCTTGCGCAACKGCCAGTTCGATATCGTGGTGGCGATGACGGCCGACGGGCCCTCGGAAGGCGCGTTCATGACCTGGAAGGAACCGCTGGCCTGGGTCGGCGCGAAACCGCTCGATGCTATTCCGGAAGACGTCGACGACAGAAAACGGCTTCGCATTGTATGCTATCCCGAAGGCTGCCTCTATCGCCGCAACATGCTGACGGCGTTGCAGCGTGACGGACGCAATTTCGAGATCGTCTACACGAGCCCGAGCCTGTCCGGCCTTGAGGCGGCTGTGGGCGCCGGGTTCGGCATGACCGTACTGGCGCGCAGGATCATTCCCTCGGCGTTGCGGATCATGGGGCCTTCGAGCCACCTGCCTCGACTGGCCGACGTCGTGGTCGGCATCTATGTCGTGCCTGATCGAAAGCGATCGGCGGTAGCGCAAAGTTTCGCGGCTCGCTTCGCCGACATGTTCGTTGCGAATGAGGGCGACGCCAAGGCGGTTTGAGGCAGTCTACATGCCTGCGAACCGCGTCAAGCCGACGTCGTCGGCTTGACGCGCTGCCTCGTCAGCATGGCCAGAACCGCGAACAGGGTGATCGAAAGCGCCAGCAGCAACGTCGCCGCCGCCATGATAGTCGGGTTGATCTGATCGCGGATGCCGGAAAACATCTGGACCGGCAGGGTGCGCTGTTCGGCGGCCGTCATGAACAACGCCACCACGACCTCGTCGAAGGAAATGGCGAAGGCGAATATGGCGCCGGAAACCACGCCTGGCAGAATGTTCGGCAGGGTCACCCGGAAGAAGGCGGACATCGCCGGGGCGCCAAGGCTAAGCGCTGCGCGGGTCAGGTTGGTGTCATAAGTTGACAGCGTCGCCGTGACCGTGATCACGACGAATGGCGTGGCCAAGGCCGTATGCGCAAGCACCAAGCCGGTGCGCGTATTGGTCAGGCCGAACTGGCCGAAGAACAGGTAGCTGCCGACCGCGACGATGACGATCGGCACGATCATCGGCGAAATTAAGAGCGCCATGATGAGCCGGCGTGCCGGAAAATCGGGACGTGAGATTCCGAGGGCCGCCAGTGTGCCGAGCGTCGTCGCCAGTACGGTTGTCATCACCGCCGCGACGGCGCTGTTGAAGATGGCGTTCATCCATCGCGCGTTGCCGAAGAAATCCGCATACCAGCGCAGCGAATATTCGCGGACCGGAAGAGTGAAGAACGGATCCTTCGAGAAGGACAGCGGCACGATGATGAACAGCGGTGCGATCAGGAATAGCAGGACCGCGACGGCGAACGCCACCACAAGCGTCCGTGTCAGCCGTTCAAAAGGAGTCGCGTAGGAAGGCAGCCACATGGCGTCACCCCAGCTTGATCTTGTCGGCGCCGACGAGGCGAAGGAACAACAGGTAGATGGCGAGCGTCACGACAAGCAGGACGACTCCGAGGCTCGAAGCCAGCCCCCAGTTGAGGTCGCGGTTGATGAAGACGGCGATGAAGTTGGAGACCATCTGGTCACGTGGCCCGCCCACGAGGGCCGGAGTGATGTAGTAGCCGAGCGACAGGATGAACGTCATCAGGCATCCCGCGACCAAGCCGGGCAGTGTCTGCGGCGCGTAGATGCGCCAGAAGGCCGAGAGCGGCGGGGCACCGAGCGAACGGGCGGCGCGCAATTGCGTGGTCGAGATCGAGCGCATGACGCTGTAGATCGGCAGAATGGTGAAGGGAAGCTGGATGTGCGTCATCGCCGTGACCGTGCCGACACGCGTGAAGATGAGCTGCAGCCTTTCGCTGGTAATGTGCAGGGCCACGAGCGCGTCGTTGATGACGCCGTTCGATTGCAGGAGGACAACCCATGCCGTCGTGCGCACGAGCAGCGACGTCCATAGCGGCAGGAGCACCATCAGCATCATGATCCCCGCGACCGCCTTCGGCGCGATGGTGAGGACGTAGGCAACGGGATAGCCGAGGACCAGTGTGAACAGGGTCACCACGGCCGCCACGAACAGCGTCCGTCCCAGGACATCGAGAAAGATCGCCTGGTCTCCTTCGACCCGTCCGAGCGAATTGTCGGGGTTCTGTTTCAGATCGACGGCGCTCAGCAGATAAAACGGAGTGAACGCGGAACCGTTGCGCTTGATCACCGCCCAGACTTCCGGCGATCCCCAATCCTTGTTGAGCTCGATGAATTTTTCTTTGTACGGGCCCGTGTCAAGCCGGTCGACCGTGCGGGCGGCGGCCAGGATGCGACCGCGCATTCCGGAAATCTCGTAGTTGAGGCGCTTGCCAACCAAGGCGGCCGTGCTGTTGTCCTTGGCGACTTTCAAGTCTGCGGCGAAGGCCGCGTAGACGGGCTCCGCGGGAGTCGACGCGCCATCCCAGCCTTCAAGTGCGACAAGCGTCCGCGGCAGCACCTCGCGTGTCTCCGGGTTCCCGACCGCGGTGACGAGCAGATAGAGGATTGGCGCTACGAAGACGACGAGAAGAAAGGCGACCAGTGGCAGCGCAAGCGACAGAGCGGCCCGTCGCGCCGGCCGTTCGGCGCGCCGCACGGCCATGAAGACGTTGATGCGCTCGATATCGGTGACGGTCATGGCCTTACGCCCCCAATAGGCGGCATTCGGATACGCCGCATTCGAGTACGACGTCCTCCCCCGGCGCGAAATGCCGTGCCTGCCGCGCCGGGATGCGGGCGGTGAGCAGCTGGCCGCCAAGCGCTTCGACCGACAGCCGCATATGGTCGCCAAGGAAGAAGACGTCGCGCGCCTTGCCTGAAAAGCGGTTGAGGCCGGTATGGCCCTGCCCTTCGGCGAGAGAGAGGCTTTCCGGCCGCACCGATATGCTCATCTCGCCGGCAGGATCGGAGATGTCGGCGCTGGCGGCCTTCAATACCGTGCCGTCGGCCATGCGCACCACGGCGAGAGCGCCTTCCCGCCCGGCCGGCGTACAGGCCAGCGTGTTGTTTTCGCCGATGAAGGAGGCGACGAAGCGGTTTGACGGCTCGTTGTAGAGCGTTTCCGGATCGGCAAGCTGCTGGATGCGGCCGTCATGGAAAACGGCGATCCGGTCCGACATCGTCAGCGCTTCGGACTGGTCGTGGGTGACGTAGACCATGGTGATGCCGAGCGACACCTGGAGCTGCTTGATCTCGATCTGCATGCGTTCGCGCAGTTGCTTGTCGAGCGCGCCGAGCGGCTCGTCCATCAGCACCAGCGACGGCTCGAACACCAGAGCGCGCGCCAGCGCGACCCGCTGCTGCTGGCCGCCCGAAAGCTGCGCCGGGCGGCGGTCGCCCAGCGCCTCGAGGCTGACCCGGCCTAGTGCCTGGCGAACCTTCTCCTTGGCAGCCGCACCGGTGATGCCACGATAGCGCAACGGAAACGCCACGTTCTCGGCCACCGTCATATGCGGAAACAGCGCATAGTTCTGGAACACGAAGCCGATGTTGCGTTTTTCGGGCGGCAGGCGCTCGACGGGCTTGTCGTCGAGCAGGATGCGGCCGAGCGTTGGCCGCTCGAAACCGCCCAGCATCATTAGCGTCGTGGTCTTGCCGGAACCCGAAGGTCCCAGCATGGTCAGGAACTCGCCGCGCCGAACGGCGAGGTTCAGATCCTTCACTACGAAGGCGATGCCGTCGTAGGATTTCTTCACTTCCTCGAACCGAACTAGGGCATCGGTCGAACGATCCATCGCCAGTGACTTTTGCTGGGAAACGTTCATCGATGTCCTCCTTTCGGCCGTAGGCCCGGTCGACGCTATTGTGCGAGCCAGGTCGTGAAGCGCTTGCGGATTTCCTCTCCGTTGTCGGCCCAGAAGCCGTTGTCGAGGGTCAACGAAACCGTCAGGTTCTGCGGACTGGTGGGCAGATTCTTGGCGTCCTCGGGCGCCACGAACTCGGCCGCCGATTTCCGCACCGGACCATACGGGATGTATTTGGTAATGCCCGCTAGCACTTTTGGCTCCGCCGCATACTTGATGAACGCAAGGGACGCCTCGGGATTTTTCGCGCCCTTCGGGATCACCCAGTAGTTGGAATCGAGGATCTGGTTGTCCCACACGATCCTGAAGTCCTTGCCTTCCTTGTTGGCGTTGTAGATGCGACCGTTCCAGGCAGTCGTCATCGCGACTTCGCCGGACGCGAGCAGTTGCGGCGCCTGGGCGCCGGCTTCCCACCAAACGATGCTGTCCTTGATCGTGTCGAGCTTGGCAAAGGCGCGGTCGACGCCTTGTGGGGTCGACAACGTTTCATAGACCTTGTCTGGCGCGACGCCATCAGCGAGCAACGCGAATTCGAGATTGGTGGCCGGGTTCTTCCAAAGCCCGCGCTTTCCAGGAAACTTCTTGGTGTCGAACAGATCCTTGATCGTCTTGGGACCGTCCGGGAGCTTGGCCCCGTCGTAGGCCAGGATCGTCGCATAGACGATCGTCCCCACGCCACAGTCGGACGTCGTCCCCTTGATCCAGTCATCCTCGGGTCCGATCTTCGCCCAATCGATCTTCTCGAATATGCCCTCGTCGCACCCTTGCAGCAAGGTCGGCGCATCGACGTCCACCGCGTCCACCGTTGTGTTGCCGGACTCGATCATGGCCTTTATCTTGGCGATCTCGCCGCCATATTCCTGTTCGTCGATCTTGATCCCTGTGCTGGCGGTATAGGTTTCGAAAACCGCCTTGCGTTGCGCTTCCTGATAGGCTCCGCCGAAGCTCATGACGGAAATCGCGTCCTGTGCCTGCACAGGTTGCGCGCAAAGCGGCGAAAGCACCGTCATTGACAGCGCGAGCATGCGACCCGCTGAACGATATCCCATATTGGCCACTCCCATTGCCTGATTGGAAAATGCGGCCTGCTCGGTTCCTACGAGTGCTGCCGCCACGAAAACCGTAGTTCGCGGTTCCAATGGCGGCAAATAAGTACATCACATGACCCCATGAGGAACCGTTATCGTGATGACTTCACTGATCGAAGCGTGGTCGCAAGACGTGGCACCCGTTCTCTGCACATTGCGCAGGACACAATACCACACTACCGCCAGCGTCAGTGTTGGCTGCCACACCGATCTGGATCAGCCAAGTCGAGGCCCCGGTACCGGGTTGGAGATCTTAAGGACGGCATCAACCTTCAAGAGGTTGTCCGTTAATGCAGAGCCAGCCGATCGACTCACCCCCGTCAGGCTCTTCCACGGCAATTTAAGAGCACTAAAGGCTTCGATAAAAGAATAGAATGTCAGATCGCGCGGCGACGGATCATGATCGCCTGCGTTAAGAAAGAGCATCCATATCGGTTCCATCTCATCGCTTCCTATCAAACTCGGTCGTATTGGATATTTGAGCCGCCTTTGTGGTCACCAACCATCAGTCTGAAAGTATTCTCGGCGCGGGATGCTTATTCCCCTGGCAGGATATGGCCGGCTTCCGGCCGCCAAGTCAGCCAGACGTCTGCCTTGTGCGCCAGGTCGAGATGTTCGAGCTCGTCATGGCTCTTCTGCGCTTTCAATTCGATGCCGTCGGGACCTTCGAGATGGATCACGGCGGTGGCACCGACGAACTCCTCGCCGACCACGGAGGCCCGCACCGCATTGATGCCCTCGGCCGGCTTCTCGTTGGAGAGTTGCACGCGGTCGTCAGAGACGACGAAGGTCGCCTTGTCGCCCTTCGCCAGGGCCTTTACCGGATTGGCCGCGATATCAAATTCGCCGGCGGGCGTCGCGATGCGGACCGCCCCGTTGCCGACAGCCGTGACGCTGCCGCCAAAAATGTTCGATGAGCCGAGGAATTCGGCAACGAATCTGGTGCGCGGCGCGCGGTAGATCTCCTGCGGGTCGCCGATCTGCTCGATGCGGCCGCGGCTCATGATGACGACGCGGTCCGCCATCGAGAACGCCTCCGACTGGCTGTGAGTGACGTAGACGAACGTGATGCCGAGCTCACGCTGAAGGTTCGACAGGACCGTCTGCATGCGCACCTTGAGATGCGCATCGAGCGCCGACAATGGTTCGTCGAGCAGCAGGATCTCGGGCTCCGTGACCAGCGAGCGCGCCAGCGCCACGCGCTGGCGCTGACCGCCCGAAAGATGCGCGACATTGCGATCGGCGAATTCGGCGATCTGCATCCGTTCGAGCCATTTTTCGACGCGCCGCCGGCGTTCGCTTTTTTCGATGCCGCGCATACGCAGGCTGAACTCGACGTTCTCACGCACCGTCAGGAACGGGAACAGGGCCAGGCTCTGCCACACCATCGGGGTGTCGCGTTGCCAGGTCGGCAGGTCGTTGATGCGTTTGCCGGCGAGCCGTATCTCGCCCTCGCTCGGCGCCTCGAGACCCGCCAGCATGCGCAGCGTGGTCGTCTTGCCGCAGCCGCTCGAACCCATGATGGCAAGGAACTCGCCCTTGCGGATGTCGAGATTCATCTTCTCCACGGCGACGAAAGCGCCGAACCGCTTCGCGACGCCGTCGAAGACGACGAGAGCCTGGTCGGTCATTGTGTGACTACTCCGGTGTCTTTGACTGCCGCAGCGGGCGCGGCTCCGCGTTTCATGAGAAGAACCTGGGCCACGACCACCAGCGTCATGGAAACGATGAAGACGAAGGTGCCGATGACGTTGATGCGCGGGCTGACCTGGCCCTGAAGAAAGCCAAGCACCTTGACCGGCAGCGTCTCGTTCAGGCCGGAAACGAACCAGGCGACGGCGAACTCGTCGAAGGAGACCGCCATGGTGATGAACAGAGCGGCGAACAGCGCCGGCCGGCAGAAGGGCATGATCACATGGCGCATCGCCATCCATTCGGATGCGCCCAGATTCCATGCCGCCGCTTCCAGCGACGGGTCCATCTGCGACAGCCGCAGCCGGCAGATCGCCATGGCGAAGGGAGCGCACATGACGACATGGGCGATGACGACCGAATAGATCGCGCCGGACAGGTTGACGTTGGACAGGAAGGCCAGCATCGCAAGTCCGAGAATGACCACGGGGATGGTCGGCGGCAGCAGCGCCAGCGCGACATAGACGGGCTTGCCGAAGAATCTGTATCGGAAGTCGGTGTAGGCCGCGCCGAACCCTATTGCGGTCGAGACCACGGATGCCACCACGCCGACGACCAGCGTGTTGCGCAGCCCCTGCCAGACGAGCGGGTCGTTCCAGACCGTCTCGTACCAGACGGTCGAGAATCCGCCGAGCGGCAGCGACGGGAAGCGATCGACATTGAGCGAGAAGACGAAACTCGCGGCGATCGGCGCGAAAATGAAGCCGAACGACAGCACTATGTAGATATTCAGCGCCCAGTCGATCAGCCGGTTGCGGTTAAAATCGTTCATCGCCCCCTCTCCCGATAGGCGTAGCTGACGGAGGCGAAGGCCACGGCGAGCAGCGTGGCGATCATGGCAAGCGCAATCACCGCCGCGCGCGGCCATTGCTGGCCCGATTTCGTCGTGTCGGTGATCAGAATGGACAATGTCGGGGGGTCGCCACCGCCGAGATAGAGCGGGCTGACGAAATCGCCGAACGTCAGGATGAAGCAGAACAGCGCCGCGATGACGAGGCCGACCCGGGCAGCGGGGATGACCACCTCGAATACGGTGCGCAGGCGGCCGCAGCGCAGATTGTGCGCCGCCTCGATCAGCATCCTGTCGACGAAGACCAGGCTGAACAGTTGCAGCAGCACCACGAGCGGGAAGCTCAGCGTGAGATAGCCGATCATCGCGCCGAAGACGGAGTTGAGCATCCCGAACGGACCAAGGCCGATCTTGGCTAACAGCGCGTTGAAGATGCCGTGGTCGGAAAGGAATATCTGCCAGGAGTAGACGCGAACGAGGTAGCTGGTGAAAAAGGGAATGACCATCAGGAACACCGCCCAGCGCCGTGCCGTCTCCGACAGCTTGAAAGCGATGCCGTAGGCGCAGGGAAACGCCAGGACGCTGGTGAGAACAGCGGCTGCGGCGGAAAGCAGAAGCGTGCGGAAATAGGCTTCCCAGAACACCCCGCGGCCCAGCATCCGCGTCCAGTTGTCCGGATTGAAATCCGGGACCATGCGGAAATTTTTCACCGACCAGAAGCTGAGCGCGATCAGGAAGAGCAGCGGCGCCAGGAAGAACAGCAACTGCCACACCAGCATCGGCATTGAGAATGTCAGGCCGTAGAGCGTGATCGATTTTCGCATTTCTGTCCCGTTCGGACGCAGATCGGTCGGTTTCAGATTCAAAAAAGGCAAGCAGGGCGGGCAACGTCGCCGCCCGCCCTACTTGGTCTTCGGTCCGCCAGTGGCCGCGGTCAGGAGCCCTTGTATTCCGACCAGAAGTCGTTCCAGTCCTCAAGGCTCTGCTGGACCGGCAATTGCCGGTATTTTATGCGACCGGCGCGGATGAGATCCATCGCGTTCGGCTCGTTGAGCAGCATGCCCTGCCGCTTGGCTTCGGCAGGCGTCTCCTTTGCCAGAAGCTCCCAGCCCTTCTTGTTCGGGATGAGACAAGGATAGGCCGCCATGTTGGCCGACTTCACCTGGCCCTTGGCCGAGGTGATGTACTGGATCCATTTCTTGGCGAGATCCGCCTTCTGCGAGCCCTTGCCGATGGAGAAGGATTCGGTGAACTGCAGCCCGCCTTCTTCGGGGATGACGCTGCGCACCTTGGCTCCGCTCCTCTCGAGCGTGCCCGTGATCCAGTCGCCGATGCCCGCCATCGCCAGCATCTGGCCGTTCTGCAGCGAGGAGAACGTGCCGCCATAGTCAAAGAAGCCGCCGATCTGCGGGCGCAGCGTCATCGTCTTGTCCTGCACTGCCTGCCATGCCGCCGCGTCGATATCGTAGGGGCTGGCGTTTCCGTTGAGCAGGCTGATCTGGCCGAGGTTGGGCAGATGCCAGTCGAAATGCCCCACCTTTCCCTTCAGCTTCTCGGTCCAGTAGACGTTGTAGCTCGACGCCTCCTTTTCGGTGATCGCCTCGGTGTTGTAGGCGACGCCGAGGAAGCCGAACCGGGTGATGACCGAGTAAAGGTCGTTGTCCTGCCAATGACCCGGGAAATGCTGGAATTCGGGGAAGAAGTCGTCGAACGGATAGTCCGCCGGGTCGAGCTTCTCGATATAGCCGGCGGCGTTGAGCTGCTGCACGTATTCGGCGTCCGACAGGATCAGGTCGAACGTGCCGGGCGGCGACTGCGATATGAGACCCAGCATGTTGTCGCCGCCGGTATAGTATTTCGGCTTGAACTTGACGTTGTTCTCCGCCTCGAATTCGCTCACCACATCGGGTTCGGCATGGCCGTACCACGCTAGCATCGTGAGCTCGACCGGCGCGGCGAAGGCAAGCCGGCTGAGATAGGGCGTTGCGAGCATGCCGCCGCCAAGAACGGCACCGCCGCGAAGAAGGCCGCGTCGGCTGAGACGGCCGGATGACGAGAGATTGTCGGTCATGGAGTTCCCCTTCCATTTTTTTGCCTATCTCAGGCTATGAAGGGCCAATGCATTTGAAAAATTAATTCTAAAAATTTTTGCATTTATCCCGCTTATTGACGATCGAGTTCCCCGGCACGCCTTATCGGGTCATTGGATACGCCTGCTTCGTCAAGGCGCGCGATGATGTGATTGACCAGGCGAATGCTGGCGTCTGACATGCGCGGGTGCTTGTAGAACAGCCCGACCCGGATTTCGGCCAGCGACGGAAACCCATCCATTTCGTCGAGGACGCGCATGCCCGGCAGCATCGTGTAGCGGGTCAGCGCGCTGGCGCCGAGACCGTTCACCACGGCGTTCTGGAGTCCGCCGATCCCCGATCCGGTATAGGCGACACGCCACCGAATCTGCGCGGCATCAAGCGCCTGGATCATGCGCGCCCTGTAGGCGCAGCCCTCGGGATGCGCCGCCAGAGGTATCCCCTTCTTCCGGTCGAACGACGCGGTCTCCGCCGCCGCCCAGATCGGCCGCTCGATCCATGACCGCGACAGATACTGCGCCCGCTCATTGTTGACCATGGCGACGGCCAGGTCGAGCTCGTCGGCCCGCAGGCGGTCAAGTATCTCGGCACTCCAGCCACAATGCAGCTCAAGCGAGATCTCTGGATTCCGGCGCGTGTATTCCGTGATGACGCCCTGGAGGAAGGCGACGGCGTAGTCGTTAGGCAGGCCGACGCGGATCACCCCGGCAATCTTGGAGCGGTTGAAATAGGAAGCCGCCTCGTCGTTGAGGCGCAGGATTTCCCGTGCGTAGCTGAGCAGCATCTCGCCCTCGCTGGTCAGCAGCAGTGTGCGTCCGACCTGCCTGATGATGGGCGCGCCGACGAGTTCCTCAAGCCGCTTGACCTGCAGCGAGACGGCCGGCTGGGTTCGGCCGAGCGCGTCGCCGGCTTTCGTGAAGGCGCCGAGGTCGATGACGGAAACGAAGGTGCGGAGCAGATCGGTTTGGAAGTTCGTGAAGCTGCGCATGGATTAGCGTCTCTCATGCAAGGATGATGAATATAAATTTCTCATATCCGTGGTCCGGCTTCAATCATGCTTCGGCCTGGAAACACGGAGGTGCTCATGCCAGCCGATACAGTCTTTGCAGCCGAACTGCCGTGGCCCGACTACGACGCCAGGGTTCGCGATGGCTCTGTTCCTATTTTCATCCCTATCGGCTCGATGGAACAGCATGGCTGCCACATGCCGATGCATGTTGACGTGCTCCTGCCCACCGAGTTCGCCCGCCGGATCGCCGAGGCGGTCGGGGCGCTAGTCGCCCCGCCTTTCACGTATGGCTACAAGTCGCACCAGAAGTCCGGCGGGGGCAACCATCTGCCCGGCACCACCAGTCTGGATGGTGCGACGCTGGTGGCGGCGCTGCGCGACGTCATCAAGGAGTTCGCCCGCCACGGCGCGCGCAAGATCTGCCTGCTTAACGGACATTTCGAGAACTCATGGTTCATCGTGGAAGGCATCGACCTTGCCCTGCGAGAACTGCGCTGGAGCGGCATAGACGACGTCAAGATCGTCGTGCTCTCCTATTGGGACTTCGTGGACAAGGCGACGATCGCGAAGCTTTATCCCGACGGCTTCCCCGGCTGGGAAATCGAGCATGGCGGCGTGCTGGAAACGTCTCTGATGCTGGCGCTCTATCCGCATCTGGTCGATCTTGAGCGCGCGATCGACCATGCGCCGGCGACATTCCCGCCCTATGACGTCTATCCGCCGAAGCCGGAATGGACGCCGCGCAGCGGCACGCTGTCGTCCCCGAAGCAGGCGTCGAAGGAGAAGGGCGAGATCCTTCTCGACGTATGCGTGCGCGGCATCGTCGAAGCGCTAAGGAACGAGTTCTGACAGCGGGCGCGAAAGACCGCGAACGACAGCAGAAAGGGCCGCAATGCGGCCCTTTCTTCAATGCGGGGACCTGCACGCGCTTCAGAACGGACGTGGCGGCGGCGGCCATTTTCCATCGTCTTCGTCGGTATCCTGGCCGATTTGGGGAGGCGGCGCACCGAAACGCAGCCTGATCCAGCCCATAACGTCGCTCAGCAGTCCGTAGACCGGCGTGGCGTAGGAGACGGACCGGCCATTGCGGTCCGTCACCCTTGTCGGGCAATCGAAGGGAAGATAGGGCGCCATCTCAGTTGCCCACGATGTTGTGTTCCGGCCCGAAGGGGAATCCGGTGATGTTCTCGGCGCTGTCTTCCTTGACGATCAGGATGTCGTGTTCGCGGTAGCCGCCGGCGCCGGGTGCGCCTTCCGGCAGCATCACCATCGGCTCCATGGACACCACCATGCCCGGCTTCAGCTCGGTCTCGATGTCCTCGCGCAGTTCCACGCCGGCCTCGCGGCCGTAGTAGTGGCATAGCACGCCGAACGAGTGGCCGTAGCCGAACGAGCGGTATTTGAGCAGGTCCCACTGCCGGTACATGTCGTTGAGCTCGATCGCGATATCCTTGCAGCGGGCGCCCGGCTTGATCAGTTCCAGCCCGCGACGATGGACCGCCACGTTCTTTTCCCAGATGTCCAGGCTGGCATCGTCCACGTGATCGCAGAACAGGGTCCGTTCCAGCGCCGTGTAGTAGCCGAAGATCATCGGGAACGTGTTGAGCGAGAGAATGTCGCCCGCTTGGACGACGCGGTTGGTGACCGGATTGTGCGCGCCGTCGGTGTTGATCCCCGACTGGAACCAGGTCCAGGTGTCCATCAATTCGACGAAAGGATGCGACTTGGCGATCTCACGGATCATGGCGTTGGTGGTGGCGATCGCCACTTCGTGTTCCGGCACGCCTGCCTTGACCGCGGCCACGCAGGCCGCGCCGCCCACGTCGCAGATGCGGGCTCCCTCGCGAATGAGCTTCTGCTCCTCGATCGACTTGATCGTGCGCATCCACATCGACGGCTGGCCGACATCGACGAATTCCACGCCCGGCAGGGCTTCCTCGAGCTGCCGGCGGAAATCGAGCGACACATGGTCGAATTCGATGCCGATGCGCTTGGCGCCGGTCGTCAGTTGCCGAACGGCGCGATAGAAATTGTCGCGGCGCCAGTCGGTGTAGGTGATGTTGTCGCCGAAACTGCGGCGCCACGGCTGGCCGCCGTCGATGCCGGCCGAAATCGTCGTCGCCTTGGTATGGTCGATGACCATCCCGTACTTTCGGCCAAAATAGCAGTAAAGCCACCCGGAGTAGTAGTTGATGCAATGATAGGAAGTGAAAAGCGCCGCGTCGACCTTGTTGTCGGCCATCCACCTGCGCACGTCGTCCTGCCGGCGCTTCATCTCGGCATCCGAAAACGGCGAGTATTCTTTGTCGCCGTTGTGCCATTTTATCACATGCAACATGTCGTCGGTCATTTCGCTCCTCCATATGCGCGATTGGATGGCGCGACGTTACAGACGGCTTTTTTATGAGAAAAATTTATTCACCTGATGCTGCCATTTTGACTGCTTATGGCAAACCGAACCGTCTGCCGGGGCTGCTGGTTCGCTGGCGGCGTTGCGAGAAGGCCTGACATGGCGGGTGCCAGCGCGCGGCAATCTCCTCAATCGAGCCGATCGCGCGTAAAGGCGTATATCCCGCACCCGGCAAGAACGAGGATGCCAAAGAACAGAAACACCATGGCGTAGGGAGCGGCCGGGGCCGCCGGCCTGCCCGTCATCCCGTACAGCCAACCGCTCGCGATCTGCGCGAGCCCCGCACCGCCCATCGCCACGAAGTTGAGAAAGGTGACGCCCCGCCCCGCCAGATGATGCGGAAAGAAGCTGCGGCCATAGGCGATCATCAGGGGATAGGAAGAGCCAAAGAAGCCGATGGCGCAGAGCAGGGCCACGGCAAGGCCGAGCCCGGCCGACGGCCAGGCCCACAGGCTGAGGAGGGCCGCCGCGAGCGCGAGGTTGCCGCCGAGCAGCACCCCCTTGCGGGTGCCAAGCATCCTGTCCAGCGGCCCGTAGGCAAAGCTTCCGGCGATCATCGCTATGCCCATTGCGAGGGTCACGTTGCCGATCCCCACCGCATCGAGACCGAAAGCATCTGCCAGATAGGGGCCGACCCACAGCCCGCGAATGCCCGCAACCGGGGCATAGTGCACGAGGGTCAGCGGGACGAGGAGCAATATGGCCGGCGTCCTCAGCAGGGCGAAGAACCCTCCGTTGTTCTCTCCTGGCATTGCCGCGCGTTCCGGATCACGCACGAAGGCGACGATCGCGAGCGTGGTCAGCGCCGTGCCGGCCGCCAGCGCCCACAGGCAGGCACGCCATCCGAAAACGCTTGCCGCCCAGGCCATCGGGGTCGCGGCGGCGAGATTGCCGATCGAGCTGACGCCCATCAGCAGGCCTGTCAGACTCGCGAATAGGGTCGGCGGGTAGATGCGGGCGAAAATGTAGAGTGAAACCATGAGGGCCGGCGCGCAGCCGGCTCCGATCAAGGCCATCGCCACCGTCACCGTCACCGGGCCTCGTGCCAAGGCAAAGACGGCAGCGCCGATCGCAGCCAATATGAGCCCGCTGGAGGTGCGGCGCGGACCGAGATAGTCGAGCGCATAGCCGACCGGGAGTTGAAGTGCAGCGAAGGCGGCCAGCCAGACTCCGGTGGCGAACGCCAGGTCATTGGCGTCAGCTCCGATCTCGGTTTGGAGCACTGGCGCCAGCACGGCGAGAAAAGCGCGGAAAAACTGACTGAGCACATAGGCAACGGTTAGCGCGATGAAACCGGCGCGCATGGCTCAACGCGCTTCCGCTTGGGACGACCAGGCGACACGCAGGCTCGACCTTCCGCGCAACTCGCACCAGCAAACAGGCGTCGGCAACAACGCGCTAGTCTTCGGTATTGGCGCGACGCCTATCCCATTTCCTCGATCGGGAGCATCGGGCTGTTTTCTTCCCACCCTGTCAATGATCCAAGTGCCGAATAGATCATCCGCCCCCATCTCGCCATTGGTCAGCCCAATGAACATGCGAGATAGATTGGATTCCGCCATGGTTCTTGAAAGAAATCTGCATCCCTTAGTCAACCGTAAACAATTGCAAGCCTCTACGACTTCCATGCTTGCTGGGCCTGAGCGGTGCGCCATTCGATATGCAACAACAAGGAGGTTAGAACCTGGAGTAAATTTCTTGCTTGGTCTGTCGAACGTGTACAGTTGAAGCGTATCGCTATCGCCTTTTGGGGCGCTTACCGCCGATGATGACGCATAAAGCGATTCTCGAGTGCTCGCACTAATGCAACCAGGATCAAATTGGTGACCAGATAAAGCGCGCCAGCAATCGCGAAAACCTCCAGCACCGCATAGGTCTGGCTCATCAGGCGTTTGGCGTATCCCGTCACTTCCAGCACAGTTATGGTCGACGCGAGGCTTGTGCCCTTTACCAACAGCACTACTTCATTCCCGTAGGCGGGTAGCGCCTGGCGGATGGCAAGTGGAAATTCGATGCGGCGAAACCGCAGAACCCGCGACATGCCGCAGGCTTGGGCGGCCTCGACGAGCCCGTGAGGCACCGACATCAAGCCGCCGCGCAGGATCTCGGATGTATAAGCTGCGGTGTTAAGTGCCAGCGCCATGACCGCGCAACGCGCGCCGTCACTGACCACCCACCATAGCACAGCATTTTCCTTCACGAAGGAGAACTGACCTAGCCCGTAGTAGAATAGGAATATCTGGACCAGAAGCGGCGTTCCGCGGAAGACAGTGCTATAGTACTTGGCAAAACCGGAAACGAATCGGTTAGTTGATACGCGCATAATCGCCAACAACAGGCCAAGACTAAAACCGATCAGCATCGAGAATAGTGTTAGTTGCGCGGTAACGCGTAGTCCCTTCAGGAGAACCGGGACCGCTTCGCGGATCAGATCGAAGTCCATGCGCCTACTTCCTTTCGCGTAACCTCAGGCCGCGTTCAGCCTGGTCGATACCGAACTGGCTGACAAGCGTGATTGCGAGATAGACCACCGCCGCGATCAGATAGAAGATAAAGGGATGGCGCGTGGTGCCGGAACCGATAAACGCCGTGCGCATCAGTTCCTGCAAGCCGACCACCGAAACAAGAGCAGTATCCTTGATGGTGGTCTGCCAGACGTTGTTCAGGCCCGGAAAGGCGATGCGCAGCATCTGCGGTGCGATGATACGCCGGAAAATGCGCGAGCTCGGCAGGCCGAGCGCTCGGGCGGCCTCGACATGACCGTGAGGTACTGCCTCCAGCGCACCCCGCACGACTTCCGTGGAATACGCCCCCGAGATCGCGCCGATGGCAATCACCGCTATGATGAAGGCATAGCCGGCGTCTGCCAGGCCAGCATAACCGAAAGCGGTAGCGACCTTGGTGACGAATTCGACCGAGGAGAAGAACAGCAGATAGATGATCAGCAGTTCCGGCACGCCGCGCACCAAGGCGGTATAACCGTCGACCAGATAGGTCAACGGGCGGATGCGTCCCCATTTGACGAGGCCGCAGGCTATACCAACGACGACGCCGCCCAGCATGGCCGTGACCGCGACCGCGATCGTAACGGCTGCGCCACGTAAGATAGCTCCCACCCACCCGCCTTCCCAGACCTGCCAAAGACCGAAATCCATCGGGTGTACCTATGCTGATTTGCGGGAGGCGGAGCCGCTTGTTTCGCGGCTCCACCAGCTTCGATGTGTCGCCTGCAAGCCATGCAGGGTCCAAAGGATCATTGGCAGGGGCGGGAAATATCCATCTTGAACCATTTCTCGCTGGACTTACCGACCGAGCCGTCCGCGACCAGCTCGCACAGGGCCTTGTTGACCTTGGCCTTGAGTTCGGTGTTGTCCTTGGCGATGCCTACGCCTACGCCTTCGCCGAGCGTTGGATCGACCGTGCTCAGGATCTTCACGTCGACGAGCTGGAAGTTTTTTCCATCCGGCTTGGCGAGGAAATCCTGCAGCGCCGACACGTCCGCGAATGCGGTATCGATGCGCCCCGTTGCGAGGTCGATCTGCATCTGGTCCAGCGTGTCGTAGGTCTTGATGTCGGCATCCGGCACGTTCTTTTCGAGGAAATGCGCATGCGTCGTCCCGGCCTGCACGCCGACCTTCTTGCCGTCGAGCGCTTTCAGGAGCGTGTCGTAGTCGGTGATGGCGGCCAGGTCCGACCCTTTCGGCGCGACGAACATGTTGGCCAGTTCCGCATAGCCGACGGAGAAATCGATCTCCTTCCTGCGGTCCTCGGTGATCGACATGCCCGAGATGATGGCGTCGAAGCGCTTGGCCTTGAGCGCCGGGATCAGGCCGTCGAAAGCCTGCACCACGAAGCGGCATTTCACCGCCAGCTTTTCGCACAACAGGTTGCCGACGTCGGCGTCGAAGCCGGTCACGTTGCCGGCAGCATCGGCCATGCTCCAGGGTGGATAGGCCCCTTCGGTGCCGATTGCCAGCTCGCCCTCCGCCGCCGACGCATGTCCCACGCCGGCGGCAAGCGCGACAAGCAGAGAAAGGATCTTCAGTTTCATCTTCGTGTTCCCCTTTATGGATGGTTGTTTCGCATCGGGCCGTTTCCCGAGACGATTCTCAGCGCCTTTCCTTGTCAGAGCGTGCGGGCCAGGAACTGGCGCAGACGCTCGGACCGTGGATTGGCGAACAGCTCCGCCGGAGCCCCCTCCTCCTCCACCTTGCCGCGATGGAGAAAGAGGATCTTGTGCGACACCTCGCGCGCAAACTGCATCTCGTGCGTCACCAGGATCATGGTGTTGCCTTCTTCCGCGAGCTGGCGGATGACGCGTAGAACCTCGCCCACCAACTCGGGATCGAGCGCTGACGTCGGTTCGTCGAACAGGATGACCTTGGGACGCATCGCCAGCGTCCGCGCGATCGCCGCGCGCTGCTGCTGGCCGCCCGAAAGTTGGCCGGGATACTGGCCGTGCTTTTTCGAAAGGCCGACCTTTTTCAGCAGCGCGTGCGCGCGCTCGACGGCCTCGTCGCGGCGTTCCTTCAAGACGTGTACGGGCGCCTCGACGATGTTTTCCAGCACCGTCATGTGCGGCCACAGATTGAAGCTCTGGAACACCATGCCGACGCGCGCGCGGATGCGCTCGACCTGGCGCATGTCGGCCGGGACCGAGCGCCCCTCGCCGGCCGGCTTCATGCGGATCTCTTCGCCGTCGACGATGACACGGCCGCCGTTGGGTTGTTCGAGCAGGTTGATGCAGCGCAAGAACGTGCTCTTGCCCGAACCTGAGGAGCCGATCATCGACACCACCTCGCCGGGCTGCGCGGCGAGACTGACGCCGCTCAACACTTCGAGATTGCCGAAACTCTTGTGCAGGTCGTCCACCTCCACGGCCGGCCTTGCCGGCGCGGGCGTGGGCTCGACGGGAGGCAGTGTCTCTACCTCGGCGCCGGCCGCCACCAATTTGAGCACCGGGCCTTTGCGCGAGGGACTGCCCCCGCTTTTCAGGTCGGCGAGCGCGCGGTCGAAATAACGCAGGCTCGTCGCCAGGCAGTTGCCTTGCCAGTCTGCGTCCTCAGGGATGAAAGCCGAGCGCAGCGTGCTTTTTATGCGCTCGCCGAGCGGCGAATCCACCGTCCTGGCCAGATGCAACCAGTTGTCCGCGATCACGGCCTCCAGCACGGCCTCGCCCTTCAGCGTGCCGCATTCCACCACCAGCGGCAACACGCGTGCTTGCGGCATCGCCTTGCGCACGGCGTCCGAAACATAGCCGGTGGCGGTGGCGGCGATGCCGGTATCGGTCGTGGCATCCCTTCCCGTCAGCACCGTCGCCAGCGCCGGGCCGAACACGGATTGCCCCCAGGCGATACCGGCATGGTCTGCTTCCGCCACCGTGAGCAGCGCCGGATAGCCGTAAGGCCCCGCGCCGGTGTGGAGATCGAAAACGATCGCCTGCCGGGCATGGCCGGCGAATGTCGTCAGGATTTCGCGCAACGTGCGGTTCGACCAGGTCGGTCCGTCGCCGCCGTAGTAGAGGCCATCGGGGAACTCGTATTGCCCGGCTTCGACAATCTGCGCGATGCTCGCATGCCCGCCCAACGCCTTTCTTGCCGCCGCGAAAGCTTCGTCGGCGCGATCCCGTTCCGGACCCTCCCATTCGCGCCACACAAGCGCCTCATGCAAGGCCGCGTATTTCTCGTTACGGGGCGGAGCGGCTTCCCAGTCGATGAAATTGCGGTTGAGATCGACATTGTCCTCGTTGACCCGCCGCGACCAGGCCGTGCCCCATGGGTTGATGAGATGTATGGCCAGCACCGCCGTGTCTTCCGGCAGCCGCCATGGATGGTTCTGCGCCAGCCATGCCGTCTGGCAGGCTGAGCCGAACTGGCCCTCGACGCCGTGGGTTCCAGAAATCAGGACGAGTAGCTTTGGCGCATCGCGGCGGCCGAGCAGCGCCACGTCGGTCGCCAGCGTCTCGCCGTCCGGCCCGTGCAGCGGATGCGGATATTCGAAGAGTTCGGCGTTGGCGCGCCGCGCGGCGGTTTGGAAATTCCGCCGCAGGTCGGCAAAGCCGAGCGAATAGGAGGGCGCGGAGGCTGGTTCACGCATGGCGAGGCCCTCCTGCCTGCCGGTTGAAAGGAGTGTCGCTCTTCGATGCCGTTTCGACCGCACTGTCCACGTCAACGCTTCCGTTCTCTGGGTTTCGCCTGGAGTTCGTATCTGGTCTGGGCTTTGCGACGGTCACAGGTCCAAGACGACGGCTCCTTTCGGCTTCGAGCAGCACAGCAGCACCTCGCCCTCGGCGAGTTCGTCGAGCGGCTCCTCGAAATAGGCGACCTCCCCGGCCACCAGATGTGACTTGCAGGTGCCGCAGATACCGGCCCGGCAGCTGAATTCGGGCGAAAGGCCGAGGTCCTCGGCGAAGGCCAGCAGCGAACCCGCCTTCTCGTCCCAAGCTGCCTTGATGCCCGACTTGCGGAACTCGACGGCCACATTGTCACCGTCAGCCTGCGGCGCTGTTTCAACGGGAGGCGCGACAGGGGCCGGAGGAGGCTCCGCCTCGAGTATCGTGGCCGGGCCGAAGAACTCATAGGCGATGTGCTGCCTGGCCACGCCGAGTTCGCGCAGGATACCGTACACCGCCTGCATGAATGGCGGCGGCCCGCACAGATAGAAATCGTAGTCGTCGAGCGGCAAAAGCTTCTGAAGCAGGTCCCGCGAGATCACGCCCTGCGAATGGTGTGGGTTCGAAACCGCGTCCTGCCCGGTCGGAAAGCGATAGCAGAAATGCGTCACGATGCCCGACCGGGACGCGGCAAGTCCTTCCACTTCCTCGCGCAGGGCATGGACATCACCATTGTCGCAGGCATGGACGAAGAAGACGCGGCGCTCGCCGGTGGCGAGCGCATGCAGCATCGAGACGAGCGGAGTCAGGCCGACGCCGCCGCTCAACAGCACGACCGGCCGGTCGCTCTCGCGATCCAGCACGAAATCGCCGCGTGGACCGTCCGCGACAAGCACGTCGCCGACTGCGACGCTATCGTGCAGATGGCAGGAGCTTATGCCGTTCGGCAGGCCGGTGGCAGGCGCCGCCTCGCGCTTGACAGTGATGCGGTAGCGGCCGGCAAGTCCGGGCGCACATGAGACGCTGTAATTGCGCAGCACCGTCCCGCCATCGGGTGTCGGTATGCGAAAAACGAGGAACTGGCCCGGCTGGAAATCGCGCCAGCCGTCCGCATCGGCGGGCTCGAGGTGAAAGGAGGTGATGGTGCTGCTCTCGCGTTTTTTGGCGACCACTCTCAGCTCGCGAAAGCCGCTCGCGCGCATGGTTGCGGGGGCGGCGAAGGCGTTCATTCGGCGGCCGCCAGATGCAGGCCCTCGGCCTCGATCAGCTTGTCCAGGTTGCGGCGGAAGCGCAGCGGCCCGACATCGATCTTGAGATCAAGGTTGGGCGTGCGCTTGTTGGCCATGCCCTTCTGCACGGCGTTGAGCACCACCCGGTCCTCGTCGAAGGCACCGCGCACCGATTTGGCGAACTGCTGCGAAACCTCCGCGTCGTCCGGCGCGAAATTACGCATCTGGAACCAGTAGTATTTGGTGTGCTCGGCATCGACCGGCGTCATGAAGTTGTAGCTGTCCATGAGGAACACGTCCTCGTGGTAGGGTTTGCCCTCGCCGCCGGTGCCGGCCGGCACGAAGATCGCCTTGATGATGGCGTTGCTCGGATAGCGCACCTCGTAGTGCTGCTTGCGATCGCAATTGCCCTTGAATTTGAGGAAGGGCGCATAGAAGGGCGACGGCGCCTGGTCGATCATCCAGCGCCAGACGGTGACGCCGTCCTCGCCGATGGTGGTCTGCAACGGCACGTCCTCCATCGCCTGCACGCCGCCGAAGGAGGTCTGGTGCACCCAGGACACATGCGAGGGATCGAGCAGGTTGTCGGTCATATAGAGGTAGTTGCAGTCGAGCGTCATCGACTCGCCGCGATTGACGCCCCAGGCCGGATCACCCCAGTGCTCGACCTGGAAGATCTTCGCCGGATCGGCCTTCTCGGCCTCGCCCATCCAAATCCACAAAAGGCCGTAGCGCTCGACCAGCGGATAGCTCTGCACGCGCGCCACATGGGGAATCTTTTCAGCGCCCGGAACCCGCGTGCAGGTGCCAGTGCAGTCGAAGGTCAGGCCATGGTAGCCGCATTCGACGTCGTCGCCCTTGATGCGCCCCATGGAGAGCGGCAGCTTGCGGTGTGGACAGGCATCTTCCAGGGCGGCGGCGGCGCCGTCGGTCTTGCGGTAAAGGACGATGTCCTCTCCCAATATCCTGACCGGCTTCAGGTCACGGCCGACCTCATGATCCCACGCTGCGACATACCAGCAATTCCTGAGAAACATGACACCCGACCTCCCTGGATTTTCATCTTGGTGAGGCAAGGCTAGCTTGGCGGTATGTGCGTAAAAAGAGCTTGCACCTGCGTTCTATTTTAGAAAAACTAAAACAGACGTTGGGTGCTCTCAGATGAAACCGCCTCCGCTACGTGCCATAGAAGCATTCGAAGCCTTCGGGCGACATGGCAGCGTCACGGCCGCGGCGAACGAGCTTGGCGTGTCGCCTGGAGCAGTTAGCCAGCAGATTCGAAAGGCAGAAGAAGCGCTCGGCGTCCAACTCCTTGAGCGTCGCGGCCGGACCGTTGCTCTAACTTCATGGGGACGGGTCTATCATACCGCGATATCAGGAAGTTTCGATCGCATCCGTAACGCCGGGGAGTTGTTGGAGCGGGCTCGGGTTGAAAGCGCCCTCACCGTCTCCTGCCTTCCTTCGCTTGCCAGCAAGTGGCTGGCGCCACAGTTGTTCGACTGGCAAGCACATCACGTGGGCGCAACCGTACGGTTGATTGGCTCGGAGCCCGAGGCACGCTTCGGCGACGAACAGGTGGACTTCCGCATTTCCTACGGCACAAAAAGCCGCGACTACGACCACTATGTTGAACTGTTCACCGACTGGGTGGTGCCGGCCTGCTCGCCAGCGCTGCTGGCGAGATACCCGTTGCGCAGGCCAGCAGATATCCTCGAATGTCCGCTACTCGCGATCGAGTGGGCAAGCGACCATCGCTCGCCCCCAACCTGGACCGAATGGGCGACGAGCATTGGCTGGAAATACGACAAGAAGTCCGGCGAGGTGGCATTTTCGCTATCCAGCGCGGCAATAGATGCCGCCGTCAACGGTCGCGGCTTCGTGCTCGCACAATTCTCAATGGCAAGAGACGATATCGCATCGGGGCGGCTGGAGGTCCCGTTCAAGCTGGCGCTACGGTTACCATATCCGTATTTCCTCGCATGGGACCGATCGGCGCTGCAAAAGCCCTTCGGGCCGGAACTGCGCTCATGGATCATCGCATCGGCAAATCGGCAAGAGGGTGACGTTCGGGAACTGCTTGATGTTGCATTTCCATAAGTGAGAGAATGATGAAACTGGGCGTGATTCCCGATCGACAGAATGCAGATTCGGATCACTTGGAGGAGTGCGGAGCGGCGCTAAGAAAGCCTCTAACGCGATTTGGCACAATGCTGCGGTCGTCGCAAATGCATCAAGCCTAATGTAGTTTGAGGCCGATTGCGGACTGTATCTCGGCCGTTGATAGCGCTAATACGAGAACAGTCGGAGCCTCGTCGACGGAATTTCTGTCAGGCAGCAGTTTTGCGGTTTGGTTGCAGCCGCCGCAGCCTTTGGTCGATAAGCTGGAATAGTCGCTCGTCGTCGATCTCGGTAACGACATGGCAGACCGGCTGACCGTTGCCAGCGCCACCCTCGACCAGCGTCGCGCGCGTGCGGCCGTAGCTTCCGGCGGGATCGCAGTCGACCTCGATCACCGCATCGATACCCTTGAACAGCGTCGGGTCGATCAGAAATGCCGTCACGCAAGGGTCATGCAGGCTGGCGTCGCCACTGCCATAATGGCGCATCATGGCGATGGCCGTCTTCATGATCGGGCTGCTGTCGCGCTCCAGGATGTCGAACCTAGCCTGGGTCAGCGTTGCATGCCGCGTAACGTCCAGCCCGAACATGGTCATGGGAGACCGGCGTCCTCGAGCGCCTCGAAATCCGGCAGATCCCGCAAGGTGTCGAGACCAAACTCGAGCAGGAATTCTTTCGTCGTCACATAGGTGTAAGGCGCGCCCGGTGTCGGGCTGCGCGGTCCGGAGGCGAGCAGGCCGGCACCGCGCAGACGGCCGATCATGTCGCGGCTGATCTCCTTACCGAAGAACGACGACAGCTCGGCGCGAGTGATCGGCTGGAAGTAAGCAATGCACATCAGCACCAGCACCTCGGGCTGAGTGAGGTCGACGGCGCGCTCGCTTCTGCCGACGGCGGCGCGGATCGCATCGGCATAGGCCGGGCGCGTCAGATGCTTCCAACCCCCGGCGACGGCAACCAGGTCATAAGGCCGACCGCGCAGTTCCTTGCGGATGTCGTCGATCAGAAGGTCGATGCTGCAGCTTTTTCCCACGATCCGCGCCAGCGTCTCGCGACCAACCGGCTCGCTGGCGGCAAAAATCGTCGCCTCGACGCGGTTCATCCATTCGCGCCAGCGCATCTGAGGCGGCAAGTGATCCAGCTCCCGATCAAACAAATGGTCAGCTGATCGACCGTCATTTGGCCGACCGTCGCCTGATCGCTGGTCAGCGGACCGACCGTCGCCGCCCTGCCCTACCCTTCTCCTCCGTGAAGTCTCCGCCATGGTCGTCACAGCCCGTAGATGCGGAACGTCGGCCGGCCGCTGAGCTCGCGCACGGCGCCGAGTTTTTGCAGTCGCTCGAACAGGCGCCGGCTGGCCCAGCGCGACAGGGTTTTGGTCGTCAACGTCCCCGACACAGCGTCATCGCCGAGCAGCCGCTCGACGACGGCGCCGGCGGCCTTCGACCGCAGTTTTGGTACGGCCGCCCGCAGCCTTTCGGCCTGCGCCGCCACGCTTGCGGCCAGCCGGCAGGCCTCGGCGGCGCCGAGGGCCGCCGCAACGAACACGGACTGCTCGAACGCCTCGCTGCCCGGACGGGCGCGCCGGCCCTCAAAGCCCGAACGCAGCAGTGGCGTGTGCATCTGGTGCCCAAGAATCGGCACGGCGTGGCGCCAGCCCATGCGCCAGGACAGCGCGCAATCGGCCAGCCACCACGCAAAAATTTCCGCCTTTGGGTCTTGCCGCATGACGGCGGCGGCGGCGCGCGCGGCGACCATGGGGGCTGGTGCCGCGCTGCGTACGTCATCGTGCACGCTGTCGATGAGAGCGCCAAAACCATCCGACCAGCCGACACCGAGCAGGCCGGCGGCCGCCTGCAACTCCTCGACGCCGAGGGGCAGCGAGCGGCCGGCCAGCCGCCGCCAAGCGGCGAGCACGTTGCCGGCGGGGCCCGGCTCATCGCCCGCCTGGCGCAGCAGCCAGGCGTCGCGCAGCGCCGCCTCGTCCTCGGCGCGGCCGGCGAGCCGCATGCTGGCGCTTGCGGCTTTCAGCGCCAGGCGATGCCGCCAGGCGCCGCTCCAGTCCGGCTCGGCCTGAACGAGCGTGTCGAGCGCGGTCAAGGCGCTGCCGGCCAGGAAAGCGGCCTCGACGGGATCGTCGGCACCGACGCGCGGCGTCGCCCATGCCGGCACGCGCGGGATGGCGGAAAAAACTTGCGGGGCGGGTGCGGGCGGCCGACTCATCGCCAGGCAGGGGTCGGAACAAGAACTGTTCCCACAGACACGCTAAGGTCGAACGAAGCGCGAACGCGGTGATAGATCTGTAGATGAAGCTTGTATGCCGGTTGAAAGCCTCCGGCTAATCGCGAACCAATTTCCCCTTGGAGATCAGTTCCAAGGAGAACGCAGGTGGGTAGACGAAGGCTTGTCAGTTCAACGGAGGCGACGAACCTTCTAGGCGTTAAGACGGGCGAGGATAGCCTGATCCGGCACTTTACCTTGGACCCGGCAGATCACTTGGAATGTGAACTCCGACGTCGACCTCAAAACAAGCTGGGCTTCGCCGTTCAACTCTGCACGATGCGCCAAACGGGGCGGCTCTTGTGGGAGAACGAGCAGCCGCCCGTTGCAGTGGTCAACTATCTCGCGGATCAGCTAGGCGTCGATGCGCGCCTATACGCTTTCTATGCGCATCGGGTACAGACCCGCTTTGATCATAGCCGGTCTTTGATGGAGTATCTCGGCCTGCGGACTGCCTCCAGGGAGGATCGCCGTGCGGCACTTGTGGCCGCGATCGGAGCTGCTGCCAATGGCGATCACGGGTTGCTGATCGCGACCGCCGTCATTGACGAATTCCGGGGACGAAATGCGCTCCTTCCCTCATTACACTCCATCGAGAAGATCGGCCTTGGTGGTCGCGCAATAGCCCGTCGACGGGCTGAAAAAGAACTCATCGATGGGATGCTGCCAGGTCAGCTTGGATCGTTGGACCGGCTGCTGGAGGTTGACCCAACGATCGGGCAGACCCGCTTTCATTGGCTACGGTCGGCGCCAGAAGCGCCGGGCGCGTCGAACCTGGTCGGATTGACCGAACGGATCGGGTTTCTGCGTAGGCTGGGGATCGATCCGAAAATGCAGGCGCGCATATCGTCTGGACGGTGGGATCAGATGATCCGTGAGGGCAACGCAACTCCGGCATGGCTGGCCAACGACTTCAACGCAAGTCGCCGGCACGCCCTGATCGTTGCACAGGTCATAAAGCTTGGACAGAAGCTCACCGATGATGCGGTCACGATGTTCATCAAGCTGATGGGACGGCTGTTCTCGCAAGCCAATAACCGCAAGAAGCAACGGCACATGGACGGTCGTACCGATACCGCCAAGGCGCTGCGCATGTTCCTCGACACGATCACAGCCCTGCAATCCGCGAACGATAATGGCCGGAATGCATTGGAGGTCCTCGACCAGGAAGTTGGCTGGCACCGGCTGCTCCGGATGAAGCCTGATCTCGAATCGATGGTAGAAGACAACGAGGCATCGCCCTTGGCCGTGGCGGCCGAGCAATATGTGACCGTCGGCAAGTATGCCGCTGCTTTCCTTCAGGCGTTTACATTCCGCTCGGCGCGCCGCCACGATTCGCTTCTTGCAGCGGTGGATCTGTTGAAGCGGCTCTATGCCGAGAAGCGGCGGACACTGCCGGAGCGCGCGCCAATCACCCACCTCAGCCAGGCCGACCGAAAACTCATCTTCGGGCAGGAGAAGCCCGATCGCAGGCTTTACGAGATTGCAACGCTCGCGGCATTGCGCGACAGGCTTCGATCTGCGGACGTCTGGGTCGACGGTAGCCGATCTTTCCGACCGATCGACGAGCATCTGATGCCACGGTCAACGTTCACAACCATGAAAGAGCAGGATCGCCTCGGCCTCGGTGTCCAAGGCGATGGCGCGGCGTGGCTGGCGGAAGCGCGCCAAATGCTCGACTTCAACCTGAAGCGCCTTGCACACAGGGCGCGATCCGGGAAACTCGAAGGTCTTCGTCTCGAGGCCGGTGCGCTGATCGTCACGCCGACCGCCGGCGAGGTTCCGGCGGTGGCTGAGGAACTGAATGCCGAGATCAGCGATATGTATCCGATGGTTGAGGTGCCGGACCTCTTGAGGGAAGTGCACGATTGGACTGGCTTCGCCGATCACTTCACGCATGTTCGGACGGGCGACGCTCCGAGGAATGTTTCGGCCATGCTGGCCGGCGTTCTGGCCGATGCGACCAATCTTGGTCCGAAGCGGATGGCCAGCGCTTCCAAGGGCATCAGCGCTCACCAGATCGGCTGGGTGCGCACCTTCCACGCCCGATCAGAGACTTACCGCGCAGCGCAAGCGTGCGTGACGGACGCACACACCCGACACCCTCATTCTCAACTTTGGGGCAACGGGACAAGCTCATCGTCCGACTGCCAGTTCTTCCGCGCGAGCGATCGCGCCGCCAAACGCGGCGACATCAATCTCCACTACGGCAGTGAACCCGGGTCGAAGTTCTACAGCCATTTGTCGGATCAATACGGCTATTTCAGCATTCTGCCGATCAGCCCGACTGAAAGCGAGGCGGCCTACGTACTCGATGGGCTGTTTGACCAGGACACGATCCTCGACATCCAGGAGCATTTCACCGACACCGGCGGCGCCAGCGATCATGTCTTCGGGTTGTTCGCGCTGATCGGCAAGCGCTTCGCACCGCGATTGCGCAATCTCAAGGATCGGAAGTTCCACACATTCGAGAGGGGCGATGCCTACCCGGCGCTCTCGAACCACATCGGGGCGCCGATCAACAGCGCCCTGAACCGCGCCGGGTTTGCCAGAGGCCGTTTGGTTTAAGTTATGCGGCCATGGCTGGTTCTTCCAGCATGGCGTAGTAGCGTTCCTCGGCTTCGGCTGGCGGGATGTTGCCGATAGGCTCCAGCAGCCGGCGGTGGTTGAACCAGTCG
>NZ_JBFRGM010000031.1:0-50965 GCF_052115345.1 Mesorhizobium sp. 2RAF21 | reverse complement strand
ATGTTGCGATGATCGCCAACGTGATCTCACTATATCCGAATCGGATTGTAGCGTAGTCTCACGAAAAGTGAATCAGTCTCGCAAATCTGAATCGTCTAAGCTATTGAAAAGGGCCGCATGTGTGCAGCACAAAAAACGGTCAACCCACACAAAACTCCGAAAACCGGGCCGAGCACCGCTCCGCTCGATCCCAGGAGACACCCTCTGTCGTCGATCCCGCAGCACCGGCAGCCGCGGCCATGCGCGAAACACCGGTCGTCACGGCTAAACCGGACAACGACCTGCCTGACATCGTCGACATCGTCCGGGAGATGGGCCGCGCGCCGCAAGAGCCGCCGGCGGATGAAGCGAAGGCCCTCCGCCATAGCTCCCAGCCCTTCGGGCGTTCGCCCGCACTCGGAAGGCCCACCGGACTTTCCGATACGCCCGAAGACAGGCCGGAGGCTTACCGTTCATCGCCCGAAAGTCATTCGCAGGCCGACCATCGGCTTTCCACCGGCGATGCCAGCCACGCCTCTCCCCTGGCGGTCGTCCCGGCGGCCGGGGCTCCCCTGCCCGCGCATCTGGAGACGCTGGCCGATCAGGCACGAAAATATGTCGAGGCGGCGAGCTCGGCCAACACGCGCCGCGCCTATGCGTCGGACTGGAAGCATTTTTCCAGCTGGTGCCGCCGGCAGGGTTTTGCGTTGCTGCCGCCCGATCCGCAGACGGTCGGGCTCTACATCACCGCGCTCGCCTCCGGCAGTGCGGCAGGCGCCGCCTCAGGGGACAAAAAATCGGTGGCGACGATCGAACGCCGCCTTTCCGCTCTGACCTGGAATTTTGCCCAGCGCGGCCAGCCGCTCGACCGCAAGGACCGGCACATCGCGACCGTCATGGCCGGTATCCGCAACAAACACGCTTCCCCGCCGCGGCAGAAGGAGGCGGTGCTGCCCGAAGACCTGATCGCCATGCTCGAAACGCTTCCCCGCGGGACCCTGCGCGGTTTGCGTGACCGCGCCATGCTGCTTCTCGGCTTTGCCGGCGGCCTGCGCCGCTCCGAGATCGTCGGCCTCGATGTAGGCCGCGACCAGACCGAAGACAGCAGCGGCTGGGTCGAATTTTTTCCCGGCAAGGGCCTGCTTGTCACGCTCCGAGGAAAAACCGGCTGGCGCGAGGTCGAAGTCGGCCGCGGCTCGGCCGACGCCACCTGCCCGGTGGTGGCGCTCGAAACCTGGCTGAAGTTCGCAAAGATCGGCCACGGGCCGCTGTTTCGCCGTGTCACCGGTCAGGGCAAGGCCGTTGGCGCCGACCGGCTCAACGATCAGGAGGTGGCGCGCCTGGTCAAGCGAACGGTACTTGCCGCCGGCGTGCGCGGCGATCTTTCCGAAGGCGAGCGCGAGCAAAAATTCGCCGGCCACTCGCTCAGGGCCGGCCTCGCCTCCTCCGCCGAGGTCGACGAACGCTACGTACAAAAGCAGCTCGGCCACGCCTCCGCCGAAATGACCCGAAAATACCAGCGCCGAAGAGACAGATTCCGCGTCAATCTCACAAAGGCATCCGGGCTGTAGAAAAGCCCCCTCCCCTGCCCCGATTGCAGGCTTGTTGGCGCAATTGGGAAAAGACAGTCGCAGCCGAATTAATTCAGGGGACGAAATCAGGGAAGGCCATACCAGGCACCACGGCCGGCACCATGCAATTGTAGATGGCCTTGCTCGGCAAGCGTCCTGATATGGTCCTTGACCGTGTTGCGGCTAACGCCGCTCGCTCTCACGACCTCGGCAATCGTGACCCTTCCGTGTTCCCGGGCCAGTTCGAGGATCAGGACGGACAATTCGGGAAGCGCGGCAACCATCACGCGCTCGCGCGCCATTTTCTTTTCGAGCCGCTCTTTCTGCCGTTGCATCGCATGGAGGAAGAACTCCAGCCACGGATTCCAGTCGGGTGCATCGGATCGAATCGTCTTTTGCGTCCGCCGCAAGGCCAGATAGTAGCTGTCCTTACTCTGCTCGATGACGCTTTCCAGAGAGCTGTAGGGAACATAAGCGTAGCCGGCCCTCAACAGGAGAAGCGTCGTCAGAACCCGCGACAGGCGACCATTGCCGTCCTGAAAAGGGTGAATTTCAAGAAACACGACGACGAAGATCGCGATGACCAGCAGGGGATGCAGCGCGCCATCCTCGTCCCCGGTCCATGCGACCAGTTCGGCCATCCGCTGCGGCGTGTCGAAGGGTGTCGCGGTCTCGAACACAACGCCCAGGCTCTTGCCTTCTTCGTCGAAGGCTTCGACATGATTGGCAAGGGTCTTGTAAGCACCGCGATGACGCTCATCCTTGCCGGAATGAGCCAAGAGATCCCGGTGGAGCTGCTGAATATGGTTCTCCGTCAGTGGGATTGCATCATAGGCGCCAAAGATCGTCTCCATGACATCAGCATAACCGGCAACCTCCTGCTCATCGCGCGTCGCAAACGAGCCGATCCGGATATTCGCCAGCAGCGCCTCGACCTCACGGTCGGTGAGCTTGGCGCCTTCGATGCGGGTCGAAGAACCGATGCTTTCAATGGTCGCAACACGACGCAAACTGGACAAACGTTCCGGTGCAATCCTCCCGATCGCTCGCCATGCTCCCTTGAATTCATCGATCTGCGCGATCAGCGACAGTATCTCAGGCGTAATGCGCAGCGTTGAGGCGTCCAGCGCCATTCTATTATTCCACCCATTTCCACCCGATCGTTATGGCGATCGAATCTCCGTTTGTCCATCCATTCCCACCCAATGTGTTCGTTGCAAAGCGATCATCGCCGAGCGATAGCATTGCGAATACAGGCCCCTCATCCCGAACAGGCGGCCATCGCGACTGATTCGGATTGGAAGCGATTTCAATCCGACCGTCGTTTCCGAGAGAAACTGCCGAGAACCCGTTCCCCCTTCAGCCCAGTCAAATCGATATTGTACCCCTTCGCCTGGCGTCGGAATGCGTTCGCAACGGTATCTAGTTCCGGAGTCGGTCCGGAAGCATGGTTGTGGATAACGTCGACCCACCTCGTAAAGTAGACTGATCCGGTGCTCCTTGACGGCAACGGGAGAAGGTCCCCTGCCCCATTGTAACCGTGTGGCAAGGCACCCTGCCCTCTCAGACGCTCCAAATGGCTGTTAGCACGCGACCTACGTGCTTCCCATCGACCAGACGCCGACATGTCGGCTACGCACGCATCTGAAGCGCGCCCAGGCTGCCATTGGGCCAATACTGTTCTGGGTCTCTATAGCTCGAGATCCGAAAATCAGCGGGATGGGCCAAGACCGGAACGATCCAATTTTCGTGCCGAAAAACATCACCGACTGCCCAACGACCACCCCTCAAGCGAACGCCGACGTGATCGAGCGAAGTGTTTCAGCCAGTGTCGTCATCGTAGATTTGTTAGATTCCAGGCACCTTCGATCGACTTCGCAGGCGGGAAGAGTTGTCCGCGGACAACTCGCCTTGGCGTGAGCCGATTTCTGTCATGGTTAAACGTTTGTAAATTCTTTACGAATCGGACCATACTGTAGCTGCGCAGATTGAACGAAACACCATTCATAAGCGCAGTTCGAGGATTTACCATGTTGCAGACGACGATTCGGAGCACCGGACAAGAGCATCTTCCATCGATGTTGTCCGCGGATTCGGCGGAGTTGTCACGCCAACTCCAACTGCACCAGCAGAAGATATTTCCACCGACGTCCCAGAAGACGATCCGGCATTTCACGCCAGCCGAAGCCGCATACTATATCGGGATCGGCGAGGGCTACCTGCGTCAAGTCGCTTCAGAGGGAAACGGCCCCGAGCCGCTGGCTAATGGCCGCCGAATCTATTCCCCGGCCGACATGGAAAACATTCGCCGATCGCTCGACGAGAAGAACGGTACACCGAAGTATATCCCGATCAGGCGACCCGGCGAGAAGCTGCAGGTAATCGCTGTCATGAACTTCAAGGGTGGTTCCGCGAAGACGACCACATCGGCGCATCTGGCCCAGTTTTTGGCATTGCGTGGCTATCGCGTTCTGGCAATTGACCTCGATCCGCAGGCCTCGCTCTCGGCTCTCTTCGGTCACCAGCCCGAGCTTGACGTTGGTGAAGGTGAAACCCTCTACGGCGCGATCCGTTACGATGAGCCAGTATCGATCGCTGGGATCGTTCGAGCCACCTACACGCAGAACCTCCATATCGTGCCCGGCAATCTCGAACTGATGGAATTTGAACACGAAACACCCAGAGCGATCACCTCCGGATCGGTCGAATCGATGTTCTTCGCTCGGATCGGAGAAGTGCTAGCCGACATCGAGAGCCTATATGATGTCGTAATCATCGACTGCCCACCGCAGCTCGGTTTCTTGACGATGTCTGCCCTGTGTGCGGCAACGTCTGTGCTGATCACCGTTCATCCTCAGATGCTCGACGTGATGTCGATGAGCCAGTTTCTGGCCATGACGAGCGAGATGATGGCCGTCGTCGAGAAAGCTGGCGGCCGTACCAGCTACGATTGGATGCGATATCTCGTTACCAGATATGAGCCGAACGACGGTCCTCAAAGCCAGATGACGGGCTTCATGAGAGCCATTTTCGGAAATCGTATGCTCCACAACCATATGCTGAAGTCTACCGCGATTTCCGACGCCGGCGTCACCAAACAGACGCTTTATGAGGTCGAGCGCTCTCAGTTTACACGGGGCACCTATGACAGAGCCATAGAATCGCTCAACGCTGTAAATTCCGAGATTGAAGGCCTGCTGCGTACCACGTGGAGCAGGAAATAATGGCACGCAAGAATCTTATTGGAATATCCTCTTCCGACCAAGTGCCAACTACGCCTACGGATGTTAGGCCGATTGCCGGCTTCGTTCCGCCAAAGGTTCGCAGCGCGCCAATTGGCGGCATTACTCGAACGCTAGGCAATATCACCCAGAAGGTCGAACGCGCTCAGGACATCGAGAAGCAGTTGGCTGAGGGCAAGCTGATCGTGGATCTAGATCCAGCTTTGGTCGACGCTTCTTTCATCAGCGACCGCCTCGGCATGGATCCAACAGATCTGGACGACCTCGTCGAGCAAATCCGCGAACATGGACAGCAAGTGCCAATCCTCGTTCGCCCTCATCCAACGATCGACGGCCGCTACCAGGTCGCCTATGGCCACCGCCGGTTGGTAGCTGTGAGGCAACTCGGCTTCAAGGTAAAGGCCGTTATTCGGGAGTTGTCCGACGACCAACTGGTCGTGAGCCAAGGGCAAGAAAACAACGCTCGAACCAATCTATCGTACATAGAGCGGGCATTGTTCGCGTCCCGCCTCGAGGATCGATCCTTCGAGCGAGATGTGATCATGGCTGCTCTTAACGTAGACAAGGCGGCACTGTCGAAGATGCTATCCGTAGTGCGCCAGATTCCGATCGAGTTAATAGAAGCGATCGGTGCTGCGCCACAGATCGGGCGTCGGCGCTGGATGGAACTGGCCGAAAAATTGCCGATTGCGCAAGCCGAATTGAAAAGAATTCTCGCATCGTTGTCCGCGGACAACTCAAGCGACCAGCGCTTTCAAGACGCTTTCGACGCGCTGACACCCGCGCGGCCAATCAAAGACACGCCGAAGTCCAAGTCTTGGGAACCCGAAGATGGCTCGGTCAGCGTCACCGTTAAGGCTAGCGCGAAGAAGGCGGTAGTGACCTACGAAGCCAAGGATGGTCCGAGCTTCGCAACATATATCGCACAACGACTGGACGATCTTTACGAGGCGTTCCGGAAGTCGGAAAAAACATCAACAGGAGTCTGAAACCGCAAAAGAAAAAGGCCCCCGAACGGCGAACCGCGGAAGCCTCTCTCGTATTCTCAGCAAGAGCGAGAATCGCAAATCCGCGAATCACTGTCAAGAGTCATTAGCGTCGATTCGGCGAGCAGATTTCTTTTGCCCATTGAGAGGGTGAAGGAAAGATATGGATACGCGCATTGCAACGACGCCTTTTGGGCGGCGGCCGGTGTCGCTTGCCTTATTGGCAGCACAAAACGATTCACGTGAAATCCCTGCCGGCAAGGCCGTCGACAAGTGGCGGGCTTACCGGGATATCTGCGAAGGCAAATCTGTCGTCGGTATAGGTGATCGCGCTCTCGCGGTTCTGGCGGCCTTGCTGTCGTTCTATCCGGATGACGAATTGTCGGAGGAAAACGGCCTGGTCGTGTTTCCGTCGAACCGGCAGTTGATCCTGCGGGCGCATGGAATGTCGGAGCCCACGTTGCGGCGGCACCTGGCGGCTTTGGTCGAGAACGGCCTGATCATCCGGCGGGACAGCCCCAACGGCAAACGATACGCTCGTAAGGGCAGGGGAGGGGCCTTCGAGGAAGCCTTTGGGTTCTCCCTCGCGCCGATGCTCGCCCGCGCCGATGAGTTTTCCGCGGCCGCAGAGCGAGTCCGTGCAGGCAACCGAGCCCTGAAGCTCATGCGGGAACGCATCACGCTGCACCGCAGGGACATCAGCAAGCTGATCGAGGCGGCCGTCGAGGAAGACGTTCCAGGCGACTGGGGCGGTCTCTGGAAGCGGTTCAGGGCTGTTGTCGATGCAATTCCGCGCCGTGCGGCCACCGCCGATCTGGAGCCAATTGTGGGCGATCTGGCTGCGATCCGCGAAGAGGTGGATACCCTGCTGAATTCTCACATGAATGTCGAAAATTCAAACGGCAATGACGATCGAACTGAGCGGCAGTATTCTGATTCAAATACCAACTCTCCTATTGAATTTGAACCTGCTTTGGAAAAAAGCGGGGCGACGGCCGAGCCCAGACGAGACCCGCAGGAGCCACCGAAAGGCTATCCCCTTGGATTTGTGCTGAAGGCTTGCCCGGAAATCATCGACTACGCGGTCGACGGGATCCCCAGTTGGCGAGATTTAATGGCGGTGGCCGCCCAGGTGAGGGGATATCTGGGGGTCTCACCGTCGGCCTATGAGGATGCTTGCCACGTCATGGGGCCGGAAACCGCGGCGATTGTCATCGCCTGTATTCTGCAGCGTGCCCAGCACATCAATTCGGCCGGCGGATACCTGAGGGCGCTCACCGAAAAGGCGAGGGCAGGGGAGTTTACGGTCGGCCCGATGCTGATGGCGGCGTTCAAATCGAACGGCTCAACGGCAAGGATGGCGGGATGATCAGGTTTAAAGAGCCGGTTTGCTCGTGCGATGAGGCAATGGTTTCCTTGATAGAAGGTCACCCTTGCCGTTGCCGGGCCGCGAGTTCAAATGAGATGATCTCCGCCGGCGGACGAGGGCTCGCATATTCCTCGGCCATAATGGCGCCGATGAGGAGATCGATCGCGCGGCGCGATTTCCTACTCGTTTCATCATCGCCAGACAGCTCCAGTTTGGCCTTGGCGAGGAGCTCGCGTGCGTGTGCAAAGTTCGATGCCATCGTAGTTCCTCTTGTCGGCCGCAGCTCACTCTAGATCTCGTGCCAGCGGCCTGGAAAGGACGCGTTAACCGTGACGAAGGCTTTTGCTTTAAATGGTAGCTATCATGCCACAGGGAGGTTGGAGCCCTGTTCGTCTGGAACGAAATCGGGCGCTTCGCGAGTGTTATTGACCAATCGAGAGGGTCAGACGATAATCGTGATCGTCCGGGTCTCGAAATATCGGGCGGAGCGGTTCCGCGACCATCACTCCAGGCAAGATTATCGTTCATTATACGAAGCCGGCAGGTGCGGCGCTTCGCTACCGAAATGATTGCCGAAACCGCCGCGATGCGTCATCGTGTTTGCGATGATTCTAAGCCCTGAAACTGTCCTGAGACGCCATGACCAGGCACATGCTGGCGTGCCTGTCGCCCCAATCCCTATTTGGCTGCGCCGAGCCGTTTCGTCATCGGACGGCGCAGCGGAGGCGATGGAGGACTTGTCATTGACGACGGGGGCCGCATTGGCGGTGCTCGATGCAGTTATCCGTCGGCAAGAACCCTGGGTGTTGATTTCCGCTGAGAGCTGACCCGGGATTTTCGCCGAGAAGTGACCCGCCTTCATGTATGGTTTGGGTCTCAGGTCTTGGTCAAGGTGGGTGCTTTCTCCTTCTTTGTTGGTGTTGTCTGGGCAGAGCTGTTCTTGAAGCGGAAGCTGTCGTTTCCGGTCTCCAGGATATGGCAGTGATGGGTGAGCCGATCGAGGAGTGCGGTTGTCATCTTGGCATCGCCGAAGACGGTGGCCCATTCGCTGAAGCTGAGGTTGGTGGTGATGACGACGCTGGTGCGCTCGTAGAGCGTGCTCAGCAGATGGAACAGCAGCGCCCCGCCTGACGCGCTGAAGGGCAGGTATCCGAGTTCGTCCAGGATGACGAGATCGGAATGAGCGAGCCGGTTGGCGATCTGGCCGGCCTTGCCCTGGGCCTTCTCCTGCTCGAGCGTGTTGACGAGCTCGACGGTGGAGAAGAAGCGGACACGCTTGCGATGATGCTCAACCGCCTGCACGCCGAGGGCGGTGGCGATATGGGTCTTTCCGGTGCCCGGGCCGCCGACAAGCACGACATTGTTGGCCTGGTCCATGAACTCGCATCGATGGAGCTGGCGCACGAGGGCCTCGTTGATCTCGCTGCTGGCAAAGTCGAAGCCGGCCAGGTCGCGATAGACCGGGAAGCGGGCTGCCTTGAGCTGATAGGCTACGGACCTGACCTCCCGTTCCGCCATCTCGGCCTTCAACAGTTGCGACAGGATGGGTATGGCGGCCTCGAAGGCGGGAGAAGCCTGTTCGGTGAGTTCGGCGACGGCCTGTGCCATGCCGTGCATCTTGAGGCTTCTGAGCATGATGACGAGGGCGGCACTTGCGGGATCATGACGCATGGCGCACCTCCCGGGTCTGGCGCAGCGCGTCGTAGCGCTCGACATTGGCCTGTGGCTCCTTGGCCAGGCTCAGCGCCTGCGGCGCATCCACGATCGGCGTCTCGATCGGCTTGCCGTCTACCAGCCTGTGCAGGAGATTGAGGATGTGGACCTTGGTCGGAACGCCGCCCTGCAGCGCCATCTCCACGGCCGTCAGCACGACCTGCTCGTCATGTTGCAGGACGAGCGACAGGATCTCGACCGTCTCGCGGTCGCCGCCGGGCTTCCTGAGCAGATGCTGCTGCAGCCGTTTGAAGGCTTCGGGCAACTCGGTGAAGGGAGCGCCGTTGCGCAAGGCTCCGGGCTTGCGCTGGATGACCGCCAGATAGTGACGCCAGTCGTAGACGGTGCGACCGGGGCCGTCATGCGACCGCTCGATGATGCGGCGGTGCTCGCATACGATCCGCCCCTCCGCGGCAACCACGATCCGTTCCGGATAGACCCTGAGGCTGACTGGCCGATTGGCGAAGGACGCCGGCACGCTGTAGCGGTTGCGCTCCAGATGGATCAAGCAGGTCGGAGAGACCCGCTTGGTGTATTCGACGAAGCCGTCGAAGGCTCGGGGCATGGGCATCAGGAACCGCGCTTCCTCGACCCGGATGTCTTTAATCGATCCCGGCCTGAGGCCATGGGGAATCTGTTGCCACAGCTCCCGGCAGCGCTGCTCCAGCCAGTCGTTCAGGGCCTCCAGCGATGGAAAGCGCGGCATCGGCTGCCATAACCGGTGGCGCGCATCCTGGACGTTCTTCTCGACCTGTCCCTTCTCCCAGCCCGAAGCCGGATTGCAGAACTCGGTCTCGAACAGATAATGGCTGGCCATGGCCGAGAAGCGGGCATTGACCTGACGCTCCTTGCCGCGCCCGATCCTGTCGACCGCAGTGCGCATGTTGTCGTAGATTCCGCGCCGGGGAACGCCGCCCAGAACCCGGAAGGCGTGGTTGTGGGCATCGAACAGCATCTCGTGCGTCTGCAGCGGATAGGCCCGCACGATGAAGGCACGGCTGTAGCTAAGCTTGAAGTGCGCCACCTGAAGTTTGGTGCGCTCGCCGCCGATGACCGCCCAGTCTTCCGACCAGTCGAACTGGAACGCCTCACCGGGCTCGAACGCCAACGGCACGAAGGTGCCGCGCCCGCTCGTTTGCATCTGACGCTGGCGCTCTTCCTTCCAGGCCCGCGCAAAGGCGGCGACACGACCATATGAGCCCTCATAGCCAAGGCTCATCAGGTCGGCATGCAACTGCTTGATCGTGCGCTTCTGCTTACGCGGCCTGTTCGCCTCCGTCCTCAGCCAGGCCGACAGCCGCTCTGCATAGGCATCACGGTTGGTCCCTCACCGTTGCGAAGCAGTCCCACCACCCCGGTTTTACCCACCCCGGTCGTCACCTCATAGCCGGCCTGTTTCAATCTTTCGGCGGCTATCCCCGCCGTTCGCGTCTCCTGCATCGACAGTTCGGGATGGGCGTGAATGTCCTTATAGAGCGCTTCCAGATCTGGCAGCAGTTTGCCGAGGTCCCGCAGTACCGCAGGTCCGTCCTTGGCAGGGGTGTGTGCAGCCATGACTAACTCTCCTGTCGCTGCTTTGAAGGCGGTTTCGCTCACTGGGTGATCGAGCCGCAAACAACTTATCGGCCTTGTGGTAGACCCGGCGGGCGGCAGTCACAATCATCGTCATTGGCCGCGACGGCAACATGGCCGATTCCGGCAATCAACTGATCGTGACCTCGCCCGCATCAGCCTCTTCTCCATACAATCAAGGTGACAATTGCCTTCGACCGGCAAACAATGGTGTGGGCGGTGCTAACTCGGAACTGGACAACCATTGATGTCTGGAGGAACCCATGACCACGCATAAGGTCGGCTATCTCATCGGCAGCCTCGCCAAGGGCTCGATCAACCGCAAGCTCGCCAAGGCATTGGTACGGCTCGCTCCGCCGGAACTTGCAATGTCGGAGATATCCTTCAAGGACCTGCCGCTCTACAGCTACGACTATGACGCCGACTTCCCGCCGGCCGGCAAGGCGTTCAAGGCGGCGATCGCGGCCGTCGATGCCGTGTTGTTCGTCACGCCCGAATATAACCGATCCATACCTGGCGGGCTGAAGAACGCCATCGATTGGGCAAGCCGCCCCTACGGCACCAACTCGTTCACGCGCAAGCCGTCGGCAGTGATCGGCACGTCACCGGGCGCAATCGGCACCGCCGTCGCCCAGCAGAATTTGCGCAGCGTGCTCGGCTTCTGCAACTCGCCCCAGATGAACGCGCCGGAAGCCTATATCCAGTTTACGCCGGGCCTCATCACCGATGACGGAGAAGTCACCAATGACGGCACCGCCGAGTTTCTTCGCACCTTCATGCAGGATTTTCATGTCTTCGTTGCCAGGGTGCGCTCGGTGCTGCCGAAGGATGCGTAGGGCGTGTCCGTCGCGTGATTTTGTAACTCGGTCACGCAACGAGGAAGAATTGAAGTCCAGACTCGCTGGCGAATGATTACAGCGGCCCCAAGCGGCCGCTGCACCTCCAGGATTCCATTTCCAATCTTCAAGGGAGCAACAATGTCCAACGCGGAACGGTACGACGCCCTTGTCATCGGCAGCGGCGAAGGTGGCAAATATCTCGCGTGGCATCTTGCCCAGGCGGGAGAGAAGACCGCCGTGGTCGAACGCCGCTGGGTTGGCGGTTCCTGCCCCAACATCAACTGCCTTCCCAGCAAGAACGAAATCTGGAGCGCCGGTATCGCTCGGATGGTCGGCCGCGCCGGCGAATTCGGCGTGACCACCGGCCCTGTCGCGGTCGACATGAAAAAGGTTCTCCAGCGCAAGCGTGACATGGTCGACAGCCTCGTCGCCTTCCACCTCGAACGGTACAAGGCGACCGGGGCGGAACTCGTCATGGGAACCGCGCATGTCGTCGGGCCGCACACCGTCGAGGTATCGCTCAATGACGGCGGGACGCGACGGCTGGCCGCTGAAAAGCTGTTTCTCAATTTGGGTACGCGGGCGAGCGTACCTCCCGTTCCGGGCCTGGCGGAAGCCCGGCCGCTCACCCACATCGAGGTGCTCGAACTCGACCGGGTCCCGGATCATTTGATCGTTCTCGGCGGCGGCTATGTCGGCCTCGAATTCGCACAGGCCTACCGCCGTTTCGGCAGCCGGGTCACCGTCATCGAACGCGGTTCGCGACTGGCCAAGCGCGAGGATGAGGACGTCTCCCGGGAGGTCCAGCGCATTCTGCAGGCGGAAGGCGTCGAGCTATTGCTGTCCGCCGAAGTCGAGCGCGTGGAAGGGCGGTCCGGCAACCATGTGCATGTCCTGGTCAACACTCCTGACGGTCAACGGATGGTTGAGGGCACCGATATCCTGGTCGCGGCCGGCCGTACGCCCAATACACGAGGGATAGGGCTGGAAGAGGCAGGCATCGAGCTGACGGATCGCGGCTATATCCGCGTCAACGATCGGCTGGAGACGACCGCCCCGAACATCTGGGCAATCGGCGAGTGCGCGGGAACGCCGCAATTCACCCATATGTCGCTCGACGATTTCCGCGCCATCCGCGACAATCTGAAGGGCGGCAACCGGTCGACCAAAGACCGGATGACGCCCTATTGCATGTTCATCGACCCGCCGCTTGCACGGGTCGGAATAAGCGAGGAAGAGGCGCGTGCCAAGGGCGTGGCGGTGCGTGTCGCCAAGCTGCCGACGAAGGCGGTACTGCGGACGCGCACGACATCGGAATCCGAAGGGTTCATGAAGGCGCTTGTCGATGCCGACGACCGTATAATCGGCTTTGCCATGATTGGCTCGGAAGCCGGCGAGGTCATGGCTGTCGTGCAGACGGCGATGCTTGCCGGGCTTCCCCATATGGCGCTTCGAGACGCTATTCTCGCCCATCCGACAATGGCGGAAGGCTTGAATGCGCTGTTCGGCAATGTTCCGGCCAAGAGCGGTTGATGGCCTCTGCTCTCTCCGGTGCACCCGAGGTTCCGTGCACGAACACGCCAGCCTCAAGCATGGAACCTTTGGCGATACTCGCTGGGCGAAAGACCAACGATGCGCAGGAAGATTTTCCGGAAAGCGCCGGGGTCGGAATAGCCGATCTCCCATGCGACACGCTCCATCGGCAATTGACCGAACTGGAGCAGTTCCTGCGCCTTGGTTACACGCAGGCGCTGCGCATAGTCGGTCGCGGTCAGCCCGGTCGCCTTCTGGAACCGGCGCAGAAAGGTCCGCTGTTCCAGACCGGCCTGTTCAGCCAGAATCGACAGCCGCGCCTCCTTACCCTCATTGGCCTGCAGGAAATGTTGCACCTTGAGGATCGCCGCGTCACCGTGATTCAGGCGCGGCACGAAGCCGCTATAATATCGCTGCTCGCGTCCCGGCGGGTCGACCAGCAGCATTCTTGCAGTGCTGGCCATGACGACCGGGCCGAGAAAGCGATCGACCATTTTCAGCCCCAGATCGGTCCATGCCATCAGCCCCCCGGCCGAGATGATGTCGCCCGCGTCGATGATTAGTCGGTCGGTATCGAGAAGCACATCGGGGAAACGATCTCGGAAGGCTTCGGCATAGTTCCAGTGAGTGGTCATCGTCCGGCCTGCAGGCAGGCCGGTTTCTCCCAGTAGAAAGGCGCCGGCGCAGATGGAAGCTAGTACCACACCTTCGCTATGACGCTTGCGTAGCCATTCCGCCAGCGGCGCTGCCGCTTCGCGGGCAATCGGCGGTTCAAGCGAGGGCGGCAGGATCAGCACGTCGCAGGGCTTTGGTTTGGGCGTTCCGGCGGCATCGTCGCTGTCGAAGACCACAGTCGGCGCTGACGCTCCATCCGCCTGCAAATGGCGCACTCGGAGCCGGGGCGCTTCGGCATTTGCATCCAACGCGATGCGGTCGGCGACTTTGAACAGGTCGGTCAATCCGAGGATCGCCGACATTTGAACACCGGGGTAAAGAACAATTCCGATTTGGGCATCTGCCATCTGTCGTTATTACCCCTGATTCTGTCGATTCTGCCAATGGCCGCGACCATCAGCTGAAACGATATTGGGCGCAAGCAACACAAGAGCCGAAAGGAATTTTGCAATGTCGAAACGCGCCATCCTCGTCGTCGATCTCCAGAACGAATACTGGCCGACGGGAAAATTTCCGCTGGTGGGGATCGGGGCCGCCGCCGCCAATGCAGCCCGCGTCATCGCCCATGCCCGCAAACAGGGTGATCTGGTCGTCCACATCCGCCATGAGATGCCCGGCGGACCGATCTTCGTACCCGGAAGCGACGGGGCGAAGATCAACGAGACAGTTCTGCCGCAGGGCGATGAACCTGTCGTCACCAAGAACTTTCCCAACTCCTTCCGCGAAACCGAGCTGGACGATCTGCTTAAGAAGCAGGGCGTCGAGGAAACCGTCGTGATCGGCGCGATGAGCCATATGTGCGTGGATGCCACCACACGCGCGGCCAACGATCTGGGCTACAGTACCGTCACTATCCACGATGCCTGCGCTACCCGCGATCTGGAGTTCGACGGCGTAGCGACGCCGGCGGCGCAGGTTCATGCCGCGCTGATGGCAGCACTGGCCTTTCTCTATGGCGAAGTGATCAGCACAGACGCTTTCATCGCAGGCTAAAACGAACGGGAAAGAAGGGAGCCGGTGATCCCCGGCCGCTTCTGGCGCCTGCATCCGCAGGGGTGGTGATAACGAAGATCCGCATGAACTTGGTGCTGCGCACGATGCTGTAGCGCGGCGAACTGGACGTCGCCATCATTCAGGTTTTTTCCGATGAGGTCCGGCTGACCGACGTGGCGCTGTTTCGCGAGGACCTGCACTAGATCAAGTCGCGCGAACTGTCGTTGACCCCTCAATGGGCGATCCCAGTCCTCGGCTTCAACGACGACTGCTGCTACCAACGGCGGGCAATCGACATGGGACAGGACGGAGGCCCGGACCTCGAAGCCGGGTTTGAATGCTCGAGCGCAGCAGGGCTCGTCGCAGCGGTGAACGTGGGACTGGGCGTCGCGCTGCTGAGCGACCGACATCTGCGTCCGGACATGGAGTTGATCGAGAGCCGCCTTCCCGCGCCTCAATCGCTCGCCTATGCCATACGTCGGGCGAGGAAGACGAGGAACCCCGCCTTGGACAGCTTGACATCCGAGATCGAGACCGAGGTCAGTCGTTACGGCGGATTAGCATTGGCGAGCTAGCGCCACTTACTTCAACGGCACCCGTGGGTCTCGGTTTGACGGCTTCGGGTCTCTGATTTCAGTGCGGGAAGCTCGGCCCGCTCCAGTCGACAACCCGGCAGCCGCCCGACTTTCCGAAAATACCCTCATCGACAATCTTGCCCATGATCCTGCCTTGACACTTAATTCATCAATGGTTGATCAATGGCCTGAGCTACCCTCACAATTCATCGGAGATGATTAGGCCAATTGTTCAAGCACTCTCAACTTGAATCCGTACAAGCATGGATGGCCCATCCTGCCTATACGTCTATGCCACTTCACGCGCGGATACACCGCGCAATCCGGCAATTGATCCTAGGCGGTGCGCTCGAACCTGGTAAATCATTGCCAGCCACCAGAGGGCTAGCCAAGTCGCTTGGTGTATCACGCGATACAATTGAGGCCGCGTACATCCAGCTTCATGCAGAAGGATTCATTGAACGGCGTGTTGGAAGTGGTAGCTTTGTGGCAGAGCTCACAGAATTCCAGCCGACTCGACAAAAATCAAAACGCTACGAATTACAACGTAACCAAGTATCGGACCTTAGCAAACGCGGAGCAGCGACGTTTCGTGGCGGCGGCGTTCCTGACGCTCCGGTCCCGCTGCCGTTCACGCAAGGAATACCAGAAACGCGGAATTTTCCTCTCCAATTATGGGAACGCCTTGGGCGGCAAGCCTTAAAAGATTTTGGTATAAAAGCGCTTCAGCATGGAGATCCACAGGGCGCCGAGCCACTGAGGAGAGCGATAGCCGACTATATAAATCTTGAGCGAGGTGCTCATGCCTCGGCAGATCGCATCCTTGTGCTCAATTGTTCGCAGCAGGCGATAACACTATGCGCAACAATGCTGCTGGATCCCGGAGACCGGATATTCATCGAGGATCCGGGATATAATGGTGCACGCAAAGCGTTCGATGCTGCCGAATTGGAAAGCGTACCGGTTCGTGTGGATCATCAGGGTGTCGTGGTAGAACAAGTCATTAATGACTCAAAGGGCGTAAAAGCAATCTTTCTGACGCCATCCCACCAATTTCCAACTGGAGCGAAGCTTGGCTTGGACCGCCGCCTCGCATTGATAGACTGGGCAGCCCATGAAAAAGCGTGGATCATCGAAGATGATTACGATAGTGAATTTCACTATTCTGGTAAACCTACGGCCTGTGTCCAAGGGCTTGACCCGCATGATCGCACGATTTACATTGGCACATTTACAAAATCTCTCTTTCCTAGCCTCCGGATTGGATATCTTGTTCTTCCTCCCCAGTTGGTGAGGCCGATGACTGTGGCGCGCACAGTGCTAGATGGGTATGCTGCCCCGATCACGCAATTAACCCTCGCACGGTTCATCGACGGCGGTCATTTTGGAGCCCATGTTCGCGCTATGCGGACTGTCTACGCCGAGCGGCTTGAGACTCTGGCCGGTCTTGTTGAATTACATCTTTCGTCATTTTTGGAGGCTCGTGTGCCCATTGGCGGCTTGCAAATGCCTTGTCTCTTAACCTGCGATGTCTCCGAGCGGGTCATCATCGATGCTGCTCAACGGGATGGTATCAAGCTATTCGGGACCTCGGCACTCTTCGCAGGAGGCAAAGGCACGCCTGGATTTTTACTTGGCTTTGCCGCATACACACCACGTGAGATCGAGGTTGCTGTTAAGAGACTAGCAAATGTATTTCACTCGATGACTTCGAAACAGGCGCGAAACTGACAACGCAAGGCAATATCTTCGATCGGATCGGATCGGTTGCGGTCGAAGAAGCAGGTACAGGTTGCAGAGGCAACGTGTTTCGCGTCCACTCGATCAGCTGCTAATCGAGTTCTTGATCAGGTGGTCCACGCCCGCGGTCGAGATTGGGTTTTCCGACAAACTGTGGCGAATTTGTTGGGAACTGTTCGATCAACATTCTGCTGAGCTTGCTTGGATCTGACGCGCCGCCGATCAAATGGCATGGCCATATTAAAGAAAATGGCGGGGTCTACCGTGCCAAAAGTATGGCATGGGGGATGCCTTAACGCTCCACAACCATCAGCGACACAAGAGGACGGTCATGAAAGTAGACATTCAAGAAGTAGACATGACTGCCACCGAAATAGCCCGATTGGTAAACGCGAAGGAGATTTCCCCTCGCGAAACGATTGAGGCTGCCATTGAACGAATCGAAACATTGAACCCGCAGCTCAATGCGATATCTTACGCTGCGTTCGATAATGCCCGTGAGGCAGCAGCAAGGCTTGAGAAGCGTATAGTTCGAGGAGAGCAGACAGGACCATTAGCTGGTGTCCCTCTGCTGAACAAGGATGCGTTTAGTGCCAAGGAGGGATGGCCTTGCTCTGCGGGGCTAAAAGCATTGCGCGGGCGCATCTCCCCTTCTTCTACGAACCTTCCCAAGCGAACGGAGGCGGCCGACGGCATATTTCTGGGTAATACCAACAGTCCCGTCTTCGGATTTCGAGGGACGACAGATAGTGTGGAGTTCGGTCCGGCGCACAATGTTTTTGACCTGGACCGCAATGCGGGGGGGTCCTCTGGCGGCAGTGCGGCCGCTGTCGCCTCTGGTATGGTTCCGATCGCGGTAGGAACCGATGGGGGTGGGTCTATTCGTATTCCCTCATCGTGGAGTGGTGTGTTTGGATTCCAACCGTCTCCTGGACGCCTACCATTCCCTCTTGGCCCGGATGAGTTTGGGCCGAACTTGTACCTTTATGAGGGGCCTATCACTCGCAACGTCGCCGACGCTGCACTTGTGATGAGCGTAGTGCAGGGCTTCGACAGCAATGTTGCTCTAGCGCTCACCGACAACGTGGATTTCTTCGGCTCGTTGAAAGCCGGCGTAAAAGGTAAGAAAATTGGATTTACCATCGACTACGGAATCTTTCCGGTCCAAGCGGAAGTGGCGACAGTTATAACAGCAGCCGTGCGGATATTCGAATCGCTCGGTGCCGAGATAGAGCCTGTAGATCTTCGCATTCCGCACTCTCAGCGTGAACTTAGCGACGTATGGAACCGACTCCAGGCAATCGGGGTGCATGAAGCGCTCAAAAGTTTAAAGGCGGAAGGGTTAGACCTACGTACGGTTGCCAAGGAAGAATTGCCCGACCCGATGATGCGGTGGGTCGACATGGTTCCGCGGCTCACCGTCGAGGATCTGATTCAAGACCAGCGCAAGCGTCAATCAGTCTTTAGGGAGTTTGCGAAGGCGTTCGAAAAGTATGACTACATCGTTGCCCCCACGCTGGCATGTCTGCCAGTCCACAACCAAGATGACGGCTTCACTCAAGGCCCCACCTGGATCAACGGGGAGGAAGTGGACCCCCTGATCGGTTGGTGCATGACATATCTGACTAATTTTACTGGTTACCCTAGCGCAAGTATCCCGGCCGGCATGTCCGGAGGATTGCCGGTTGGAATGCAAATTATGGGACGTAGGGGTGCGGATTTCGATGTCATGGCAGCATCGGCGGCGTTCGAAGAAGCGTCGCCGTGGAAATCTACCTACCAAAGGCTCGATCCTCGCCTAGGCCACCGATAACTTTCCCGCGCTTGGGGTTTCTGTCCCGGAAACCCCAATATCTCCAGCATTGGCCGTCGAGACGCCGGTCAGGGCACTCCACATGAGTGCCATCACGCACGTTGCTGGAAGAGGCTAATCCTCATGTTGTTTGAACGCCGCCTCGCCCCTGTCGACTCACCATTGGTTATTGCCGGCTGCATGATTGGATCGGTCGTGCCGGCGCTCCTGATCGGCATCATTTTGATCATGCCATTCGTCTCGAACCCAATCGATGCTTATGTCGCACTCTTTGATGCAAGCTTCGGTAGTCTGCGAGGCTTCGGGATCACTTTGAACCGCGCCACCCCGCTGATTCTCGTTGCGCTTGGCACCTGTGTGGCCTGGCGCTCGGGATTCGGATATCTTGGTTTCGAAGGGTGCCTCACGCTCGGCGCCGCTGCAGCCACTTGGTACGCACTTCTGGCGCTGGATGGCGGCGTAATCGCATCCATGCCGTTCTTGGCCTTCCTCTTCATTGCCTCAATCCTGGCGTTCCTCGCCGGCGGGGCCTGGGCAGGTGGAGTTGGTGTCCTGCGAAGCAGGTTTGGCGGCAACGAAGTGCTAATCTCACTCATGGCGAATTATGTTGCGGTCCTGATTGTGCAGTTCCTGGTCTCCGGCCCGATGCGGGCCGCCGGTAACCTGCCGGAGACGACATGGTTACCTATCATCACCCCGGGAACCCGGACTCATGCCGGTATCCTGATCGCGCTGCTGGCAGCAGCAGCGATCTGGTTGCTGATGAGCCGCATGCGCCTCGGCTACGAGTTTGTGGTAACCGGCTTAAACCCCCGAGCGGCGCGCTACGGTGGTATCAACGTGGGGCAACGCTACGTACTCGCGGCAGTTTTCGCTGGTGGCGTGGCAGCCCTCGCCGGACTGGTCGAGGTTCTCGGCACACAACACCGGCTCCTGGATGGCCTTAGCGGAGGAATGGGCTTCCTTGGGATCGTGGTTGCGCTTCACGCCAAGCTCAATCCACTCGCAGTAGTGCCCATCGCCATCCTCTATGCGGCGCTCTCGGTTGGCGCGGACGCGATGCAGCGTAGCACTGGTGCGCCCTCGTCGATCATCTTCATCCTGCAGAGCCTCATCTTGCTCTCTGTCATTGCCAGTGACTTCCTGCGCTACTGGACAATACGGCCGCCGATGATGCCGAGGAGCCAAATGGGAAGAGTCAAAGATGTTGGATGACTTCATTATTTCTTCGTTTCTCGTCACCTGGTGGCAGCGAGCGTGCGCCTCGCCGTGCCGCTGCTACCTTAGCTATCCATAGTGTATAGCTCGAGTGAGATCGCGCCGGTCGATTGGTCTGCTCTAATGCTAAAAATTGGAGGGGCTTACCGTGCCAAAAATATGTCATAAAGCAATAGGCTAACTGCCTAGGGAGGAAGAAATGCGGTTGAATTCTATCAATTTTAGTCGACGCGCGGTACTCGCCGGATTAGGTACAGGACTAGGTGCAGCCCTTCTACCCGGAAGGCTATGGGCTCAGGACGGGCAGCGTGTTGCGCTGCTCATGGTGGGTTCAATTTCAGATGGTGGCTGGAATCAGCTCGCTTTTGAAGGCCTTGCCGATCTAAAGGCCAAGGGCTTCGGTACTGCCTATGTCGAAAATGTCACTCAGGCGCGAATCCCCGAGGTAGTCCGTGGCTATGCCGACGACGGCTTCGACTTGATCATTGGTCACGGCTACAACTTCGGCAACACCATTGCCGAACTTGCACCGGAATACCCGGATCAGAAGTTCTTCGTGACCGCCTTTCAGGCGGGGTTAGAGCCGGTCAGCAACGTACAATTCATCCATCTCGCTTATGTCGGCGCCTCGTATGCAGCGGGCGCGCTTGCGGCGCTGATTTCTGATGCCGGCAAGGCGGTTGGTTTCGTCGGCGGTGGAGACAATCCGACGCAGCAGGCGATGAACCGTGCCTTCATCAGCGGTGCCGAGAATACAGTTAAAGGTATCCGCGGCCTTGGTATAGTGACCGGCGACTACAATAATGCCGCAAAGGGAAGGGAGGCCGCGTTGACGATGATCGGGAATGGTGCCGATGTGATCTGGCATGCAGCTGACGTGACTGGCCTCGGTGTTATCCAAGGTGCGGCTGGCGCTGGTGCCAAGGTCATCGGATGCTATGCCAACCAGACAGCGCTTGCCCCCGACCGGATGGCGACAAGCTTCATGCTGAACTTGCGCTGGATGGTGAACGAGTTAGGACGATCCTTAGCTGCGGGAGAGTTCGCAGGCGGCACTGAATGGAGGCCATCGATCAAGGATATTTGGATTCAAGCCTATGGCACGGGCGAGCAGTTGACCGAATTCAACCCTTCACTAGTTGATGCCGACGCCAAAGCGAAATTCAAATCGATCCTTGACGACCTCGAATCCGGAAAAATTGATCTGGACGCCTTCGAATAAGTGAGTCGCTTAGATTTCAAGCACGAAGGCGTCACGTTGATTCACCATCTTACCCGGCGGCGGACCGGCGCGGCCAACAGGGAGCGGCAGGTGCGCCCTAGTGAACTCAAGAGATGTTCGATCTTGTACAGTCCACTGCTGCTAAATTAGGCACGCACGCATAGAGCTAATGATCGATGGGCTGACCGTCGCGTCAGCCGTAATAGCTCGCGCCTAATGGTACCAAGAATCGGCAAATAAAGGGAGGAAGCATGCAGCCAAAATTGGAAATACGGGACGCGGCCGAACACTTCCCTAGCGTGCCCGCAAACGACCAGGCCAGTCTAATGTCGATGCCGGGGGAGGTACATGCGCTGTTTGGCGGGCAAAGAGGAAGTATGCGGCCAAAACTGGAGATACGGGACGTGGTCAAGCGTTTCCCCGGCGTACTTGCAAACGACCATGCCAGTCTAACATTGATGCCCGGTGAGGTGCATGCGCTGCTTGGCGAGAATGGTGCCGGCAAGAGCACGCTGATGCAAATTCTCTATGGATCATACGGGGTCGATGAGGGCGAGATACTTCTCGATGGCCAGCCAGTCAAATTTGCTAGTCCGCGCGAGGCGATCCGCTGTGGCATCGGCATGATCCACCAAGACTTTATGTTGGTGCGAGATTTCCGAGTAGTCGAAAATGTTGTTCTTGGCCTCGAGAGCGGTCACGGACTGCTGGATCTTGGTAGTGCGGCGGCGCGGTTAAAAGCGATATCGGAACAACATCAACTCGAAATCGATCCTTGGGCGCGGATTGATACACTCCCGGTTGGGGTTCAGCAGCGAGTAGAGATCATCAAGTTGCTCTACCGCGACGCGCGAATCCTAATTCTCGATGAGCCGACCGCGGTGCTCACACCACAGGAAACAGACAAGCTGCTGGCGACACTACGGGCGCTTGCCGCAGACGGCCGCTCTATCATCATTGTCACCCACAAGCTCCACGAGATCATGGAGGTTGCCGATCGCATCACTATCATGCGCGACGGACGCACCGTCGACACGGTTGACAAGGCACACACGAATGAGGCGGAGCTGGCTCGAATGATGGTAGGGCGTGACGTCCTACTAAAGGTCCAGCGCCCAACAATGCCCCAGGGTAATCCGGTGCTTACAATGCAGGGCCTTCATGTAGATGACGATCGCGGCGAGCCGGCAGTGCGTGATGTCGACCTAACGGTGCATGCAGGCGAGATCGTCGGAGTGGCAGGCGTTGACGGCAACGGTCAATCACAGCTCGTCGAAGCTGTGATGGGCTTGCGACCGGCGAAGCAGGGCGATGTAAAGCTTGCGGGCACACCTATCACGCAGGCGTCGCCAGCCCAGCGTAACGACCTCGGCATGGCCTATGTTCCCGCCGACCGCCGTGGTGTGGGGTCGGTTGTGTCGCTTGGCATCGACGACAACGCAATCCTTGGGAGCCAGCGTCGGCTTACCCACTTACGGACGATGTTCCGTGACAAACGGCGTATCAACGAACATGCACAGAAACTCGTTGCAAGGTTTGGGGTAAAGACCCCAGATGTGCGCTTCCATGCTGGCAAGCTGTCCGGCGGCAATCTCCAGAAGCTGATCCTTGGGCGCGAGATTATGCGCGATCCGCTGGCATTGGTCATCGAGCAACCGACCCGGGGTCTCGATGTCGGTGCGATCGAGGGGGTATGGGCCGAGATATTGGCGGCGCGTAGCCAAGGAAAAGCAGTTCTCATGGTGTCGGCCGAACTTGAGGAAATCCGCAATCTCGCGGACCGGATCATTGTTCTCCACGGCGGCGCCATCATGGGCGAACTTAACCCGGCTGAGGCGAGCGACGAGCTCCTTGGCCTTATGATGGCTGGCATGAAACAAACAGCGGCACGTGCGTTGCTCGAAGAGGCTAATCCTCATGTTGTTTGAACGCCGCCTCGCGCCTGTCGATTCACCATTGGCTATTGCCGGCTGCATGATCGGATCGGTCGTTCTAGCGTTCCTGATCGGCATCATTTTGGTCATGCCATTCGTCTCGAACCCAATCGATGCCTATGTCGCACTCTTTGATGCAAGCTTCGGTAGTCTGCGAGGCTTTGGGATCACTTTGAACCGCGCCACCCCGCTGATTCTCGTTGCACTCGGCACCTGTGTGGCCTGGCGCTCGGGATTCGGATATCTTGGTTTCGATGGGTGCCTCACGCTCGGCGCCGCTGCAGCGACCTGGTACGCACTTCTGGCGCTGGATGGCGGCGTAACCGCATCCATGCCGTTCTTGGCCTTTCTCCTCATTGCCTCGATCCTGGCGTTCCTCGTCGGTGGAGCCTGGGCAGGTGGAGTCGGTGTCCTGCGAAGCAGATTTGGCGGCAACGAAGTGCTAATCTCACTCATGGCGAACTATGTTGCGATCCTGATCGTGCAGTTCCTGGTCTCCGGCCCGATGCGGGCCACCGGTAACCTACCCATGAGCCCGCGGCTACCAGAGACGACCTGGTTACCAATCATCATCCCGGGAACCCGGACTCATGCCGGTATCCTGATCGCGCTGCTGGCAGCAGCAGCAATCTGGTTGCTGATGAGCCGCATGCGCCTCGGCTACGAGTTTGTGGTGACCGGCTTAAACCCCCGAGCGGCGCGCTACGGTGGTATCAACGTGGGGCAACGCTACGTACTCGCGGCAGTTTTCGCTGGTGGCGTGGCAGCCCTCGCCGGACTGGTCGAGGTTCTCGGCACACAACACCGGCTCCTGGATGGCCTCAGCGGAGGAATGGGCTTCATTGGGATTGTGGTTGCACTTCTTGCCAAGCTCAATCCCCTCGCGGTAGTGCCCATCGCCATCCTCTATGCGGCGCTCTCGGTTGGCGCGGACGCAATGCAGCGCAGCACCGATGCGCCCTCGTCGATCATCTTCATCCTGCAGAGCCTCATCGTGCTCTTTGTCATTGCCAGTGACTTCCTGCGCTACTGGACAATACGACCGCCGATGATGTCGAGGAACCAAATGGGAAGTGTCAAAGATGCTGGATGACTTCATTATTTCTTCGTTTCTCGTCACCTGGTTGGCGGCGAGCGTGCGCCTCGCCGTGCCACTGCTACTGACAGCTCTGGGCGAGATTTTCGCCGAACGTTCAGGAGTGTTGAATGTCGGTATCGAAGGGACGATCCTGCTCGGGGCGCTGGCAGCCTATCTCGTCACCTTCCATTCGGGCAGCCCTTGGTTAGGGTTCGTCGTAGCGATATTAGTCGGAATATTTGTGAACCTGTTCCTTGCCTGGATGTACGTCACAGTGCTAGCCAATCAGGTGGTAGTTGGTATCGTCTTCAACATCTTAGCCCTCGGCGTTGCAAGCTATGGCTATCAACTCGCGGCTGGCTCGGCCGCGAGTCCCGAGCTAGTGCCAATGTTCGAGGGCTTGCATATCCCCATATTATCGGACATTCCGTTCTTCGGCCCAGTGCTCTTTTCACATTCAATTCTACTCTACGTTACAATCTTCGCTGTGCTCGCAGCCGAGTTTGCGCTATTTCGTACCACCTTCGGCTTAAATATCCGTGCGGTCGGAGAGAATCCCATAGCGGCAGCCAATGCAGGAATCTCTGTCCCGTTTATGCGCTATGTCGGGGTACTCTTATCGGGTGCCGGTGCGGGTGCCGCTGGCGCCTATCTCGTACTCGCACAGGTTGGTCTTTTTCGTGATACCATTGTCGTCGGGCAAGGGTTTATTGCCCTGGCCATTGTGATCTTTGGTCGATGGCGTCCGATCTATGCGGCTATTGCCGCGATCGCTTTCGGCGCGGCGGATGCCCTTCAACTGTCGCTGCAACTCTTCGCCTTTGATTTGCCCCCGCAACTGCTGTTGTCATTGCCTTACGTGTTAACGATCATCGCAGTGTCTGGCCTTATCGGGCGTGTAGCTCAGCCAGCGGCGTTAATGGAACCCTACCGCCGAAGCTAAGGGCACAACAATCTCTAAGCTGGTAGTCGAAGCTCGAGGAAGAGGCGGGCGCGCAGATTCTCCGGAGGAATATATGTCTGAGTCTACTATGTATCGAGTGCAGCCTTCATCAAAGGCCATGACCTTGATCGACAATGAAACTTACCTTTCGTGGTATGCGCGCAGCGTGGAGGATCCCGATGGGTTCTGGGGCGCGCACGGGCGGCGTCTCGACTGGCTGACGCCGTACACGAAGGTGAAGAACACGTCGTTCGAGGGCGACGTTTCGATCCGCTGGTACGAGGACGGCGAGCTCAACGTCTCGGCGAACTGCATCGACCGCCACCTTGCGGCGCGCGGCGAGCAGGTGGCGATCCTGTGGGAGGGCGACGACCCTGCCGAGAACCGGAAGATCACCTACAGGCAGCTGCACGAGCAGGTGTGCCGGCTGGCCAATGTGATGAAGAAGCACGGCGTGCAAAAGGGCGACCGGGTCACCATCTACATGCCGATGATCCCGGAGGCGGCCTATGCGATGCTGGCCTGCGCGCGCATCGGGGCGGTGCATTCGGTGGTGTTCGGCGGCTTTTCACCCGACGCGCTGGGCGGGCGCATCGTCGACTGCCAGTCGACCTTCGTCATCACCGCCGACGAGGGGCTGCGCGGCGGGCGCGCCATTCCGCTTAAGGACAACACCGACAAGGCCATCGACATCGCGGCGCGGGGCCATGTCCTGGTCAAGAACGTGCTGGTGGTGCGCCGCACCGGCGGCGCGGTCGGCTGGGCGAGTGGCCGCGACCTGTGGTACGACGAGGAACTGGCCTCGGTGGAGGCGACATGCGCGCCGGAGAAGATGAATGCGGAGGATGCGCTGTTCATCCTCTACACCTCCGGCTCCACCGGCAAGCCGAAGGGGGTGTTGCACACCAGCGGCGGCTATCTGGTCTATGCCGCGCTGACTCACCAGCATGTGTTCGACTACCGTGACGGCGACGTCTACTGGTGCACGGCCGATGTGGGCTGGGTGACGGGCCACTCCTACATCGTCTACGGGCCGCTGGCCAACGGGGCGACGACGCTGATGTTCGAGGGGGTGCCCAACTATCCCGATCAGGGCCGCTTCTGGGATGTGGTGGACAAGCACCGGGTCAACATCTTCTACACCGCCCCCACCGCCATCCGCGCGCTGATGGGGGCGGGCGACCAGTTCGTGCGGCGGGCCTCGCGCGCATCGCTGCGGGTGCTGGGCTCGGTCGGCGAGCCGATCAACCCGGAGGCGTGGGAGTGGTACTACACTGTGGTTGGCGAGGGCCGCTGCCCGGTGGTCGACACCTGGTGGCAGACGGAGACCGGCGGCATCCTGATCTCGCCGCTGCCGGGGGGCACCGACCTCAAGCCCGGCTCGGCGACACGGCCCTTCTTCGGGGTGCGGCCGCAGCTTGTCGACAATGAGGGCGCCGTGCTGGAGGGGGTTGGCGACGGCAATCTGTGCATCGCCGATTCGTGGCCGGGCCAGATGCGCACGGTCTATGGCGACCACCAGCGCTTCATCGAGACCTATTTCTCGCAATATCCGGGCCGCTACTTCACCGGCGACGGCTGCCGGCGCGACGCCGACGGCTATTACTGGATCACCGGCCGTGTGGACGACGTGCTCAACGTGTCGGGCCACCGCATGGGCACGGCGGAGGTGGAATCGGCGCTGGTGGCGCACGACAAGGTGTCGGAGGCGGCGGTGGTCGGCTATCCGCACGACGTCAAGGGCCAGGGCATCTACTGCTATGTGACGCTGATGGACGGCGAGGCGCCGGACGAGGCCTTGCGCGAGGAACTCGTCGCCCACGTGCGCAAGGAGATCGGGCCGATCGCCTCGCCCGACAAGATCCAGTTCACCCCCGGCCTGCCCAAGACGCGCTCCGGCAAGATCATGCGCCGCATTCTGCGCAAGATCGCAGAGGACGACTTCGCGGCACTCGGCGACACCTCAACCCTCGCAGACCCAAACGTCGTCGACGAACTCATCCAAAACAGACAAAACAGGAAGGTTGCACTTGGCACTTAGGAGAACTGCGCGCGGGGCAAGGCCGATAGCCTCGAGCAGCGCTGGCACGTTCCGTCTAGCGTTTAGCTCTTCGGGCAGACTAAACTGCTCTGGATATGCGTGGACAAGCGCCGTGCCGAAGCTGCGTGCCAGGCCGCGGTATCGGAATGAGCAAGCCAAATCACGCGAGCCTGCCCCTTCTCGGAGGGGCAGGAACATACTGGACGCAGATCAAATTATACGAGAGTATCATTTTAGGGATCAAGAGCGTGACGTTGGCGCGGTCAGCGGACGCGAATTTTCGTTCTGACTGGCCAGTCCAGGCAGCGATCGGGAGAACCGCTTGCGGCAAGAGGGGCAGCATAAAGGGCGACCGCCTCCAACCCCGTCGGGTGACTTGTACGTCATACCGGCGTTCTTGGCCTGCGGGCGTAGACCGTGGAGCACATCGCCTCAGCCCACGCGTGCAGCAGTTACTCAGCTGAGCCATGTTGATCCGTCATGAGGATCGTCCTTAGAGGCAGGCCGGACTACCAGGTTGACGTGATTTCCACAGAGGAAGCCGAGGCCCTGCGATCATGGTACGTGCACTCGTCATCCAGCGAGCAGGACGCAATCGCTCTCGCAGTCATCCGCCAGGCGAAGCTCTGCGACGGCTGGATTGAGTGCGATTGCATCGGCGGCGCGCATAAACCCCTGCTCGCCCCCCAGCAACAGGAACGGACGTTTACCTTGCGCCGGCTCTCTCCGGCCGACGGAGATCCCCATACTCGCATAGATCGGCCGAACCATGCTGACGATTGCCCGTTCCATGTCGATCGAGCCTTCGACCCGGCTGCTCACGATCGCGCCTTCAATCTGCGGCCAGTGCCGCACCGCGAGACCGCGTATGTCGATGCCTTACCGGCCATTCCGACTCAACTTGCGGATCCTGATCGAAATCCGCCCGATCCTGACCACGAACGAAATGACCGTCCTTCCCGGCTCGCTATTGTACTCTGGAGGCTCATGGATAGTGCCGGCATAAACATTCTCAAACCCCTTCAGGAGGGGCCTTCACAGTACCAACTGAAAAGTCAGCTCGCGGCCCTGCGCCACGCCGGCGCCAGAATGCGCGTCACGCGCACCTGGCGCTTCGGGGCTTTGTCGACAACCTGGCCCGGTGACTACGGTGACAAAAACTCGCGGTTTCAGCGTTTGTTGCGCAAGTCACGGCCGGATTGGGCGCCGAACCAGCGCCGGACCGGCTTCATGATCCTGTTTTCGACGAGCGTCACGCAAAAGGCTATCCATCCCGCCGCAACGTCGGCGCCGATCGAGGTCCTATCACGGGTGCGCCAGCCGCTGCGCAGGGATCCCCGGCACCGCGGGCCGTATCTCGTGATCGCAAACGCTGACTTCGGCGACGATGACGATGGCGACTTACGTGCGGTGCAGGCGTATGCGCAGCCCGTCTTCAATGGCGAGACGCTTTTTCCTGTCGAATCGGGATTTGAACGGGACCTAACGAATTTGCTGATCTGGCTGCAGACATCGCTGTTTGACGCTGCACCGCGACTGCGGATCACAATCAGAAAGCCGCTGTTTGCCATCGCGACCCCGAAAGGTTTGTGCCGACCGGATTTTGTCCTCGAAACAGTGTTTGCAAACCACCCGCCGGTCCACCTTGTCATCGAGGCCATGGGCATGGACACTGAACAATATCGCGCCGCCAAGGCAAGGAAATCGCCACGGATGAAGGAAATCGGCCCGACCTACGAGATTCATCCCGCTGACATCCGACCGGCCAACGCACAAGCCCTCGGCGAGGACCTGCAGCGATGGGTGCTTGCCCACGCGGCGCGTAGGCGACTTCGCTTCGTCAATGGCTGAACTGGCCCGAGAGTCGTTGCCACGTTCACGCCAACGACAGCAATGCGGCCACAAGATCATCGGGCCTCATGCACTCAGGATCAGCGTCGATCAGTTTGGCCAGATACACCGCCTTTGCCCGACGATCGTCGGCTGACGCGACGGGCATCTCTGCGACTGCGCTCAAAGCCAGTTGCTCGTCTCGCGACAAACGTTCCATTTGTCTCGCGGAGAATTGGTCGGTGTGGAAATTGTTGTCGCAGTCGCGAGTAAAATTCACCAGGTCACGCATTTTGCGGCGATGGACGGATATTGCTGCGAAAACGCCTCCATCTGCATTCTCTGATGAATTCGGGCAAGTAGTTTCGAGTCGCATGATTGGCGTCCTTCGGTCACAGCTTGTTTGGCCCCCGACGCCCTGCTCTCTCCTGCCGCTCGCCCTGGTCCGCTCCTATGCAGGGCAAAATCGAACTGATAGAAACTTTGATTGGGGACGAGGGCACGATACGATACGAAGACAAGCGAAGCGATACGAACCCATCGCCTGTAAGAGTTTGATAAAAAACGGAAAATATTTTCTCCCATCGCCACCTGAGGGGAGTGATTTCAAAGAGCTGTTCAGGCGATTTGCTGCGGCGGGCGCTGGACGGCCAATGGGCGCAGATGGTTTTCCCGCCGGACCATGGACGCCCGAACTTCTTGCCGAGGCGATCTCACAGATTGATTCCAACCGGATTGGAGTCGACCTGCGGACAGTACAGCTTTGGTTTCAGGAGAACGACAAAGGGATTAGCGCCGCTAACATTCGTTGGTTGGCAAGGGTTTTCGGGTGCGATGATCCAATCGCAACTGGGGAATGGCAGGTGGCGCTCAGTGCCGCGCAATCGCGACTGACGGCCAGACGACGCGAATCGAAGAGAACGGGAATCGATGATGCGCTCCCGGTTCCAAATCCAGCGCCTTTCAGCACTTCCGCAGCCGCGACAGAGCCCCGGGCGGAACTGGCACGGGATACGGACGCAGCGGAAGCGACCAGACGTCTTAGTCTAGCGAGGAGATCGGAAGCGCTTTTTAGCCACGGCTCCCCCTTGAATCTGCCAGCCTCGGTGTTCGCAGGCATCTCCGCACTTGGATTTTTGTCGTTTATGCTCGGCATTCACAACGTGAAATATGCGCGTGCGGACGGCATCGTTAAGCAAGTTGGATTCCTGTGGGCCGCGAACTGGACGTTCGTGTTCATGGTGTTCCTGCCTCTCTTCCTGGCCTTCGTGTCTGAACTCGTGACCTCGTGGAAATACGAAGAGCGACCAAAGCTTGTAGGATCCGGCAATCTGGGTGAAAGCTTCCATACTTGGGAAGCCGTCATAGACGCGTCATCTTATTCTTTCTGGGCGGTTTTTCTGATCTGTGTGTTGTTCGCCGGACTTTTCCAGTGGATCGGCGTGTGTCTGATCCCGTTGATCAAAGGCGGCGGCAACTATGCTATAGACTGGGGAAAGTTGGCGATCATACGCCCGGAGGCCATATCGGTGCCGACGGAGATCGCGTTCACAGGGCTCGCCTACCTATATATGTGCCTGTGCTTCTATCTGTTCTTCGCTGGTCTCATTTTGCTCTATTCGGTCATCGACGACCTGCGGAAAATTCGCGAGGCATCGAAATTTCGATCGGACATCCAACGTGATCCAGATCTAGATGAAGCCGGCTTCAGAGTGATGCGGTGGGTGTTCCGGTGCACCATTTTGGGCGTCCTGATCGCCACGGTCATGAAGCTTCAAAGCTCGTACCTCGCATCCGACGGAACGAATATCGTAACCTGGTTGGTCGGCGATCTATCGTCGGCCGTGTATGAGCGCGCTCATGCGGGCAACAGATTCAGCTATAGATTGCCGACGCATTTCAGCAGTCTTCTCATCGCAATTTCGGCCTGTGTCGTTTTTCTGCATGGCGCGATCCGTTTGGGCGTCGGACGTCAATCCCAAGTCCCTTTGTGGAAGATGTCGGCGGTCGTGACACTGCTCGTTGCCAGCTACTTGTTGCTCGATACATTTTCAGGCTTCTCGATCCTCCTCGGCGTTGGAGTGCTGCTCGCAACATACGGCCTGGTCGACCCGGGGTTCGGCCAAGGGAGCGCGAGTAAGTTGGGAAACGATCAAAGTGTATCATAGATGGCTTGATCGCTGGGACGAACGGCGGGCGCGTCGCGGTGAGGAAGGGAAGAAGGCAACCGCTTTCATCCTCGACGCCGATCGCGCCTTCCCAGGCGAAAAGCAGGCAGGAACTATCGAGGAGTTTTGTGTCCTGGCCGACCAAGCCGTGGCCGACCCAGCCTTTTTCGATGAACCGGGCGGCAACGACCAGGGTTTTGAAAGACAAGGCGAATGGCTCAAATTTCCATCGAATATTTCGACCGACGTTGAAGAAAACGATGTTGTCTGGGCAAAAATCACCGACAGCGGATCCCTCGATCTGGCATTGGTGATTTTTCACCATTGGAATGCGACCTCCTGGAATCGCCAGATTGCCAGCTTCTTCTCCAAGCGCGGCATCACGGTTGTCGAGCTGGCCATGCCCTATCATTTCCAGCGCAGCCGCCCCAGATCCTCACACGCCGACTATATGCTCAGTGCAAACCTCGGCCGGACGATCCAATCCTTAAGGCAGGCCGTATTGGACGGTCGAAAGCTCATTCGCTGGTTGAGGGGCGAAGGCTACAGGGACATTTCGGTTCTCGGCATGAGCCTGGGATCCTGGGTCGCCGGATTGGTCGCGGCGCATGACCTGGCCGTGTCGAGAGCCTCGTTGTTTCTGACGGCGGGAAGCCTGGCCGATATGGTTTGGACAGGTCGCGCAACGCGAGCGATACTCCATAGCCTTGAGCCTGAGATCGATCTGACTGATCTCAGGCGCGCGTGGGGCCCGCTTAATCTGGAGAACTATGCTCATCGACTGTCACGGACGGATCTTGCCCTGCACGTCGTATTGGCCAAGAGAGACAAGGTGGTTTTGCCGGAACTGTCGGCAAGCTTCATGAGGAAGCTGAAGGACACCGGCGCCAGACCCAACGTTCTTGAGTTGAACTGCGGCCACTATTCGCTGGCGATTCCGCCCTACGGTTTGTTGGCAGGTTTAAGCCTGAAGCGGTTTCTTTCGAGAACTGATCGGCCGACCCTGCTAAGATGACCGGCGTAAGCTGCTCGGATCATCAGCAAGGTCTCGGGTCTCCGTGCTGTTCACATGCGGCGACCTGCAAAGACTGTGCCCCTATTCGGTGGCGGCTGTGCGTGGCCGGGTCGTTTTCCTTCGACGCCGCCGCAACTTCGCCTCGCCCCATTTATCTTCCAGCAGTTCGAATGCTTCAATGTCGAACGCCTTCGAAATCCGGTTCAGCATCGACAGACGAACGTCACGGCGTCCATTGAATACCTGAGACATATAGCTTTCGGTCACGTCAAGACGTTCTGCCATTTCCTTGCTGGTCAGACCGTATACATCGCGAATCCGGATAAGCGCATTGCTCAAACGCTTGTGCAGACGCTCGGCGTCGTCCCAATCCGGCGCCAATCCGGCCGCGTGCTTTCCAGCTTTTGGATGCTGCGGCATCAAAACTCACCTTTTAGTATCACTGTGCGTTATGCCTCGAACCGTTATTCGATGTAAGGCCTCTGGAAGCAAATCCCCAACGCGGAACAGATGTGAGCAATTCTTACACACTGCGCCCACTTGGGACTTCACGGGCGCGACGGGGCGGCTTGCGGCAAAAGCGGAGGGCGGAAACGTGCGGTGCTGGTGGAATCGGTTTTCCACCCGCCTCTTCTAGAAAACTCATCACGAAAGGTCCGGCATGCAGGGCCAGAAAGCACGACGCCCGCCGCGGAAGGAGGAGCGGCGGGCGTCATATAGGTGGTCGACGATCGGGAGGAGGTGAAGGTCGACCGTATCCGCCAGTCTCTGGGAGGAGGTAGATCCTGACGAAATTCAGTGACGCAAATCTAGCCGATCGGACTCGTCGCTCCAGTGTTGATTTCGCATGGCAGCAATGCGAATTGTGCTTCGCGGCATATGCGCCCAAGGTCCTCAGGTCGAGATATGGGGACGGGGCCTTGCTCCGCTCTGGCGGCACGACGCATATCGGGCCTATACGCATGTCGTGCAAATCGCATTGATTCAGGAAGAAGACATGAGACGACAAACGCGTCCCTTCATTGTGGAGGTGAAGCACAGGCGCGCTCCAGCGAAGAAACAGTCGATCTGGGGCAACCTGAATATTGCGGCGGTCGCCGCGGAAACCATGCGCGACCTAGGACAGGATGAGCCGACTTCCCCGCCCGTGATTGACTCCGGCGCGCCGTCGAATGATGTTGCGAGCGACGACAACCCGCCAGTGGAGCACACTATGCCCGATCCGCAGGAAGCTCAAACCGCTGAGGCCGTTGCCGAAGCGCCCGTGAGCGTAGAAGCCCCTCAGCCAAAGAAAAAAGCTCCACGGTCGAAAAAGGCAAAGGCAGCGCCCAAGCCGCGGATCGCAAAGGAAGCCACAAAGTCGGCACCCAAGGTGGCGGAGGCCCCTACCGCTCCGGCTCGCGCCAAGCGCAAGACCTATTCCGAAAAGGAGCGGTCGCAGATCCTCGCGAAGATCGAGAAGTCGATCGGCCGCAGCGGGTCGATCAAGGCCGCTGTCAGCGAGACGGGCATATCGGAACAGACCTACTACCAGTGGAAAAAGGCCGCCGATACTGCCGCCGCGCCTGCCGATCTGAATGATCTCCTTGCACTAGAGCAAGAGAACACGCAGCTGAAAAAACAGCTGGCGGAACGCTTGCGGCAGGAGAACGCCGAGCTCAAGAAGAAACTCGGGCTGAGATAGCTCCTGACGGTTCACTCAGCAGACCAAGGCGTGCGGAGCTTCTAGTTCGGGAGCAAGGGTAGGAGACCGGAGGCGCCGTCCGTCGGCCGGTCTCACAGCCGAAGTGAAAGCTGTGACTCGACTTCGTCCGCTTCCATCAGCAGTGAGGCGAGCGAAATCCCGAGCAGGCGGATGCCCTTCGACCTGGGAAACGTCGCCTTCATCAGCGCAAATGTGTCGAGGACTATCTTGAGTTCGACGGGCGGATAGAACGCGAGCGCGGGTCGAACAGGAGAAGCTCCTGGCCGCGGGCAACGAGCGGGAGTTTGCTCGCCACTTTCCAACAGCTGGAAGCGCCAACAACTCGTGAGGTAGTTCCTGCGCGCTGCCGCGCTGAATTCGGTCTGACGCAGCATCCATCGCACCGAGCAGGAATTCGGGAAAGTGGACCCTCACCAGGCCGATCCTTGTTGCGAACGAAACGGAAACACGATTCATTCGCACAATGAACCTTGCTGTCCTTGATTCGACTGTGGCCGCCGCGGAACCAGACGACTACCTTGCCGGCCTCAACGCCGAGCAACTGTCCGCCGTGGTGCATGGGGAAGGTTCGACTGCTGCGCCGTTGCTGATCATCGCCGGTGCGGGATCGGGCAAGACGGCTACGCTGGCGCACCGTGTTGCGCACCTGATCGTGAACGGCGCCGATCCTCGACGCATCCTGCTCATGACCTTCTCGCGCCGGGCCGCCTCGGAAATGACGCGCCGCGTCGAGCGCATCGCTGCCAGGGTGCTCGGTGACAAGGCATCGATCATGACCGAGGGGCTCACCTGGGCGGGCACGTTCCACGCGGTCGGCGCCCGACTGCTGCGCGACCATGCCCTGGAAATCGGCCTCGACGCTGCATTCACGATCCACGACCGGGAAGACTCGGCCGATCTGATGAACCTCGTACGCCACGAGATTGGACTATCCGGGACCGAGAGCAGATTTCCTGCGAAGGGCACGTGCCTGGCGATCTATTCGCGCACGGTCAACGCGCAGGCTGAACTGGAAGCCGTTCTGGCCAAATCCTTCCCCTGGTGCATGGGGTGGGTCGAGGAATTGAAAACCCTGTTCGGTGCCTATGTCGAAGCCAAGCAGGCACAGAACGTCCTCGACTACGACGACCTTTTGCTGTGGTGGGCGCAGATGTGCCAGGAACCGGCAATCGCCGAACAGCTGCGCTCGCGCTTCGACCATATCCTCGTCGACGAATACCAAGACACCAACCGCTTGCAGGCTGCCATCCTGACCGCGCTCAAGCCTGACGGACGGGGACTGACCGTCGTTGGCGACGATGCGCAGTCGATCTATTCTTTTCGCGCCGCCGAGGTCCGCAATATCCTGGATTTTCCGGGGCTGTTTCCCGAACCTGCCCGCATCGTCACCCTCGACCGCAACTACCGCTCGACGAACACCGTGCTCGACGCGGCGAACGCGGTCATCGGCGAAGCAGCCGACCGTTTCACCAAGAACTTGTGGACCGAGAGGCGTTCAGCGGAAAAGCCGCTCCTGGTCACCGTGCGCGACGACGCCGAGCAGGCGAACTACGTCTGCGAGAAAGTGCTGGAAGAGCGCGAGAGCGGCACGGCGCTCCGGGCCCAGGCGGTTCTCTTCCGGGCGTCGCACCATTCCGGTCCTCTCGAAGTCGAGCTGACACGCCGCAACATCCCCTTCGTCAAGTTCGGCGGCTTGAAGTTCCTGGACTCCGCGCATGTGAAAGACGTGCTGGCGCTTCTCCGCTTCGCGGAAAACCCGCGCGACCGGGTGGCCGGCTTTCGCGTGATGCAGCTCTTGCCCGGCATCGGACCATCCGCCGCGGGTGCTGCGATCGAGGCGATGGAGCGCGCGCTCGACCCGGTCCTCGGACTTCAATTCTTCAAGGTGCCGGCACGAGCAGAAGAGGACTGGCCCGCCTTCGTCGACCTGTTCTCGGCGCTGCGTGGAAGGTCGACCTGGCCAGCGGACCTTGAGCGGGCGCGGTTATGGTATGAACCGCACCTCGAACGCGTGCACGAGGACGCCGCCGCGCGCCGTGCCGATCTTCTGCAACTCGAACAGATTGCGGGCGGCTACCCGTCGCGTGAGCGCTTTCTGACCGACCTCACGCTGGACCCGCCTGACGCCACGAGCGCAGAAGCGGGCCCGCCACACCTCGACGAGGACTATCTCATCCTGTCCACCATCCATTCTGCCAAGGGTCAGGAGTGGACGAAAGTGTTCGTGCTCAATGCCGTCGACGGATGTATTCCAATCGACCTGGCGGTCGGCGAGCGCGACGATCTCGACGAGGAACGCCGGCTCCTCTATGTCGCCATGACGCGCGCGAAGGACTCACTGCATCTGGTCACCCCGCAGCGCTTCTATGTCAGCGGGCAGTCGGCCCGCGGCGATCGCCACGTCTACGCATCGCGCACGCGATTCATTCCCGACCACATCCTCGAGCGCTTCGAGCAGGTTTCCTGGCCGCCGCCGTCGGCCGCGCCCGGCAGGGCGCCGCAGCCCGAGGTCCGGGTGGATCTCAAGACGAAGATGCGCGGGATGTGGCGATAGCGCTCTCCCGACATTGCCCGGTCATGCAGCCATTCGTAGGACGTGCCGGTCGATATCGACGCAGCCGGCGGTGCTGCGTGCGTTGATCGCCTTGCTGTCGACGTAGCCATGAAGGGCGATCGCCGCCAGGTCATCGCCAGCGCGGATCGGCCGGGACCACCAGCCGTCGCGGTATCGCCAGCCGGCCTGGATCGCAGCTTCTGCATCCTTGCTGTCGGGACGCAGATTGGCGGCCGCATGAACGATGCGCGCCTCCGGTGACCTTTTCTTCAGCAGCGCGCGTCCTTGTGCGAGCGCGCCTTGCCGGTCGCCGGCTATTACAAGCTGATGGAAATAATGCCGCGATCGCTTCAGCGGCGTGAGATACGCGATCCTGACCTGAAAAGCCGCCATGCCTGTTCTCTTTTTCTTGTCTCTCATTGAGATTGGAATCGAACGCAAAATTGCAAGACCAGACGGTTCTGGCTTTTTTGCTCACGCTGCAAACAGGTCTGTTTGCCGATCGTCGGCCGAAAGACCGCCCGTCCATTCGGCCCGGCGCCGGGCATATTCCTCCTCGAAACGATGCCGTTCGAAGGTCCAGATGCGCATCAGGGGTCGAATGCGTTCCTCGTAGAGCCGGCGCTGTTCGTCGCTCAGCTGCCCGAAATCCCAGTCGTCCAGAAGATAGGCCACCTTGTCCTCGGGCCGCCCGTCGTTGAAATACCCTTCCTGGCACATCTCCTCGAGAATGCCGGCCTCGGCCGTCTCGAACTCCCAGTCCTGGTCATTCTCGCCCGGCGTCAGCCTGAAGCGCGCAGGTTCGGTGACAAGCTTGAGATCGGCGGAGCCCGGGATTGTCTCCTTCGGCCAGTTCGCGCAGCACGCTGTCACCGCCGCCTGGTCGGCTTCGTCCCAGACATGGCAGATTGCCAATTCCGCGTCGGGTGCCGGCTCGGGAAACCCCTCGATGTCCCAGCCCTCGACAACGAAGCGCGCCGTCGCCGCCTCGTCCGGGGTGACGCCCGCCTTGTCGAATACCAGCTGCGCGGCCAGCAGGCCGCGGATGATCTCTTCCGGCCTGGCGCCCTGGACGTGAATGGTGATCGTCATTCGCCTGCTCCACGATTGTGCCGCGGCAGCATCACGGTTCCGCTGCGGCATCCATCCCGATCCAATGAGTCCCGTTGACTCTTTGTCAGGATGAGAACAAACATAGAACATAACACGGACAGAACAGCTTTCAAGGGATAGATGCGTGCCTCGGCGTCCCATTCAAAGGTTATCGAACTTCAAGAGCGGATCGCCCGCCTCGAAGGCCGATCCCGGCGCGCGAAATCGGTGCTGCCGTTTGGGATTCCCGAGCTCGACGCGCGACTCCCCGGTGGCGGACTGGCGCGCGGCGCGCTGCATGAGGTCGCCGGCGGCGGCAATGGCGCGATCGACGGCGCGGCGGCGGCTCTCTTCGCCGCCGGAATAGCAGGGCGAACGACCGGCAAGACCCTCTGGTGCATCGCCAAGCCCGATCTGTTCGCGCCGGCACTGGCCCAAGCCGGCCTTGCCGCTGACCGCGTCGTCTACGTCGAGGCCGGAGACGACAAGACCGTTCTGGCTTGCATGGAGGAGGGGCTTCGTCATGGCGGTCTCGGCGCTGTCGTCGGCGAGATCGCCAGACTGCAAATGACGGCATCGCGTCGGCTTCAGCTTGCAGCCGAGGGAACAGGATCGATCGGCATCGCGCTGCGCCGCTGGCGACGCCACACCGATGCCTACGATTTCGGCGTGCAGACCGCCGCGCGGACGCGCTGGCGCGTCTCCGTCATTCCGTCCGAGACGCTCCCGGTGCCGGGCGTCGGCCGCCATCGCTGGCTGGTCGAACTGGCCCACGTCAAGGGCGGCGAGAGTGCTGATTTCGAAGTGGAAGCGTGTGATGAGCAGGGTTGTCTCTCTCTACCTGCCGGCGTGGCCGACCGACCGGCTGCGGCACAAGGCTGGCGACGCGGCGCCTCCGGCTGAGGCGCCGCTGGTGATGATAGGCCGGGAAGGAAACAGGCGGGTGGTGACGGCGGCGGACGCCGCCGCCCAGGCCGCCGGGCTGCGGCTAGGCATGCCTGCCGCCAAGGCGCAGGTGCTGGTGCCCGGCCTGATCGTGCAGGACGCTGATCCCGCCGCCGACGCGGAGGCGCTGGAGCTGCTGGCGCTCTGGGTGCTCCAGCGCATCGCCCCGATCGTCGCGCCCGATCCTCCGGACGGCATCGTGATCGACTCGACCGGCGCGGACCATCTTCATGGCGGCGAAGCGGCCATGATCGAAACCCTGATCGGCCGGCTCGCCATGTCGGGCGTCACCGCGCGCGCCGCGGTGGCGGACACCTGGGGCGCGGCCCATGCGCTCGCGCGGTTCGCCGCCGAGCCGGCGATCGTCGCACCGCCGGGACATGGCGCGGCGGTGCTCGACCAACTGCCGCTCGCGGCTCTGCGCCTGCCGCCTGGAATGGGGGCCGATCTCCGGGTTCTCGGCTTCGAACGCGTGCGTGATCTTCTGGCCCAGCCGCGCGCGCCATTGACGTTGCGGTTCGGGCCGGAATTCGCGCGCCGTCTCAACCAGGCCCTCGGCGAACTGTCCGAGCCGATCGAGCCGATCCGGCCGCCCGACCTGATCGAGGTGCGGCGGGCTTTCGCGGAGCCCATTGGGGCTGCCGAGACGATCGCCCGCTACATCGGCAAGCTCACCACCCAGCTCTGTGCCGCGCTCGAGGCAAAAGGTCTCGGCGTGCGCCGTCTCGATCTCCTTTGCCATCGCGTCGACGCCCGCGTCGAGGCGGTACGCGTCGGTACGGCGCAACCGGTGCGCGACGCCCGGCGCCTGACCCGTCTGCTGTGCGACCAGATCGAGAAGATCGATCCGGGTTTCGGCATCGAACTCATGGCGCTGGCCGCCACCACAGCCGAGCCGCTGCAACGCCGGCAGATGGCCAGCGACCTCATAGAGATCGCGACACCAGATATCTCCGACCTCGTGGACACGCTGGCCAACCGCGTCGGCGAGCGGGCGATCTATCGGGCGGCCCCCGTCGCCAGCGACGTGCCCGAACGTTCCGTCTGCCGCATTCCGGCGCTGTCGCCGGACACAGGTGCTGCATGGCCGAGCCATTGGCCACGGCCGGCGCGTCTCTTTGCCCATCCCGAGTGCATCGAGGCGATCGCGCTCTTGCCGGATCATCCGCCCGTTTCCTTCACGTGGCGCGGCGTCCGCCGCCGCGTCAAACGCGCCGACGGTCCGGAGCGGGTCCATGCCGAATGGTGGAAGCGCGATGCCGAGCTTGCCGCCATCCGCGATTATTTCCGCATCGAGGACCAGACCGGTGAACGCTACTGGATTTACCGTGCCGGCAATGGCGAGGACCCCGAAACCGGCTCGCATCTCTGGTATCTGCACGGGGTGTTCGGATGAGCGAGCCCCGCTACGCCGAGCTTCAGGTCACGACGCATTTCTCTTTTCTGCGTGGCGCCAGTAGCTGCGAGGAGCTGTTCGCGCGCGCTGCCGAACTCGGCATCGAGGCATTGGCCGTGGTCGATCGCAATTCGCTCGCCGGCATCGTGCGCGCCCATGAGGCTGCGAAGGCAACCGGCGTGCGGCTTGTCGTCGGATGCCGGCTCGATCTTGTCGATGCGCCGCCGATCCTCATCTATCCCACCGACCGCTCCGCCTATTCGCGGCTCTGCCGTCTGCTGTCGCTCGGAAAGCAGCGCGCCGGAAAGGCGAAATGCGATCTTCGTTGGTCCGATCTGGTCGCCCATGGTGACGGCCTGATCGCCGTGCTCGTTCCCGACATGGCCGACGAGGACTGCGGCTTCCATCTGCGCCGGCTGCGTGACGCCTTCGGTGACCGCGCCTACATGGCGCTGACGTTGCGGCGTCGGCCGAACGACCAGCTCCGGCTCCACGAATTGTCCAACCTGGCAGCGCGGATGCGCGTCGAGACGGTCATCACCAACGACATACTCTTCCACGAGCCCAGCCGGCGCGTCCTGCAGGACGTGGTGACCTGTATCCGCCATGGCGTCACGATCGACGACCTCGGCGAACGGCGCGAGCGCCATGCGGATCGCTATCTGAAACCGCCGGCCGAGATGCACCGCCTGTTCGCGCGCTACCCCGAAGCGCTCGCCCGCACGCTGGAAATTGTGCGGCGCTGCGCCTTCTCCATGGACGAGCTACGCTACCAATATCCGGAAGAGCGCGACGATCCCTCGCTCACCCCGCAGCAGACGCTTGAGAGACTGACCTGGGAAGGTGCGGACCGGCGCTATCCAGAAGGCGTGCCCGACAACGTCGTCGCCTCGCTCAAGCACGAGCTGGCGCTCATCGCCAAGCTTGACTACGCGCCATACTTCCTGACGGTCAATTCCATCGTTCGCTTCGCCCGCTCGCGCGAAATCCTGTGCCAGGGACGCGGCTCGGCCGCCAATTCGGCTGTGTGCTACGTCCTCGGCATCACGAGCATCGACCCAGGCCGAAACGATCTGTTGTTCGAGCGCTTCGTCAGCGAGGAGCGGCGCGAACCGCCCGACATTGACGTGGATTTTGAACACGAAAGGCGCGAAATCGTCATGCAATGGGTGTTCGACACCTACGGCCGCGATCGCGCCGCGCTCTGCTCGACGGTCATCCGCTACCGCACCAAAGGGGCGCTGCGCGACGTCGGCAAGGCGCTCGGCCTGCCCGAGGATCTGATCTCGACGCTCTCCGGCCAGGTCTGGGGCTGGTTGGAAGAGGGCGTGTCGAAGGGCCAGGTCGAACAACTCAATCTCAACGCGGCCGACCGGCGCCTGCGCCTGACCCTCGACCTTGCCAGACAATTGCAGGGAGCGCCCCGTCATCTCTCCCAGCACCCCGGCGGCTTCGTCCTCACCCACGACCGGCTGGATGATCTGGTGCCGATCGAGCCGGCGGCGATGGAAAACCGCCAGGTGGTGGAATGGGACAAGGACGACATCGACGCGCTCCGCTTCATGAAGGTGGACATTTTGGCGTTGGGAATGTTGACCTGCATGAAGAAGGGCCTCGATCTTCTGGCCGAGCACAAGGGCGCCAACCTCGACCTCGCGACGATCCCGCCCGAAGACCCGCGCACTTACGCGATGATCCGACGCGCGGATACGCTCGGCACATTCCAGATCGAGAGCCGCGCGCAGATGTCGATGCTGCCGCGCCTGAAACCCCGCACCTATTACGATCTCGTCGTGCAGGTCGCGATCGTCAGGCCCGGTCCGATCCAGGGCGACATGGTGCATCCCTATCTACGTCGCCGCGAGGGGCTGGAGCCGGCCCATTATCCGAAGCCCGAACTCGAAAAGGTGCTCGGCAAGACGCTCGGCGTCCCGCTGTTTCAGGAGCAGGCCATGCAGGTGGCGATCGTCTGTGCGGGCTTTACAGCCGGCGAGGCCGACATGCTGCGCAAGTCGATGGCGACATTCAAGCACACCGGCGGCGTCAGCGCCTTCAAGGCCAAGCTCATCGACGGCATGGTCGCCAACGGCTACGAGCGCAATTTCGCGGAAGCCACATTCAAGCAATTAGAGGGGTTCGGGAGCTACGGATTTCCGGAAAGCCACGCAGCCTCTTTTGCGCTGATCGCCTACGCATCGTCCTGGCTCAAATGCTGGCACCCCGACGTGTTCGCCGCGGCGTTGCTCAATTCCCAGCCCATGGGGTTCTATGCGCCCGCCCAGATCGTGCGCGACGCCCGCGAGCATGGCGTCGAAATCCGGCCGGTCTGCGTGAATGCATCGCGCTGGGACTGCACGCTGGAGCCGACCGGCGACGAGGACGGCTTCGCCGTGCGCCTTGGCCTTCGCATGGTCAAGGGCCTCGCCAACGCCAATGCCGCCACGATCGTCGCGGCGCGGGCGGGCCAGCCCTTCGCTTCCGTCGACGACCTCTGGCGTCGCGCCGACGTGCCGCAGGCCGCGCTCGTCCAGCTCGCCGAGGCCGACGCCTTCCGGCCGGCTTTCCGGCTCGCCCGGCGCGAGGCGCTCTGGGCCATCCGCGGCCTGCGCGACGAGCCGCTGCCGCTCTTCGCGGCCGCGTCCACGCGCGAAGCCAACGTCGTGCCCGAGGTCGACGAGCCCTCCGTCTCGCTTCGCCCGATGACGGCCGGCAGCGAGGTGGTGGAGGACTACGGCCATACCGGCCTGTCGCTTCGCGCTCATCCGGTCTCCTTCCTGCGCGAGGACCTGCGCCGCCGGCGCATCGTTTCGCTGGCCGAGGCCATGGACGCCCGCGATGGCCGCTGGCTTGAAGCCGCCGGCATCGTGCTTGTCCGGCAGAGGCCGGGCAGCGCGAAGGGCGTGCTGTTCGTGACGCTGGAGGACGAGACGGGCATCGGCAATCTCGTCATCTGGCCGAAGGTCTTCGATGCGAACCGCCGCGCGCTGCTATCGGCCGGCATGCTCGCCGTGCGTGGACGCATCCAGCGCGAGGGCGCCGTCGTGCATCTGGTCGCGCAGCGGATCACCGACCTCTCGGCCGATCTGGCGAGCGTCGGCGCGCGCGACGCCGCCTTTCCATTGCCTCATGGACGCGGCGACGAATTTCACCACGGCTCGCCGTCGCCGGATCCACGCGGTCTGCCGCCGCGATCGTTCCAGGGCCGCACCTTCACGGACAACTATGGCCATATCCGCCAGATCACCGTGAAGGGTCGTAATTTCCGATGATGTCCTTTCTCCGAGACAGAAAATAAGATGGAGTGCTGCCAGAAGCCGCGGCAATTGCTATTCTTATTAGAACAGCGGCCTCGACCGCTGATGCATAGGGCGAGTAGGAAGGAAACTGGGGGGATCGGTGCCACTTTTTGATGAGTGGTGTGAGTGCGACGTCAGCGAGAACGACCGAAAACGGCTGCTCAGATACACTGAGCGCGAAGGTGGTCGGGCAGGAATAGCCGGCCGCCTGCCGGACCTTGTCCGCTCACACTACGATGACATGAACCGAATAGCCGAGGATGTCGCAGCTCTCGGGTACGCGGGCGCTGCTGCATTGCTGGCAGAACGCCTGCCTCGCACCGCCCGCGCGCGATCAGGGGAACTCGGCGAAATCTTCGCCAGCGAGTTGGTGGAACAAGCTCTTGGATTCACCATTCCGGTTCGTCGACTTCGTTACAAGGATGGCCGCGAGATGGCTCTACGAGGCGACGACTTCATTGGCATTCGTCTCGATGCCGACGGTGGGCTTGCCCTCATGAAGGGCGAAGCCAAAAGCCGCGCAAATCTTGCGAGCAGAACGATTACCGACGCGCGAGCCGCACTATCCCGTGACGGCGGAAGGCCCACCGCAACATCCCTGCTATTTGTCGCCGACCGCCTGATGGAAGGCGACGGCGAGGGTGCCCAGCTCGGCAGGACGATACGCAACGAGGTGGCCAATCGGGCCGTTCCAGCGAACCGCATAGACCATGCGCTGTTTACGATGTCCGGCAATGCTACGCCACAAGCGCTTGCTGAGGATCTGCAGGCCGCAGGAACGGACCGGTACCAGACCGTGATCCATCTGCGGATTGAAGATCACCAAGAATTCATTCGGGTGACATACGAGGGGGCGTTGGCGCTTGGAAACGGCTGATGAGCTAACCACTTTTCTAAACGGAGCCACCGCTGATGGCGCCCGTGGACGCTTGCGCGCTCGTGGGGAGGCTCGAGCGATCATCCGCCGAGACGGTGTTCTCCCCGACGATGCTCCAGCCTTTGGCGAAACGGTCGATACCGATCTCGCGGAGTTCGGACTTTCATTGCTTCGAGCCGCAATGGCGCTCCGCGAAAGGCAGGGCGAACCCGAGGTCTGGCGTCGCGGTTTTGTGCAGGCCGGCAACGCCTTCGAGGCGCTCGTTCAGAACGGTCCACCTGACGATGTTGCACGTGGCTTCCACAGGGTGGCAGGAGCAGCAGCCTACCATCTTGCTGGCTATTCGGCGCTTGCGTTTTCACTGATCTCGCAACGTCCCGAAAATCCTAACCTCTCTCCGGCCGAGGAAGCCATCGCGCTCCTCATCTTGCGCGACCTGACAACGCTGAAGTCACGGTCTCGAACCTGGCTGACCACTCCCGCCAACAGCGATGAACAGATTACTGCTTTGGCTCAGCAGGGCGAAATTGACGGTGACGACGTGATCCGCCTGGTCCTGACGTCGACCATGTATCGTGCTTTGGCTTATTTCGAGTTCGCACTACAAACCGGCATACCCGCCCTCGTCGATGAAGCGCGATCGCTGTTGAAGCGTGCTGTTTCCTTGGCGGGACATGCAGGTGCCGTTTCAATGTGGTGGATAGCGCGTATCGCGCTCAACCTGATTGATGATCTCTGGTCAAATAGCTTGCATCAGGTGCTCCCGCTGAATGGACCTCCAGGCGCCCAAGCTTATGAAACTTCAAGACGCCTTTTCCTCGGCGAGCTCTTTAGCCGTTCGGTTGCCGAAATAGAGCTATGGCCTTCGCAAATCGAAGCAGCTCGGCGTGCCGGAGATTTGACGGACGATTTGGTCGTTGCGCTACCGACGAGTGCGGGTAAGACCCGCATCGCCGAGATCGCTGCGTTGATGGCGCTTTCAGTTGGCCGTCGCGTTTTGATCGTCACGCCACTGCGCGCCCTCTCGGCCCAGACAGAAAAGTCGTTCCGTCGGACATTCGGTAGTCTCGGTTTCACCGTATCCTCTCTGTACGGCGCAAGCGGCGCTGCTCTTGGAGATGAGGATGCGCTGCGATCCAAAAACATCGTCATTGCTACACCCGAAAAGCTGGATTTCGCTCTCCGCAACGATCCTGCGATCATTGACGACGTCGGGCTCGTCGTTCTCGACGAAGGCCACCTAATCGGCCCGAGCGAACGTGAAATCAGGTACGAAAACCTCGTCCAGAGGCTCCTCCGTCGTCCAGACAATGCGGCTCGGCGGATCGTTTGCCTATCAGCGATCCTTCCGGAGGGCGATCAGCTCAACGATCTCAACGCTTGGATACGCAGCGATGCCCCCGGCAACCCAGTGCAATCCAACTGGCGGCCGACGCGCCAGCGGTTCGGGACTCTCGCTTGGCAGGGACAGTCTGGACGGTTGAGTTTCGACCTGGAGGCGGCCGGTCCCTTTATTCGCCATTTCATTCCACAGGAGCCTGCCCGACGCCCACGCCGCACACCTTTCCCCCGCGATACGCGAGAACTCACCTTGGCGGCGGCATGGAAATTCAATGCGCAGGGAAAACGCTCACTGATCTTCTGTACCCAGCGCGATCACGTGGAGGGATACGCAGAAGCGATCGTCGACCTCAACCGCCGTGGATATCTCCCGACCCTCCTTGACGATGAACAGCAAGTAGCACGAGCTGTTGCCGTGGGTCGCGAATGGCTCGGCGAGAACCATCCCGCAGTTCGATGCCTGCGCCTCGGCGTCGCCATCCACCATGGTCGGCTTCCGGCGCCGTTCCTTCGCGAGGTCGAGGCGCTGCTATCCGCCAGCATATTGAGGGTCACCATCGCATCGCCCACATTAGCTCAGGGGCTGAATCTGAACGCCGCGGTCCTCTTGATCCCGAACCTTTATCGCGCGGGCGCGCCATTGTCCGGAGAGGAATTTGCCAACGTTGCCGGTCGCGCGGGTCGTGCGTTCGTGGACCTCGAAGGCCTGATCCTCCACGTGATGTACGAACCAGACGGATGGCGGCTTCGAGGTTGGCGCGATCTTGTTCGGTCAGCCAAAGCACGATCGGTCTTCAGCGGCATCATCACAATCGTCGCTGAAGTTTTGAACCGCTTAGCGCGCGCAAATGTCTTCATGCGTGCAGACGCGATGGAGTATCTCGCGAACTCTCAAGAGGCTTGGTTCCCCCAGGACCAAGAAGGAGACGCGGAGCCAATCCAAAGCTTGATCGAGAAACTTGATGCGACCGTGCTGGGCCTTATCGATGCGCTAGATGCTGACAGTGCCGAGTTGCCCCGTCTTCTCGACGAGGCTCTCGTCGGTTCATTGTGGTCACGACAAATCGCGCGCCTAGCGCCTGAATGGCGCAACAACGAGCTCTGGATCCTTCAAGCACGTGCGCGACTGATCTGGAACAAATCGACTCCGGTTCAGAGGCGGTCGACATTCGCGATGGGCGTAGGTCTCGAAGCCGGTCTCGCCATTGACGAGATCGGCTTCGAGCTGACGGCGTTGCTTGATCAGGCAGATGCAGCAGCAGTTAGAGGTGACCTAGATGAACTTGCGGGCTGCCTTAGCGCTCTTGGTCAACGCTTGTTCGCAATCCGACCGTTTACGCCAGAGGAGGCCCTCCCGGTAAATTGGCAAGAACTGCTTCGTTCCTGGCTCGGCGGCGTGAGCGTAACAGCCATGGGCTTGGACAATATGCGCGTGGTCGAAGACGCGTTCGTCTATCGCTTGGTTTGGGCCATCGAAGCGGTCCGGATGAGGAGACGCGCGAATGGGGAGGTTTCTGAGCAGATCGAAGGAAGCGCTGCGGCCACACTCGAGACAGGTGTTCCCCAGGCTATGATGGCGATGCTGATCAGGAACGGTCTGCCCTCCCGTGTCGCGGCCATGGCCGCCATTCGTGATACCGCAGCGGTGTTCATCACCGTCACGGAAATGAATCAATGGTTGGCAAGTAACCAGATCGTAGCGCTATCGGATCAACCGAATTGGCCGACGCCGGAAACAGCATCAATCTGGCAAAAATTCCGTACCGATGCCTTAGCCGGAGGCGTGCTCAAATGGGAGTCTCAAGACTGGCTCTTAAATGGTCCGGTCCCCGAAGCGATCGATACGAGGTTTCCCGGCCGAATAGCTGTCGATCCACTCTCCGGGGTAGTTTCAGTAATAGCGCCTGACTATCGACAAATCACCGGCATTCGGCACAGACTTCGACAATACCAGCCCAGCCTCTTGCACGTATCATTTGCAGAAGATCGTCAGAGCTCCCGAATATTCCGGATCGGACGCGGCCAAGCAAACTGGCAAGAACCTTAATAGGATCCCTACATATATCGGAGGCTCCGTTTCACGATCCGCGCCTTTCTGCACGCCACACGCCATCCTTGCGCCGGCTGAGGCGCCAGTCATGCGCCGCGACCTGCGTGCCCCTCGCGGTGCGGTAGGTTGGAACGTTAAGATCGATCGCCTCGCCATTCCGGTGCCAACGTGCGATGACAGTCATGCCATCGCCAAACTCAACCAGGCATTCCGGCCCACCGCTTCCGTCATCTTCGACATCGACGCGGCCACGGGGAAACGCATGGCTATGCGGAAAGGCAAAACGCATCAGCCAACCTGTTCGACCGCGAGCGATCCTGCCGGCAGCGACCGGATCAGCGATTGCGCGGGTACGGTCGGATCGAGCCAGTCGACCCACGCAGCGCGTTCCAGAATGACGATCTGCCTGTCGTGGTAGGGCGCTATGTCGGGACCAGGCTCCATCGTCAACATGGTGAAGGCTCCGCCCACATCCTTTGTGTCGCGCCAGATTCCGGCGATACAGAAGATGGGTTCGTTCGTCTTCGTGAACAGCCACTTGTCCTTGCGCTTCTTGGCCTTATCAGTGGGGTCCGTAAATTCGTAGAACCCGTCGGCCACGACCAGGCAGCGGTTGGACGTGAACTCCCGACCCTCGGACCTGAAATTATAGACCGGCCGCTTGTTCTGGCCCGGCCAGCTCCAGCGCCGTTGCACGAGATCGCCTTCGCCGCGCTCACCGTCGACGGTGCGCACGATCGGCGCGACGTCGGTGATTTTGATGTCATCGCGCGCCTCGACGTTCGGTCGGCCCTCCGAGAACCGGATCTTGATCTTCAGGTCGGCGAACTCTTCGATGATCGAGGAGATTGCCACCTTCAGCCGATAGTCATTACACATCCGTCCTCCGTTCAGATCACCTTTGCATTGCGAGATCGTTCTTGGTATGTTCGCATATCATGACCGCGAAGGCTTTCGATACCGACGCGCCCCTCGATGAACGGCGCGTCATCATAAGGCGTTCCGCCGGCGATGTTGAGATGGTGGAGCTGCCCTGGGGCCTGCAGCCGCGCGAGCGGGGAGGCCGTCCCTTCACCGTGGTCCGCGCGGAAGGCCGGACCTTTCCAAGTCATCGCTGCCTTGTGCCGGCTTCCGAGTTCGCTTTCGCAGCCGCGGCACCCACTACAGTTTCGCTCTAGCCGATGACGACTGGTTCTATTTCGCCAGCATCTGGCGCCCGGCCACACGGGACTGGCCGGAGTCCTACGCGATCCTGACAACCGAAGCGAACGCGGACGTAGCGCCCTACCACTACAGGCAAATGGCCGTATTGCGCCGCGCGGACCGGATGCAATGGCTCGATCATCGCGATGACGAGCGGGACCTGCTCAGGCCGCACCCGCCAGGAACTTTCAAGGTACGCCGATTTGAGCGCCAACCTCAGAGCGAGCTTCTGCTCTTGGTTCGATCCTCGCAGGCCGATGACGGTCGTCTGCGCCAGGGTCGTTTCGTGGTGCAGATATGCGGCGACCCACCTTGATCGGCGCGGGGAGGGTGCCGGATCTACACCGTCTTTTACTCAAGCAGCCGGCCCCTTTCCGTCTTAGCACCGCAGGGCTCGGCTTCGCCGCCAATGATTGCCCACGCGACGAAGGCCGTGATCCCCGCCCACGGATCGTTGTTTTGATCGCCGGCATGCCCCCAAACAGGCGGTCCAATCCCGCTCTCAGGTAATGGCTTCCTGGTCCGGCCCCGGGTCTTCCACGATCAACCCGCGAGGGGTCCGCTAGCAAGCTGCGGCCGCTCGGCTGGCGCCTTCGCGGTGATCGCGACCGGGACCGGACACTGCCGGTAGCCATCGAGCGGGAATTGGCCCGCTCCGAAGATGGAGCCTCAGATGTCCGACGATCTTTCCCTCGCACGCGCTCACGCTTTCCACTTGGCCAAAACGCTCATGGTCCCCGTCACGCTTTTCCGGTCAAACGACCAGCTCGGCGTCCTGCCGAGCAACGAGCTTGACGACGACGAGGTCGAGATGGTCGTCGAGTTCGATCCCTTCTCTGGCGGCCCGGCTCAATGAGCCGGCCCTCTTCCTTCCGGCGGTGCCGCTTGCGAGCTGCGGCGGCAAGGGAAGCTTCGCCGCGGCTGGCACGGGGAGGGTGGTGCGCGCTGATATTTCCCTTAGTTGTGCCAGCCGCGCCCTTGCCCCCTTTGCTCTTCGCGGCGTCCGGAAGGGGCTCCGCGAGGTGCGGGGAAAGGAAAAGAAGGAAAGGCGGACGCAGGGGCGTGCCGGCAAAGCTATGGAAAAGAATGAACTGATAGAGCTGCGTGACCGGGTGCTATGCGCGGCCGTGCTGGAAAATGCCGGCTTCGCGATCGACCTGAAGGAGAGCACACGCAGAGCGGTCAAATACCGTCGCAGCGGCAAGATCGTCATCGTCATCCACGAGGGCCGGGGATGGTTCGACCCGCTTTCGGACGCCAAGGGCGATGTTTTCAGCCTGGTCGAACATCTGGACCGCGTTCCCTTCGTCGACGTTCTCGAACGTGTCGCTTCGCTTGTCGGCTTTGCCCCACAGGATCCGGATTGGTCGCGGCCGCTGCGCAAGATCGAGCCAGCCGCCCCGGTCCGTGATCGATGGGCGAGGCGCCGCAAGCCGTGGCCCGGATCGATGACCTGGTGCTATCTTCACGGCGAACGGTTCCTGCCCGATGCCGTCATCCGCACTGCAAGCCGCAACGACGTCCTGCGCGAGGGTCCGCGCGGCAGCATGTGGGCGGCTCACCGGGATTGCTGTGGACGCATAACAGGCTGGGAGGAGCGCGGCCCCGAGTGGCGCGGCTTCTCGACAGGAGGCGCGAAGGTCCTCTTCCAGTTTGGCCCGGTCCACGCCCATCGTCTTTGCGTTACCGAAGCGGCCATCGACGCCATGAGCCTGGCCGCGCTCGAATACGAGCGCGCAGACAGCCTGTATCTCAGTACCGGCGGCGGCTGGTCGCCGGCGACCGATGCCGCGATCCGCACCCTCGCGGCGCGTGACGGCGCGCTGCTGGTCGCCGCCACCGACAACAACTCCCAAGGGGACCGATACGCGGGCCGCCTGGAAGATGCGTCGATGGAGGCTGGATGCGGCTTCATCCGTCTTCGGCCACGCTTTGTCGACTGGAACGCCGAGCTGAAGGCAAGGGTGGAGGGCGAAGAAGAAAGGAGGAAGGGAAGCCCGGCTGCCGCATGCCCGCCGGCCGCGTCAAGGGTAAAGCTTCGCCCGGCTGCGCCGGCCCTTGACCCGGCCGGACGGAGAGGCGGCCGCGGGGGAGGGGTCTGAAGGGCTGAAGAGGATGGACATCCACGAAGGATGAGCCGCGCTCCGGCCTGACGAGGCCAAAGGAGCCCGCCAATGTCCCCCTCTCCGATACGTAAGATCTATCAGGGCGTCGCCGATCGCCGGCAGATGTTCCGTCTGTTCGATCGCCACGCACAGCGACCGAACCGCCTCGAGGACGACGCAGCCCCACTCTACCGGGGCGAGTGGTTCGAATATGTTGCATAGACGGTTATGTTGCGGCCAAGCCTATAGATCAGTTCAATCGCCTTTTCGGGTCGCATATAGGCAACATAATTTTCATCGGTGCGCCCTGCCTGCATGGTTGCGTCTCCAACATCAAGGAGACGTACAAATG
>NZ_JBFRGM010000030.1:0-63978 GCF_052115345.1 Mesorhizobium sp. 2RAF21 | reverse complement strand
GGTTTTTCCAGGGCCCGGACTTAGGGCTCGTCACCAGACACCGCCACCGTTAGCGCTGCCAGTCCGGCACCGGCGCCCTCCCTGATACCCGGTGCGCACCAGGTTCCCGTGAGGGCGATGGGCCGATTGTGGCGTGTGCCGCGAGGACGTGGACAAATCCGCGAACGATTTTCGCGTGGTTTTCGGCAAGGGATTGGAGGGAAACGGTTCTTTCTTTGGGTTCGCGCCTACCACCACCCCTTCTATCCACATCCTGCACCGCGCCGACGCGTCAGCGTTCCGGCATGGATTCCCAACACGCCCCGCTCGTTCCTCGCTCACGCGGTCGGGAATGACGAGATGCATGGACGGTCTCGCCAATTGTCCATGCCCGGCGTTGCATCGGTGTCGCTGCGACAGCAGCCAGTGCTCCATGCCAACGAAACGACGCCCTTCTGAAACCGCTGCGATTGGCGAAAGCGCTCACGGACATCCGTCATTCCCGGCCGCGTGAGCGACCGCAGGGAGCGGAGCGTGTCGGGAATCCATGCCGGAACATTCGTGGCGGCAGCGGCGGTTCAGAACCGCCGGAGAAGCGGAACGCTACGGCTCGGAATCACACCCAAGCCGCAGGGTCAACAATTCCTAGGAACCCGCCTCGCCGGACTTTTCCGTTTCCGTCGTCGCCTCGGCCTTCTCGCGCTCAAGCTTCTCGCGGGCCTGGTTCTTCTCGATCATGCGCGAGGTCCAGATCGCCACCTCGTAGAGGATGATGGTGGGCAGCGCGAGGCCGATCTGGCTCATCGGGTCGGGCGGCGTCAGGATGGCAGCAACGACGAAGGCGATGACGATCGCCCAGCGGCGTTTGTCGACCAGCCCCTGCGACGACAACATGCCGACGCGGGTCATCAGGCTGGTCACCACCGGAAGCTGGAAGACCAGGCCGAAGGAGAAGATCAGCGTCATGATGAGGCTGAGATATTCCGAAACCTTGGGCAGCAGCGAAATCTGCACCTGGTTGTCGGTTCCCGTCTGCTGCATGGCCAGGAAGAACCACATCACCATGGGCGTGAAGAAGAAATAGACCAGCGCCGCGCCCATCAGGAACAGGATCGGCGAGGCGATGAGGAACGGCAGGAAAGCGGCGCGCTCGTTCTTGTAGAGACCGGGCGCGATGAATTTGTAGATCTGCGTGGCGATCAGCGGAAAGGCGATGACCATGCCGCCGAACATGGCGAGCTTCACCTGCGTGAAGAAGAACTCCTGCGGCGCGGTGTAGATCAGCTCGACCTTGTGCGGATCGAGGCCGGCCCATTGCGTCGCCCATTTGAACGGGACGACGAGCAGGTTGAACAGCTTCTTGGCGAAGAAGAAACAGACCAGGAAGGCCACGAAGAAGCCGGCGATCGACCAGATCAGCCGGCGGCGCAGTTCGACCAGATGTTCGATCAACGGCGCGCTGGATTTCTCGATTTCTTCCCGTTCCGAAACGCTCACTTGGCGGTCCTCGCCGTCTTCTTCGCTGGCGCCGAAGCTTCGGGCTTGGCAGGTTTGACCGCCTTGGCAGCCGATTTCGCAGTTGTCTTGGCAGGCTTGGTGGCGGCCGGCTTCGTTGCAGGCGCCTTTGCAGCAGCCGGCTTCGTCGCCGGGGCAGCGGCCTTGGCGGCTACGGGTTTCGCCGACGCGGCTTTCGTCGCCGTCGCCTTGGCGGCCGGCTTCGCCGCGGCCTTGGCTGGAGCCTTGGCAACCGCCTCAACAGCTTCTGTCTTGCGGCGCGTCGTCTTGGCCCGGGCGGTGCCCGCTTCAGCGGCGGCAATGACGGGCTGAGCCGGCATCGCCTGCGGACCGTCGACGCCGGGCAGAACCGTGGCGCCGTTCTTCAGCGGATCGGCGGGTTGCGGCTCGCTCGACGCCGGTGTCTGCGGGTCCGGCGCCGGCTTCGGCTTCATCATATCGTCGACGCCGGCACGCACATCCGCCGCCGCCTGCTCGAAAGGATTGAGCTGCTTGCGGATCTCGGCGGCCGGGTTGAGGCTGCGCAACTCGTCGACCGACTTCTTGACCTCGTCAAGCTCGGCTTCCTTCAGCGCCTCGTTGAACTGCTTCTGGAAATCGGCAGCCATGGCGCGCAGCTTGGCTGTGGTGCGGCCAAAGGTGCGCAACATGGCAGGCAAATCCTTGGGGCCGACGACCACGATCATCACGATCGCGATCACCAGCATCTCGCTCCAGCCGACCTCGAACATGGCTATGGCTTCCGACTAACGCTGCTAAAGGCTTCGACGAACGGAAAGGCTCAGCTCTTGCCGGCCTTTTCCTTCATGGTCGAAACGGTCTCGTCGGAGCGGTGCTCCACCGTGCGGGCATCGTCCGTCTCATCGTCGGCCATGCCCTTCTTGAAGCTCTTGATGCCCTTGGCCATGTCGCCCATCAGCTCCGGAATCTTGCCGCGGCCAAACACCAGCAGCACGATGACCAGAACGATCAGCCAGTGCCAAATCGAAAACGAACCCATTGTTTATCTCTCTTGATTTGATTTCCCTGCCGCTGATCTATGCGTTTTCGCAGCCGGTTTCAAACGGAACCACGACAGGTTTTATCATGTCCTGCTTATTGTCAGGCTCTTTTCGGCAATATTGCCGCTACCAATCAGCGCATGGACCGGTTTCGACGACCGCGCCAATCACTCTTCCGTGACGCGCGGCGTCAAAAGACCGAGCTCCTCGAGGTCGATATCGGTCAGCGGATCCTCGTCCTCGGTCAGCTCGTCGGGATCGGCCGGCGGCAGCGGTATCGAGAAATTGGCGGGCATGCGGGTCGACAACAGGCCGGCGCCCTTCAGCTCCTCCATGCCCGGCAGGTCGCGGATTTCCTCCAGCGCGAAATGGTCGAGGAAACGGTCCGTGGTGCCGTAGGTCACCGGGCGGCCCGGCGTCTTGCGGCGGCCGCGCATCCTCACCCATTCCGTCTCCAGAAGCGTGTCCAGCGTGCCCTTCGAGGTCTCGACGCCGCGGATATCCTCGATCTCGGCGCGGGTGACCGGCTGGTGGTAGGCGATGATCGCCAGAACTTCGAGCGCGGCGCGCGACAGCTTCTTCTGCTGCACCGTGTCGCGGCTCATCAGGAAGGCGAGATCGCCGGCGGTGCGGAAGGCCCAGCAATCGCCGATGCGCACCAGATTGACGCCGCGCCGCGAATAGATGTCCTGCAGTTCGGCCATGGCGGCGGCGATGTTGACGCCGTCCGGCAGGCGCTGGGCGAGCTGCTTCTCGCTGACCGGCTCGGCGCTGGCGAAGACGATGGCCTCGGCCATGCGCGCGGCTTCGGCCAGATGCAGCCGCTCGGCCGGGTTCTGAGCCAGGGCGTCGTCCTCGTCATCCGCCTTGAAGGGCCCATCTTTGAAGGGAATGACCGAAGCGTTGCGGCTTTCGCTCATTGCGCGACCTCGACTGCTTTGGCGCGCTGGCGTCCGCGCAGGTAGAGCGGCGCGAACACCTCGTCCTGGCGCATTTCCATGCTGCCTTCGCGCACCAGTTCCAGCGTCGCCGCGAAGGACGACGCCATCGCCGTGCGCTTTTCGGCCGGGCTCGCCAGATATTCGATCAGGAAACAGTCGAGCGCGGTCCAGTCCGCCGACGTGCCGAGCAACCGGGCAAGGATCGTGCGCGCTTCCTTCAGCGACCACACGCCACGCTTGGCGATGCGCACGGTGGAGATCGCCTCGCGCTGGCGCTGCTGGGCATAGGCGGTAAGCAGATCGTAGAGCGTCGCCGAATATTCGTTGCGCTTCTCGACGATGACCATTTCCGGCAGGCCGCGCTGGAAGACGTCGCGGCCGAGCCGGTTGCGGTTGACGAGGCGCGCGGCGGCATCGCGCATCGCTTCCAGCCGGCGCAGACGGAACTGCAGCACCGCCGCCAGTTCCTCGCCGCTCTCGCCCTCTTCGCCGGGCTGCTTGGGGATGAGGAGCTTGGATTTCAGGAAGGCGAGCCACGCCGCCATCACCAGATAGTCGGCGGCGAGTTCGAGCCGCAGCGCCCTCACCTTCTCGACGAAGGCCAGATATTGCTCGGCCAGCGCCAGGATCGAGATGCGGGCGAGATCGACCTTCTGGTTGCGGGCGAGATGGAGAAGCAGATCGAGCGGGCCTTCGAAACCGTCCACATCGACGACCAGTTCGGGGTCGCCGGTGACGCGCTCGTCGTCACCCTCGGCCCAGAGGCGGTCCATCGGCGCGGCCTTGCCGGGCTTTTTCTCCGCTAACTCAGCCACCTTGCCTCTTTTCTCACTCCATGCGGTTACGCGACCGCCTCGAAATATTCCGCGAATTCGGCGCGCAGTGCCGCCTCGTCCTTGCCGTCATGGCCCTTGACCGAGGCAAGTGCCCGGTTGGCCCGTTCCAGCGCCTTGCCTACGAGCGGTTTGGCCCGCGAGGCGACGGCGGCCATTTCTTCCATGACGCCGTTGCAGTGAAGGACCAGATCGACGCCCGCCGCAAGGATCGAGGCCGCCTTTGTCTGGAAATCCCCAGAAAGTGCCTTCATCGAGGTGTCGTCCGACACCAGGAGCCCGTCGAAACCGATCTCGCCGCGGATGATCTCCTCGACCACCTTGCCGGACGTGGTCGCGGGATTGTTCGGATCGACCGCGCTGAAGATGACATGCGCGGTCATTGCCATCGGCAGGTCGTTCAGCGCCTGGAATGGGGCGAAATCATGCTTGCGCAACTCCTTCAGCGACGTCGTCACCGTCGGCAATTCGAAATGCGTGTCGGCGGAGGCGCGGCCGTGGCCGGGAATGTGCTTCATCACCGGAATGACGCCGCCGGCCATCAGCCCCTCGGCGGAAGCGCGGCCGAGGGCTGCGACGATGGACGGTTCCTTGTCATAGGCGCGCGCACCGATGACGTCGCTGGCGCCCTCCACCGGCACGTCGAGCACGGGCAGGCAGTCGGCGGTGATGCCGTAGCGCAGAAGGTCGAAGGCGTGCAGCCGGGCGTGCAGCCACGCCGCGCGCAGGCCGGCGTCCTCATTGTCGCGGTAGAGCGTGCCGAGCGCGCCGCCGGCGGGATAATTCGGCGCCAGCGGCGGCCTCAGCCGCTGCACGCGCCCGCCCTCCTGGTCGATGAAGACCGGCGCGCCCGGACGACCGACGCAGTCGCGCATCTCGGCGACGAGGTCGCGGATCTGCTCCGGCTCGGCGATGTTGCGGGCAAAGAGAATGAACCCCCACGGGCTTTCGCCCCGATAGAAGGTCTTTTCCTCACGGGTGAGGGATTTTCCGGCGCAGCCGAGGATGAGGGTCTGTGATTCGGTCATGCGCCAAGTCTAGAGATTTCGGCGGCCTAAGGGAATCTGGGGTATCGGAGGTTTCAACATCCGGTTTCCCGCCGCGACGCGCAGTTTCTCCAACGCGCCGGCGTCGATTTCGTCTACGCTGCAATCAGGCCGCGACAATGGACGCAACCGGTGACGCTGTATGTCCTGACGCCGGGTGTCGCTACACGACGGGATTTCTTTGGGGGACGATCGATGAACGTGTATTTTCTCGCGGCAGCAGCAGCAGCCGTTCTTCTCGGACTTGCGCATAGCGTGTTGGGCGAAATGTTGATCTTCCGCAGTCTCGCTGTTCAGGCAACACAGAGCGACGGCTCGAAACTGCTCGGGCGGCGCCATCTTGCCGCCCTGCGCAGCACCTGGCATCTGGCGACGCTTTTCGGCTGGGGGCTGGCAGCACTGTTTTTCTGGATGGCAAGGCCCGATCGCAGCCTTGCCGGCCTCGCGGTCGCCATCGCGACTTTCCTCACCCTGTGCGCGGTCTTCTGGCTGATCGGCACGAGGGGCCGACACCCGGCCTGGATCGTCTTCCTCGTCACCGCCACCCTCTCCTATCTCGGCGCACCCGCATAAAACGCGCGCCGTTACCCGCCCTCTTTGTTGGAGTGAAACGATGCTTCTGATTGTCGGCACCGTCCGCCTGCCGCCCGAAAAACTGGCCGAAGCGAGGCCCGTCATGGAGCGCATGATCATGGGGAGCCGCGCGGAATTCGGCTGCGTGGAATATTCCTACGCCGAGGACGTGCTGATCCCCGGACGCATCCATGTGAAGGAGATCTGGCGCGACCAGGCATCGCTCGACGCGCATTTTTCCTCCGATCACATCAAGGCCTGGCGCGCCGCCTGGCCGACGCTCGGCATCACCGACCGCAATCTCGTCGTCTACGAGATCGGAACGCCCCGGGCGACGTGACGCAAGATCGGTGGCGCGCCCCCGACCGCCACAAAGCACCACGCAGCCGAGGCCGCGCAGCGCGCATTTGCTCGACCCCGATATGCGGCAGTCAAGCCGGCTGCAGTTGCTGGCGCTGCACCGGCGGAAAGGCCAGCGCGATGGCCACCGCACCCAGCCCGACGATCGCCGAGCCGATGAACAGCCAGGAATAGCTGGCATAGGCATCGTAGACCCAACCGCCGGCCAGCGGACCGAAGGCCATGCCGAGACTGGAGAGCATGGTGGCCGCACCGAAGACGGTGCCTAGAATGCGCGGGCCGAAATAGTCGCGCGCCAGCACCGCATAGAGCGGCATGACGCCGCCATAGGTGCCGCCGAAGATCACCGCGAGGGCGTAGAACTCGCCGAGCTTGCTGACCATCAGATAGGCCGCGATCACCGCCGCCTGGATGAGCAGGCCGGCGACCAGCACGGGCTTGACGCCCAGCCGGTCGCCCAGCACGCCGAACACCAGCCGGCCGCCGAGACCGGCGAGGCCTTCGACGCTGTAGATCGACACCGCCGCCATCGGTGCCACGCCGCAGGCCATGGCGTAGCTGACCATGTGGAAGATCGGGCCGGAATGCGCCATGCAGCAGGCAAAGAAGGTCATGCCCAGCACCAGGAACTGCATCGACCGCAGCGCCTGGCCGACGGTCATGCCGCCGCCCTCGCTGGCCAGTTCGGAGCCCGCTTCGTCATTGGCCAGATTCTGCGGCGCGCGGCGCACCAGAAGCGCCGCCGGGATGAGCAGTACCCAGGACATCACGCCGATGGCGAACATGGCGGTGCGCCAGTCATAGGCGGTGATCAGCCAGCGCGCGAAGGGCGAAATCGTCATCGGCGCGACACCCATGCCGGCCGAGACCAGCGAGACCGCGAGGCTGCGGTGCTTGTCGAACCAGGCCGTGGTGGTGACCATCATCGGCGCGAAGAAGGCGCTGGCCGCCAGCCCGACCAGCACGCCATAGGTCATCTGGAAGATGAGCAGTGTGTGCACCTGGCTGGCCAGAACGAGCGCCAGGCCCAGAAGGACCGCGCCGATCAGCACGACGATGCGCGGGCCGTAGCGGTCGGTGGCCGCGCCCCACATGAAGCCGCCGACCCCCATGACGAGGAAATTCAGCGTCATCGCGCTGGAAATGCCGGCGCGCGACCAGTTGGTGTCGACCGAGATCGGTTCGAGGAAGATTGCCAGCGAAAACATCGCGCCGAGCGCGACGCAGGTCATCAGCGCGCCGGCGCCGACGATCACCCAACGATAGGAAGAAGCACCCATGTCCGTCTGCCTCCCGAATAAGCAGGAAACTGCCGAAGGCGCGCCGACCACCGGCCGCCGTCATCAGGATGACGTTTCGGCCGGACAGGTCCCGACAGAATAAAGGACGGTTTTTTTCGCGATGTCGATGCTTGCTGCCATGACCTGACAGTGAGGTGCCTGGGCGCCTTACCTTCTCCCCTTGTGGGAGAAGGTGGCCGAGCCGAAGGCGAGGTCGGATGAGGGGTGTTGGACGGCGTGTTACTTTTCCGGACTGAGGTGCTGTTGAAACGGGCGATCGCTTTGCGCCGTCTCGCTTCTTCCAGCACCCCTCATCTGTCTCGGCGCTGCGCGCCGATCCACCTTCTCCCACAGGGGGAGAAGGTAAGGCGTCAGCGGCCGAACCCTAATGGCTGCTCGACAGCTTCATCATCACCAGCCCGGCAACGATGAGGGCGGCGGCAAGCACGCGCATCGGCGTTACCGCTTCGCCGAGCACGGCGACACCGACGGCGAAAGCGCCGACCGCGCCAATGCCGGTCCAGATCGTGTAGGCGGTTCCGAGCGGCAGCGTCTTCATCGACACCGACAACAGGCCGAAACTGGCGGTCATCATGACGATGGTGACGATGGTGGGGGTGAGAAGCGTAAAACCTTCCGACTTCTTCATCGAGAAAGCCCAGACGACTTCCAGCAATCCGGCGATAATGAGATAGACCCAGGCCATGGCGACCCTCCTTGGGGGCGCCGGGCCGTCCCGGACATTCTTTCCCGATATTGGGCCCGCTATGGGAGAGGTCGTCCTCTGTCGGGCAATTTAGCGATTCCCCCGGCCCGGGCAAGACCTGCCGGCGCATGGCAGCCATGCTCCCCGGGCCAAGCCGCGTTGCGCCCGTGTCGATGCAATGCTAAACGGCCGGCCTTCGCGATCCTTTTATGGAGCATCGGCATGGGAGCCTTACCGCAGTCAGACAGATAGGCCGCAACGACGCTTTCGTTGTTGCGGCGCGCTGTCCACTCCCATCCAACCGACCGGACCGACAGGCAGTCGCCGCCCAAATTCCCTTTTTGAGCGGACCCTTTGTCATGTCTAAAAAGAACCCTGTCTGGGCCCATGGCCTGCCCGCGGCACTGCTGCTGATGGCCCCTTTCGACCTCCTCGCCTCGCTGGCGATGGATATTTACCTCCCCGTCGTGCCGGCCATGCCGGAAAGGCTGGGCACCAGCCCGACCGTCATCCAGCTGACGCTGAGCCTCTACATGATCCTGCTCGGCGCCGGACAGATGGTGTTCGGGCCGTTGTCCGACCGCATCGGCCGCCGGCCGGTGCTGCTTGGCGGTGCCGCGTTGTTCGCAGCCGCTTCCCTCGCGCTGGCCGCCGCCGGCAGCGGCCCGGTCTTCCTGTTTCTGCGGGTAGCGCAGGCGGCGGGCGCGGCAGCGGCGTTGGTCGCCACCTTCGCGACCGTGCGCGACGTCTATGCCGAACGCCCCGAGGGCGCCGTCATCTACAGCCTGTTCGGCTCGATGCTGGCCTTCGTGCCGGCGCTCGGCCCGGTCGCCGGCGCGCTGATCGCCGAGCGGTTCGGCTGGCGGGCAATCTTCGTAACGCTCGCCTTGCTCACCCTGCCGGCGCTGATCAACGCGACGCTGCGCTGGCACGAGACGCGGCCGACACCGGTCACCCGGCACCGGGCTTCGATGAAACCTATCCTGCGCAGCCCGTCCTTCTGGGCCTACACATTGGCCTTCAGCGCGGCGATGGGAAGTTTCTTCGTCTTTTTCTCGACCGCGCCGCGCGTCCTGATCGACAGGGCCGGCTATTCGGAACTGGGCTTCAGCCTGGCCTTCGCCACCGTGGCGGTGGTCATGATCGCGACCACGCGTTTTGCCAAACATTTCGTCACGCGCTGGGGCGTGGCCGGCAGCGCCGCGCGCGGCATCGTTTTGCTGCTGGCGGCTGCGATCCTGCTCGCCGGCGGGCAAATGTCGGAAGCACCCTCCTTCGCCACCTTCATCCTGCCGATGTGGGTGGCGGCGATCGGCATGGTGTTCACCGTCTCGGTGGCGGCCAACGGCGCGCTGGCCGAGTTCGGCGACCGGGCCGGCACGGCGGTCGCGCTCTATTTCTGCATCGAGAGCCTGTTCGTCGGCATTGCCGGCACGCTGGCGGTCATGGGGTTCGGCGGCGATACGGCCTGGCCGCTCGTCGGCTACATGGCCGCGATGGCGCTGATCGTGCTTTCGGCACTCGGCCTGGTACGCCGCCAAAGCCCAGCCATGCGGAGTTGATCCGCCGCCGGCCCCGCGCGAAAAAAATGCCGCGCGGGGCCGAGGCGGTCCGGTATCACTTCTTCTTCTGCGGGTAGATCGTTTCGCCGCGTTTCAGCATCGCCACCAGGCTCTCGATCTTCTTCTTGCGGCCGGCTTCGGTTTTCATGTTGTGGGTGCGGAAAATCAGCGCGAAGCGGTTTTGCGAGCTGAGCTTGGCCAACATTTCCCGCGCCGCCGGCTCAGCGTCGATTGCCGCCTGGAGGTCGTCGGGAATGGTCATGGTCTTGACGCCGTCATAGGCGCGGTCCCAGCGCCCGTCCGCCTTGGCGGCCTCAACCTCGCGCAAACCATGCTCGGTCATGCGGCCTTCCTCGACCAGCCGCGCGACATTGTCGACATTGATGCGGCTCCAGATGCTCTTTCTGGTGCGCGGCGTGTAGCGCTGCAGATAACTGCGGTCGTCGAACCCCTTGCGGATGCCGTCGATCCAGCCCCAGCACAAAATGACATCGATGGCCTGGAGCGGCGTGATCGAGGCGAGGCCCGAACTCACCTTGTGGATCTTGATCCAGACTTCGTCCTGGCTGGCATGGTTCCGCGACAGCCATTGGTAGAAGCTCTCGGCGTCCGCGAATTCACGGACCTTGGTGTGATCGACGATAAAAGGCGCCATCAGCCTGCCTCGCCCTGCGAAAGCGTCGTCGCGAAAATTGCCCGCAACGCATTGATCCTCAACCCGGAAATCCATGTTGAACAAGACACGCGTCAGCCCTCACCTTTCGCGGCATCGATTTTCCAGACCTATTGCCATGGCAGCTCCGCAGCAACCGGATATTTCGCTGTCGGGTCGTCCACAAAGAAAAACGGCGCGGACCAGGCCGCGCCGTTCGGGATCGATGGAAACCAGAGATTACTTCGAGACGAAGCAGTTGCCGCCGGCGGCCTTGTAGCTGGTGCACAACTTGACGGCGTCGTCGCGCGACTGCGCCATCACGCGCACCCGGTAGAAGGTGCCCTTGCCGGCCACTTCGGCCTTGACGATGTTGGCGCTGCGGCCTGCCAGCACGCTGGAGTAGCGACGCGCCAGGTCCTGATAAGTCGACTGGGCGCCTTCGACGGTCGGCTGCGAGGCGATCTGCATCGACCAGCCACCGGCGGCGGGCGCCGGAGCCTGCGGCTGCGCCGAGGCAACCTGCTGATCGGCCTTCGGCTTGACTTCGCCGGCGATGTTGACCGGCTGGTCGGACGGACGCTGCGGCGCCACCGGAGCTGCGGCCGGGGTCTTGGCGACAGCCTGCGGCTTGGCGGCGGGTTTCAGCGCGGCCTGTGGCGCATCGCCGTCGGTCGCCTGCGGCACGGTGCCGGTCTGGTCCTGCTGGGCAACGCGCTGCGGCGTCGGGTCGGTCGGTTCGCTGGCGGCAACCGGAGCGGCCACCGGCTCTTCACGCGGCGCCAGGCTGCCGTCGGGCTTCACCACCATGGTGCGCACCTTGCGCGGCGTCACCAGTGCGCCTTCCTGCGTACCGGCATTTTCCTGGGCGACCTGGGCGACACGATCTTCGCCCTTGGCAGCCGGCTGGGCGTTGGCGTCCTGAGCAGGGGCCAGAGCGCCGTTTTCGCTGTCGTCGGGACCGGAGAGGGAGGCGGCGCGGTCGGCCTGTTCCTTGGCCACCACATCGACCGGCACCTCGGCATTGGCGACCAGCTTCGGCTGCGTCGGCACCGCCGGGCGAGCGCCCTTGGCGACGGCGTCGTAGACCTTGTTGTCCTGGTTCGGGATCACCGCTCCGCCGGGATTCTCCGGCTTCACCTTCATCGGCTGGTTGTCGGCCTTGACGATGGCCGGCGCTTCCGAGCTGGAACCGCCGAAAGAGAGCGCGAAGGCGCCGACACCGCCAACCACGGCGACCGCACCGACCACGGCGGCGATCAGCAGCCCGCGACGACGCGGCTCCTGAGCGGCACCGGCGGCGGCGGCTTCCGGAATGGACATCGCCTCTTCGAGATCAGGATCGTAGTCGAAACCGTCATCGGCGACAGCACCAGCGGCCGGTTTGCCGCGCGCCGGGCTTTGCGGATCGTAACCCTGGTAGCCAAGATCGGCATAGGCCGCCGCGGCAGCTGCCGCCTGCGGCGTGTCCGCATAGGCCGGCATCTCGACACGGTCGCGACGGTGACCGTCCGCTTCGTCGTCGTAATGCGCCACCTTGGCGGATGCCTGAGTATTGGGGACCATCTCGTTGAGCAGCGTCGAGAATTCGGCGTCGAGCTCATCGTAGGCAGCGCTCTCCGGCTTATCCTGCTCGAACGGCACTTCCGGAATGTCGAGATCGTCGGCCAGCGCCACGACGCGCTCCGGCACATCCATCGTCTCGATGTCCGGCACGTCCTCGCGGATGGTGGCCGGCTGGGCGGGCTTGTGCCAGGACGGCGTCGACGCGACCGCCTGCATGGCCGGCTGCAACGGCATCGATGGCAAGGTCTCCATCACCGGCTCGACCGGGGCCCCGTACCGCTGGGTCGGCGCGGCGTACTGCTGGGTCGGCGCCGCGTACTGCTGCACGGGAGCGGCGTATTGCTGTACGGGGGCGGAATATTGCTGACCCGGCGCCACCGGATTGCCGCGGCCCCATGCCTTGATCGGCTGCACGAACGAGGCCGTGGCGGCAGCGGCGGCCACCGCCGGAGCGGCCCAGCGAAGCGCCTCGACAGGATCTTCCTCTTCAGCCTTCTGGACAGGTTCGTCATCGAGCGTGTCGAGGCCCTTGGCCATGGCAGCGTCGAAGGCATCAACGTCGAAATCGATCTCGTCGTCGGCCAGGAGCGGTTCTTCAGCGGCCTGTTCGTAGGTGTTGTGGGCGTCGTCGACCTCGGCGGCCGACAGTTCCTCGATCAGCGAAGCGTCAAGATCGGCGTCAAGAGCAGGCTCTTCCACGACCGGCGCAGCCGCGAGCTGCGGCCGCCAGGTCTCGGCGGCCGGCTCGGCAACGGCCGGACGTGCCGTCATGCGGCCGAGCAGCGCGTTGAGTTCGTCTTCCAGGCTGCGGTCCTGCGCGGCGGCGGCCGAGGCCTCATTGGCAGCCGCCGGGGCCACTTCCGGCTGCGCCGCGGCAGCGGCAAACGCCACCGGTTCGGCATGCGCCTCGTCGGTGAAGACGTCGTCCATGTCGATATCGAAATCGGCACCGGTCGCGACGTTGTCCGCCGGCTGCGTGTGATGGCCGAATGTCGGCAGGAAGGACTGCTCGGCCTGCGCCGGCGCATGGTCTTCCTCGGCAACCGCGACATCCGCGTTCGCCGCTTCGTGGACCGGCGAAAGCCGCGCGTTGAAATCCATGTCGACATCGGCCATCGCCGTATCAAAATGCGCGTCGAAGTCTTCCGGAGCGGCGGCGACAGGCTCGGCGGCGACAGCCATCGGCTCTGCCACTGGCTCGTGATCCAGTTCCATGTCGCCGAAATCGATATCGCGCATGGCCAGATCGAAATCCTCGGCCTCGTCGACGACGGGCGCGAAGCCTGCCTGCGGCTGGAATTCCTGTTCCAGCGAATGCGTCACGGCCGCGTCAAAGACCGGCTCTTCCATCTCGTCGGCGGCAGCGAACTCAAAGTCGGACGCTTCCGCTTCGGCCGGTGCGGCGGCCAGCGGAGCATGCGCCTCGGCGCGGAATTCCTCTTCCATCGAGGCAACCATGTCGTTGTCGATCGCCTCGTCGGCGAAAGCGGCAACCGGCGCGATGGCTGGCAGCGGCTGCGGTGCGGCGGCCATGGCCGGCTCTGCCTCGTGACCGGAGAATTCGCCCATCAACTCCTTTTCGAGGTCGATGTCGAAATCGTCGGACAGCTCGGCGGACGCCTGCTGGGCGGGTTGCCGCTGCACGGGCTCGCGTGGATCGAAGCCCATGATACGGGTCAATTCCGCAAAAGGATCGTCGCTTGCGATGTCGTTATGGTTGGCTACACGCGCCTGGGTTCTATCTGCCATTGTCGTTCCCGAACTCGCACTCATCGGACGCCATGGACGTCGCGGAAGGTTGGCCCCTACCAGCGCAATGTGGGCAAAAGGTGACAGGCTGATTAGTCGAACCTAACGCATTTCGGTCGGGGCTTCCGCTCCGATCAACGCCAGGCCAGACGACAAAACGTCCAAAACAGCCTGCACCAGCCCGAGTCTGGCACGTGTCAATTCTGGGTCGTTAACCTTAACAAAACGTAAGTCTACATGATCATTGCCGCGGTTCCACTGTGCGTGGAAGCTGGAAGCCAGGTCGTAGAGGTAAAAAGCCAGCCTGTGCGGCTCCTGCGACTGCGCCGCCTGCTCGATCAGACGCGGATATTCTGCAAGCTTCTTGACCAGCGAAAGCTCGCCCTCGTCCTTCAAGAGGTCGAGCCTGGCCGACAGCTCCTTGCGCGAAGGATCCGTGATGCCGAGCTGTTCCTTGGCCTGCCGGAACACCGAATGGCAGCGCGCCGAGGCATACTGCACGTAGAAGACCGGGTTGTCCTTCGACTGTTCCGTCACCTTGGCGAAATCGAAATCGAGCGGCGCGTCGCTCTTGCGATAGAGCATCATGAAGCGGACCGGGTCGCGGCCGACCTCTTCCACCACTTCGCGCAGCGTGACGAAATCGCCCGACCGCTTCGACATGCGGACCGGCTCGCCATCGCGGAACAGCTTGACCAGCTGGCACAAAAGCACGGTAAGCTTGACCCGACCGTCGGTGACGGCCTTGGCCAGCGCTTCCAGCCGCTTGACGTAGCCGCCGTGGTCGGCGCCCAGCACATAGATCAGCTCGTCGAAACCACGTTCAACCTTGTCTTTCAGGTAGGCGACGTCGGCGGCGAAATAGGTGAAGGCGCCGTCCGACTTGACCAGCGCGCGATCCATATCGTCGCCCACTGCCGTCGAGCGGAACAGCGTCTGCTCGCGGTCTTCCCAATCGTCCGGCTTCTCGCCCTTCGGCGGCGGCAGCTTGCCCTTGTAGATGTGGCCCTTCAGCGTCAGGTCGGCGATCGCCGCCCGGATCGCCTTGGCGTTGTCGGCATGCAGCGTGCGCTCGGAAAAGAAGACATCGTGGTGCACGTTGAGCAGCGCCAGGTCTTCCTTGATCAACACCATCATGGCGTCGATGGTGCGGTCCTTGACGATGGCCAGCGCCTCGTCTTCCGGCATCTGCAGCAGCGAACGGCCGAATTCCTTGGCCAGCGCCTGGCCGACCGGCACCAGATAGTCGCCGGGATAGAGGCCGGAGGGGATCTCGCCGATATCGTCGCCCAGCGCTTCGCGATAGCGCAGCATGGCGGAGCGGCCGAGCACGTCGATCTGCACGCCGGCGTCGTTGATCACATATTCCTTGGTCACCTTGTAGCCAGCGAAGCCAAGCAGGTTGGCCAGCGTGTCGCCGACCACGGCGCCGCGCGTATGGCCGACATGCATCGGCCCGGTCGGGTTGGCCGAGACATATTCGACATTGACCGCGATGCCCTGCCCGACCTTGGAACGGCCGTAATCCTGTCCCTCAGCGATCAGGCCGGCCAGATGCCGGTGCCAGAAGGCGTCGGTCAGCCTCAGATTGACGAAGCCCGGGCCGGCCACTTCGGCGCCGGAAACATCCGCATCGGCGCGCAACGCCTCGACAAGCCGATCCGCCAAGGCGCGCGGGTTCTGTCCGGCCGGCTTGGCCAGCACCATCGCGGCATTGGTGGCGAGATCGCCATGGCTGGCGTCTCGCGGCGGTTCGACAGCGATGCGGCCGAGATCGAGCGTGCCGCCATCTTTGTCTTTCAGATCAAGGCTTTCGACGGCCTTGATGACCCGCGCGGTGAAGTCGGCGAAGATGTTCATGAAAACTACTCTGCATCCATGCAAGAAAACCGGTCGTTGGCCGGCGAAAATCGCGCCCGGCCTAGCTCAAATCCGGCGTATGGTCAAACAAGCGTCGGTGCTCCTTCAACGCATAGGTATCGGTCATGCCGGCGATGAAATCGGCGACATCGCGCGCCTTGATGCGATCCTCGGCGCGGTCGAGCCCCTCGCGCCAGCCGTCCGGCATGGCGCGCGGATCGGCGAAATAGGCGTCGAACAGGTTCTTGACGATCTGCTCGGCGTCGGCGCGCACCCGCATCACCTCGGGGTGGCGGTAGAGGCGCGCATAGAGAAAGGTCTTCAGTTCCTTCTCCTGCGCCGCCATCTGGCCGGAGAAGCGGACGATGGTTTCGCCGGCGGCGCGCACGGCGTCGGCGCTGCCGGGCGCCAGCCGGTCGAGATTGGCCTTGGCGGTGACGATGACATCCTCGACCATCATGGTGATCTGCCGCCGCATCAGTTCGTGGCCGGTGCGCACCGGGTCGAGCGCGGGATAACGCTCGCGCACGCCCCGCAGGATCGAGCCCGGAAGCCCGACCTCCTCCAGCATGTCGAGGCGAAGCAGGCCGGAGCGGATGCCGTCGTCGATGTCATGGGTGTTGTAGGCGATGTCGTCGGCGAGCGCCGCGCACTGCGCCTCCACGCTGGCATAACGCGACAATTCCAGATCGTGCAGCTCCGAATAGTCGCGGATCGCCTGCGGCACCGGCCCTTTCAGCCCCTTGCCCGCCGCGTCGGTCAGCGGGCCGTTGTGCTTGACCAGCCCTTCCAGCGTTTCCCAGGTCAGGTTCAGCCCATCGAATTCGGCGTAACGCCGTTCCAGCCGTGTCACCACGCGCAGCGACTGGGCGTTGTGGTCGAAGCCGCCCCAGGGCGCCATTTTCTCGTTCAGCGCATCCTCGCCGGTATGGCCGAACGGCGTGTGGCCGAAATCGTGGACCAGCGCCACCGCCTCGGCCAGATCCTCGTCGACGCACAGCGCCCGCGCCAGCGCCCGGGCAATCTGTGCCACCTCGATCGTATGCGTCAGCCGGGTGCGGAAATGGTCGCCTTCATGCGCCACGAAGACCTGGGTCTTGTGCTTCAGCCGGCGAAAGGCGGTGGAATGGATGATGCGGTCGCGGTCGCGCTGGAACGGCGTGCGGGTCGGGCTTTCCACTTCGTCGAACAGGCGGCCACGCGAGCGGGCGGGGTCGCAGGCATAGGCCGCGCGGGGCCGGTAACCGAAACCGATATCGCCAAGCTCGCTGCTCATGACCCCTGTCGCTGTTGACTTGCCCCGCCCTGCTTCATACCTATCATGCAGAACCGAACGCAAGGTGACGCCCATGGGTGCCGACGCCAAGACCGCCATGAAGGTCGAAATGACAGAATCCGCCGCCAAGCGGATTTCGAAGATCGTCGGCAACGAACCCGGCAAGACGGCTTTGCGCGTTTCGGTGGAAGGCGGCGGCTGCTCCGGCTTCTCCTACAAATTCGACCTTGTCGACGCCCGCAACGATGACGACGTCGCCATCGAGCGCGACGGCGCCACGGTTTTGATCGACGACATCTCGCTGATCTACATGGGCGGTTCGGTGATCGATTTCGTCGACGATCTGATGGGCCAGTCCTTCCAGATCAGGAACCCCAACGCCGTCGCCTCCTGCGGCTGCGGAACCAGCTTCTCCGTCTAACATGCCCTCAGTCGGCGCGGTCCGTCAGGTCGCGCTGTCGGCCGGGCGCAATCTCGATGCCACATTGGCCTTCTGGCACGACGTGCTCGGTCTGCCGCTGCATTCGCGCTTCGATCCGCCGGGCATGGCCTTCATCATGGCAGGCGAGGTGCGGCTTTATTTCGCCGACGGCGTGCCGGCCGGCACCGTCTATCTCGACATCACCGACATCGACACCTTCCATGCCGAGGCCAAGGCCGCCGGCGTGCCGTTCACCGCGGCGCCGGCAATGGTGCATCACGACGTCAACGGCCTGTTCGGCCCAGCCGGCCAAAGCGAGTGGATGGCGTTCCTGAAAGACCCGGCCGGCAACACGATCGGCCTGGTCGAGCGGAAAGTGAGCTAACCGCCAATCGCCGCGTCCAGATCGCGCCCACCGTACAGAAACCGGTAGAAGATCACCGTATCGCCACTGATGCCGAAGGCGATTGAAATGCGCCGCTCAAAACCGACGATCCGCAAGCCTGGAAAAAGATCGTCCCGTTTTGCGCCCCGCTCCGGGAAATCCATAAACGTCAGGCAGAATTTTTCGATCCGATCAAGATATGCGATGGCGCGAGACGCACCATTTTGCCCGGAAATATAGAAATATAGCGCTTCGAGATCGTCTCGTGCCTCGGGCGCGAAGACGATCCGGTAGGGCATCAATTACCCTTGCGGGATGCGGTGTGCAAAGCCCGGAGGCCGCCAAAAACGTCTTCCGCCGAAAGACCGCGGTCGGGATTCGCCTGCATCGCCGCAGCGACCGGCACGACTTCTTCCAGCAGCCAACGTTCCACGGCGGCGTCGCGCTCCCGCAAGGCTCGCAAGCCCGCCCGCATCACTTCACTCGCCGAGGCGTATGCTCCAGACTGAACCAGTTCATCAATGTAATCCGCCTGCTCTCGCGGGAGACTGAAGGTCCGTTTCTCGGTGGCCGCCATCAAATACGCTCTCCATTGCCTTGCGGTATGATACCTTCATACCGGCGATGCGCAAGTGTGGACCAACACTTCGACCGGCATCGAAACATTGCATCGCGATGGCGCGCTAGAGAACGGTAACACGCCATCAGGACCGCGCGACCGTCATGCCCGCAAAAACTCTTCCCGTCACCGAACTCGCCCTGCTCGTCCTCCTGTCGACGCTGTGGGGGGCCTCCTACACCTTCATCAAGATCGGCGTGGAGACCATCCCGCCGGTGACGTTCATTGCCGCGCGCACATTGATCGCCGGGCTGATCCTGCTTGTCGTGTTGCGCTGGCGCGGCGTGAGGCTGCCGACGGATGCCGCGATGTGGGGCAGATTCGTGGCCCAGGCGGTGCTGAGCAGCGCGATCCCGTTCACGCTGATCGCCTGGGCCGAGCGCTCCATCGACGCGGGCCTTGCCGTCATCCTCAATTCGATGACGCCGATCTTCGCCTTCCTGCTGACGGCACTCATCACCAGGCATGAACAGGTGACGATGCGCAAGCTGTTCGGCGTCGTCGCCGGGCTTGCCGGCACCTGCCTGATCATCGGCATGGAGGCGCTGAACGGGCTCGGCGCGCAGTTGTGGGCCCAGCTTGCCGTGGTCGCGGCGACCATCTGCTATGGCGCGGCCGCCATTACCGGCAAAGGCTTCAAGGGCGTGGACCCGATGGTGCCGGCGGCCGGCTCCCTCATCGCCGGCACGGTGCTGCTGATTCCGGTCAGCCTTGCGGTCGACCATCCCTGGGCGCTGGCGCCATCGACACATTCCATGCTGGCGCTGCTCGGCCTGTCCGTGTTCTCGACCGCGCTCGCCTTCGCCATCTATTTCCGACTGCTGCAGACGCTGGGTTCGGTCGGCGCCACGGCGCAAGCCTACCTCAGGGTGCCGATCGGCATCGCCATCGGCGTCGTCTTCCTGGGCGAGACGGTGACGAGCACGGCCGGCATCGGGCTGGTCGCGGTCATCGCCGGCGTGGTCGCGATGACGCTGCCAGCGCGCAAGAAGGCAGTGGCCGACGCGACAATGGCGATCGTCCCATCGCCAGCCACACCGCGTTCCATTCCCGAATTCGATGGCGCGGAACGCGGCAAAGACGGTTGACCGTAGATAAGCACCTTCATATGTTGCACCGCACAAGGGTCGGGGACAACAACTCGTAGGGTGAGGCGGGCCGCAGGGTCGCCTTTCACCGGGAGACGTCCCTATGAACACGGCATCGACCGACCTGGAAATCGCCGCGCGCAGCGGCAGCACGCTCAAGCGGATCAGGGCGCGCATCCCGACCTACCTTGCCGATGTCCGCGAAAACCCCGCATGGCTGCCGATGTTCATGCTGGCCCGCACCATGCCCGGACGCCGTTTGCATTGGCTGGGCGCCCGCCCCTTCTCCGCCAACAACCGGCCGGCATCCTCGATCTTCGCAGGCGTGGACGCACAGGAGGCAACGGCACGGCTGCGGGCCGACGGCATCCAGACCGGCATCGACCTTCCGGCCGATATCCACGAGGGGATTGCCGCCTTCGCCCGCAAGACGCCGTGTTTCGGCAATTTCGACCGTCGCTTGTCGTTCCAACCGCTCGAGCACGACCAGGCCGAACAGCACTTCAAGCGACCGCTGCTCAGCGGCCACTATTTCGAGACGATTCTCGAATGCCCGGAAGTGCGCACGGTGCAGGCCGATCCGCTGCTGCACGAAATCGCCGCGCGCTACCTCGGCAACCAGGCGAAGCTGATCACGACACGCGTCTGGTGGAGCTTTCCGACCCGCTCGGCTTCCGAGCGCGACAAGAGCCTGGCCTCGCTCGACAAGTTCCATTTCGACCTGGACGACTGGCGGATGCTGAAGTTCTTCTTCCACCTGCAGCCTGTCGACGCCGACACCGGCCCGCATGTCTATGTGCGCGGCAGCCACAAGCGCCGGGTGTTGCGCCACCAGCTGACGCTTCTCGTCGGCCATTCTGCGGAGGACGTGCTCGATATCTACGGGCGCGAAAGCCCGCTGACGCTTACCGGCCCGGCCGGCAGCGGTTTCGTGGAAGACCCGTTCGGTTTTCACATGGGAACGGTGCCGAAAACCACGCCGCGATTGATGATGGAAGTCGGCTTCGGCGTGTCCAAGCCGTCAAGCCGGCGCTTCCACGGCGAGCCGATCGTGCGGTGACAAGGGTTTCGATAACCGCTTTTATCCAGACCGCCATCGGCGGCAGACATCGCGCAAACCCGTCGTCCGAAAAAGGCCGCCCTGATCGGGCGGCCTTCGCATCGAGATGACGGGATAAATCACGCCTCCGATGTCATCGCAGCTTCGCGGATCTCGTTTTCATCCACCTGCGCGCCGTTGAAGAAGGCGTTGAGCATGACCGCCGAGACGGTGGCCAGCAGGATGCCGGACTCGACCAGCGGGTGGATGACATGCGGCAGCCACATCTTGAAGTCCGGCGCCACCAGCGGGATCATGCCCAGCCCCACCGAGACCGCGACGACGAACATGTTGTTGCGCTGGCCCTTGAAGTCGACATTGGACAGGATGCGGATGCCGGTGGCCGCCACCATGCCGAACATGACCAGGCCGGCACCGCCGAGCACGACGGTCGGCAGCGCCTCGACCAGCGCGCCCATCTTGGGGATCAGGCCGAAGACGATGAGGATGATGCCGCCGGCGACGCAGACGAAGCGGCTCTTGATGCCCGTCACCCCGACCAGTCCGACATTTTGCGAGAAGGATGTGTAGGGGAAGGTGTTGAAGATGCCGCCAATGACGGTGCCCAGCCCGTCCGTGCGCAGGCCCGCGGAGAGCCCCGCCGGCGTCATGCGGCGGCCGGTGAGATCGCTCAGCGCCAGGAACATGCCCGTCGATTCGATCAGTGTCACGATCATGACCAATGTCATGGTGATGATCAGGATCGGATCGAAGATCGGCGTGCCGAAATGGAACGGCGTGATGATGGCGAACCATTCGGCGTTGGCGACCTTGTCGAAATGCATCATGCCGAGCGCCGCGGTCAGCACGCCGCCGATGATGATGCCGAGCAGCACGGCGATGTTGGCGAGGAAGCCCTTGCCAAACTTGGCGATCAACAGGATGGAAGCCAGCACCACCACGGAAACGGCGATGTTGGTGAGCGGCGCGTAGGCGGCGTTGTCCAGCGTCGGCGCCAGCGCCAGATTGGCGGGAATGGCCGGAACGGTGGAGCCGGCCGTTTGCGCCATTTCCGTTACCGCCTTGAGCCAAGCCGCATGTTCGGGCGCCACCAGGCGCGGCGCGGTCGGCCCCACCGGAACGCCGAAAATCCAGTTGATGCCGACGCGCATCAGCGAGGCGCCGATCACCACGATGATGGTGCCTGTCACCACCGGCGGAAAGAAACGCAGCATGCGGCTGGCAAAAGGCGCAAGCACCATGCCGATGATGCCGGAACCGATGATGGCGCCGAACAGAAGCCGCGCGCCATCCGGACCCGGATTGGCGCTGGCGATCGCCGTCATCGGCCCGACGGCGGCGAAGGTCACCCCCATCATCACCGGCATCTTGATGCCGAACCACTGCGTGGCGCCGAGCGACTGGATGATGGTGGCGATGCCGCAGACGAAGAGATCGGCCGAGATCAGAAAGGCGACCTGATGCGGGTCGAGCTTCAGCGCCCGCCCGACGATGAGCGGGACGGCGATGGCGCCGGCATACATGACAAGGACGTGCTGGATGCCGAGCGCGGCAAGACGTGGCGCCGGCAGCACCTCGTCCACGGGATGCGTGGTTGATGACATGACGGTGTTCCCATTATTGTGCCGGCCGTTCCCTGACCGGGTTCCCTTCCTGCGAAGGATGTTGCAGGATCGAATCGGAATGCGGATTGCGCCATCCTTGATTTGCTTGAAATAGTCGCGAGATTTTCATGAAAATCGTTACCTGGAACATCAACGGCGTCCGCGCCCGTATTGATAATCTCGTGCACTGGCTGGGCGAGAGCCAGCCCGACATTGTGTGCCTGCAGGAAATCAAGACGGTCGACGAGCAGTTCCCGCGCGCCGAGGTCGAGGCGCTCGGCTACCATGTCGAGACGCACGGCCAGAAAGGCTTTAACGGCGTCGCCATCCTGTCGAAGCTGCGCTTCGACGAGGTCAATCGCGGCCTGCCTGGCGACGATGCCGACGAGCAATCGCGTTTCATCGAAGGCGTGTTCTCGACCGACAAAGGCGTGTTGCGCGTCGTCTCGCTCTACCTGCCGAACGGTAACCCGATCAGCGACCCGGTCAAATTCCCCTACAAGCTGTCCTGGATGGCGCGGCTTGAACGCTGGGCGACGGAGCGACTGGTGCTGGAGGAAGCGCTGGTACTGGCCGGTGACTACAACGTCATTCCCGAGCCGGTCGACGCGAGAACTCCGGAAGCATGGCTCGGCGACGCGCTGTTCCAGCCACAAACCCGCCAGTCATTCCGGCGCCTGAAAAACCTCGGCTTCACCGAGGCGGTGCGCTCCGTCACCGACGCATCGGAAACTTATACCTTCTGGGATTACCAGGCCGGCGCCTGGCAGAAAAACAACGGCATCCGCATCGATCATCTATTGTTGTCGCCGGAGGCGGCGAACCGCTTCGCCTCGGCCTCGATCGAAAAACACGTGCGGGCCTGGGAAAAGCCGTCCGATCACGTGCCGGTGGCGGTGGAATTGACGCTGGCGGCTGCATGAAGGCCGTCGACGCCTGCGGAATTTTCGACTGAGATTGAGCAAAGCGGCCCGAAGAGGCAGCTGTGTGCGCCTATTGCTGCTCGGCGCCGGTAACGCCTTTGGCCAGCATATCGTCGGCCAATGAGATGGCGGTGCGGCGGTCGGCCTCGCCGGACACCGCGAAAGCCTCTTCCTGCATGGAGCGGATCCAAGGCTGATCGGCCGGCGTCGCGCGCGCCAGTGCCGCCGTCATCATGGCCAGCCCGCGCACCGCCTTTCCGCTCTGGAACAAGAGGTTGCCGAGTGTTGCTTGCGCGCCCGCATGGCCCTTTTCGGCGGCAAGCTGCAACCAGCGTCCGGCCTGCTTGACACTCACCTTGACGCCGCCATCGCCCTTCAGGAACATCTTGCCCATCTCGTACTGGGCGTTCGGATTGCGATAATTGGCGGCGGCGCGCATGAAATATTCCTGCGCGACGACCGGATCGGCCCCCACCGGACTGCCGGGGATGCCCTGCTTCAGATAATCGCCAAGCGCCACCAGCGCGTCGGAGACGTAGCTTTCCTCGGGCGAACCCGGCTCGACATCCTGTTCGGCGATTTCCGAAAAGAACTTGAAGGCGGCGTAGTCGTCCTGCGCCACGCCGTCGCCTTCGGCATACATGCGCGCCAGCTTCCAGGTCGCGCCGATCTGGCCGTTCTCGGCGGCGTATTTATAGGCTTCGACCGCCTGCTCCTTGTGACCGTTCTTGTAGGCGGAAAAGCCGAACTGGAAGACTTCCCAAGGGCTGGATTTCGGCTTTACGCCGCTCTTGTCGTCGAAAACCTTGTCGTCGAAGGCAAAAGCCGAGCCGGCGGCGCTGAGGGTCGCAACCGCGACCATCACCGTGAACACCGACGACCTTGCCAACTCAACAACCCGCATGGCAGTGCATTTCTTCGACATCGCCGACGCGGACGATGGAAACTTTGCTAGAATTCAGCACATGATGGCACGCATTTCCGGCCAAACTGCGGTCGGTCTCGGGCGACGACATGGCGTTCGCACCGCGCTCCGGCAGACTGGCAATGGAAAACTCGTCAGCGTGCATTTCTGTTCCTGCCGCGGATCTGCGGCCCATTCCCTCGCCTGACCGTCATCGGTCTTGCCGGGTACCCCATCGAGGTGCTCCGGGTTTATGGCGGGAAATGGGCATCGCCGCGTCCCGGTCTTCTTAGCCGATGGCTTGTTTCGAAACTGTTGCCGAAACGTCACAATAATGGATGCCGCAGCTAATGTTGCATTTACGGCACGCATCGGAGGGCGGTCAGCCGACCTCGAGAATTCGACTGTAACGAACCCCGGACAACAAAAAAGCCGGGCATAGAGCCCGGCTTTGTTGATTAGAATGAAGGGCTTACCACTTCAGGCTATAACCTGCATTGAAGGCAATCGCATAGCCGGCCTTGACACCCTGGTTGGTGCCTGGGGCGTAGTTGGTTTCCTCGCCGGCGCCGAGATAGCTGAAGCCGACACCGCCGCGGAACTCGCCACCGATGCCGTCCTTGGCGGAACCGCCCACAGCCACCGTATAGGTGTCGCCGGTGATGTCCCAGCCGGTGCCGACGCCCTGATCCCAGGTCAGGCTGGCGAAACCGGAAACCTTGTCGTTAAAGGCATGGCCGACACCGCCGGTTACGGTCCAGCCATCCTTCCAGAAATACTTGTCCTGGCTGATGGTGAAGCCCGCCGACTTCGAGCGAACGTCGAGGGTCGTCAGCTGGCTCCAGTCGGTCCACTTGACGCTGCCGAAAGCCAGCCAGCCGGGCGCAATACCGCTCTGCAACTTGAACTCGACGCTTTGCGGCAGGGCGCCAACGCCGATCGCGGGGACATCAACGGGCGTATTCTTGCCCAGCGGCGAAGCTGCAATGATCCTTGCGAACTGAGCCTGCAGCGGTGTTCCTGCGGTCGCAGCGAACAAAACGCCGGCAGGCGCATTCAGATTGCCGTCGGCACCGTATTTCGTGCCCGAGCGATACATCAGCTGCGCGCGCAGGGCGATGTCCGGGATTTCGTAGGCAGCGCCGATCCGGAAGCCATATTTCTGACCGTCGAGATTAAGGGTAGCGTTGCCCATGCCGAGCGCCGCGTAGGAATTCACGCGGTTGTATTCAAACTTTTCCATGAAGCCGCCGCCGAGCAGCCAGAACTTGCCCTGGCCGGCATCGAAGCCGAGGCCGCAGGTCAGCGCGGATTCATAGGTTGTGAATTCTTCGGAAATCTTGCCGCTCAGCGTCGGCGACGCGTATCTCGCATTGCCGCCATTGTTGTTCACCAGCGTGCCGGCGCAGCGCAGATTGTCGGTCAGGTTGAACTTCGCCGCGAAGGACGGGATAATATAATCTTCGGCGTAGTTGGTGCCAATCAGCCTCGGATTGCCGTTCTTGTTGAACTTACGCGTCGGGCTCACATAGGTGACGCTCGAGCGCATGTTGAAATTGCCCGGCTCGAAGATGATGTCGGTATCGGCCGAGCCGCGCGAGAAGCCGCCGGCCTGAGCCCCGCCCATCATCGCCACCGAAATGCACCCTGCCCCCAGGAGCGCCTTGAAACGCAAATTGATCATGAAATCCTCTCCCCGGAAATTCGTACACCAAGCTAGAACCAATTCGCATTAATGGCGCAATAACGATTTTTCCGGCCGTACTAGTACAATCGAGCTGGTGGCGCGCGAATACAGTCGGCTGCATTGGCGAGGACACCGAAAAGCCACCATTTTTAGAGGCAGGCGAAGCAAAACCGCGCGGAAATTGGCAGGAAACGCCCGAAAAAGCCTCATTTTGGCAGGTCAAACGCCCCATTGTTACATTATGGCAACAATGGGGCCCAAAACATTCCGTTTACGTCAATTGTGACGTTGCGGAATGCCGAAACCGTACCTACTCACGCAGTTTCCGCGGCACTTCCGCAACGTCAGAATCAACGATCCCGGCGCTCTTGCGAAGCACCGGGATCGAGGTTGTTTTGGCTCGATTGTTGTTCGGGTCAGCCGGCGTCGCGCACGCGCTCCAGCGCCACCGACAGCCGTGTCTGCTGCTCGTTGTATTCGGCGAGTTTCTCGCGCTCGGCCTCGACCACGTCTTCCGGCGCGTTGGCGACGAACTTCTCGTTCGACAGCTTCTTGTGCAGGCGCGCGATTTCCTCGGTCACCTTGGCCAGTTCCTTCTGCAGGCGCGCGGCCTCGGCCTTGAGGTCGATGAGGCTGCCGAGCGGCAGGCATACGGTCGCTTCGCCGAGCACGATCTGCGCCGAGCCCTTGGGTGCGGTCTCGCCATGGGAGATGTCGCCGACACGCGCCAGGCGCTTGATCGCCGCCTCGTGGCGAACCAGGCGTTCGCGCGTCGTCGCGTTGGCGCCGATCACCACCAGCGGCGCGATCGCGGCCGGCGGCACGTTCATTTCCGAGCGCACGGAGCGAATGCCGGAAACGAGATCGACCAGCCAGTTGATATCGGCGGCTGCCTCGACATCCTCGAAATCAGGCGCCGGCCAGGCGGCATGGCACAGCAACGATTGCCGCTCCTGCCCTTCGCCCACGGTCTGCGCCCAAAGCTCCTCGGTCATGAACGGCATCATCGGATGCAGGAGCTTGTAGATTTCGTCCAGCACAAAGGCGACGCAGGCGCGGCTTTCGGCTTTGGCGGCCTCGTCCTCGCCCATGAAGACCGGCTTCAACAGTTCGAGATACCAATCGCAGAACAGGTTCCAGACGAAGCGGTAGGCCGCGCCCGCCGCCTCGTTGAAGCGATAGGAGGCGATGGCGTCGGTGATCTCGCGCGCCGCGCGGGTCAATTCCGTCAATATCCAGCGGTTGACCGCGAGCTTGGCGTCGTTGAGCCAGAACGTATCGTCGCGGGCGACGCCGTTCATCTCGGCGAAGCGCGTGGCGTTCCACAGCTTGGTACCGAAATTGCGGTAGCCGGCGATGCGGGCGGGGTCGAGCTTCACGTCGCGCCCTTGCGCGGCCATGATCGCCAGCGTGAAGCGCAGCGCGTCGGCGCCATATTCGTCGATCAGTTCGAGCGGGTCGATGACGTTGCCCTTCGACTTCGACATCTTCTGCCCGTTTTTGTCGCGGACAAGCGCATGGACATAGACCGTGTGGAACGGCTCCTCGTCCATGAAATGCAGGCCCATCATCATCATGCGGGCGACCCAGAAGAAGATGATGTCGAAGCCGGTGACCAGAACGTCGGTCTGGTAATAGGTCTTCAGTTCCGGCGTCTTGTCCGGCCAGCCGAGCGTCGAGAACGGCCACAGCGCCGACGAGAACCAGGTGTCCAGCACGTCCTCGTCGCGGGTCAGGATCTCGCCGGGCTGGAAGTTTTCCAGCTTCTCCTCGACCCAGGCCTTCCACGGCCCTTCAAGGGCGAGATAGTGCTGGATCGCCGATTCAAGCGCTTCTTCTTCGGTCTTTTCGACGAAGACCTGCCCATCCGGGCCATACCAGGCCGGAATCTGGTGGCCCCACCACAGCTGGCGCGAAATACACCAGGGCTGGATGTTCTCCATCCAGTCGAAATAGGTCTTTTCCCAGTTCTTCGGCACGAAATTGGTGCGGCCCTCGCGCACCGAAGCCATTGCCGGCTTGGCCATTTCGTGTGCGTTGACGTACCACTGGTCGGTCAGGAACGGCTCGATCGGCACGCCGCCACGGTCGCCGTGCGGCACGGTGTGGCGGTGCGGCTCGATCTTGTCGAGGAAACCGCCCTCTTCCATCAATTCGACGATGCGCTTGCGGGCCGCGAAACGGTCCTGCCCGTGCAACTCGCTCCACACGGCCTGGCGCTCCGGCGTCGCCTCGAGCCCGGCCAGGAAATCCTCGTTGTCGTTGAGGTTTATCGCCGCCTCGACGGTGAGGATGTTGATCGCCGGCAGCTTGTGGCGCTTGCCGACCTCGAAGTCGTTGAAGTCGTGCGCGGGCGTGATCTTGACCGCGCCGGTGCCCTTCTCCGGATCGGAATATTCGTCGGCGACAATCGGAATGCGGCGGCCGACCAGCGGCAGGATGACGTTCTTGCCGATGAGGTCCCTGTAGCGCTCGTCTTCCGGGTGCACGGCGACGCCGGTGTCGCCCAGCATCGTCTCGGGGCGGGTCGTGGCCACGGTGATGAAGGTCTTGGGGTTCTCCGGATCGTAGGTCTCGCCTTCGACCGGATAGCGGAAATGCCAGAGATTGCCGTTGACCTCGTGCTGCTCGACCTCAAGGTCGGAGATCGCGGTCAGCAGCTTCGGGTCCCAGTTCACAAGGCGCTTGTCCTTGTAGATCAGGCCCTGCTTGTAGAGCGTGACAAAGACTTCGAGCACGGCCTTGGACAGGCCCTCGTCCATGGTGAAGCGCTCGCGCGACCAGTCGGCCGAGGCGCCGAGCCGCTTCAGCTGGTTGAAGATGGCGCCGCCGGATTCGGCCTTCCACTCCCAGATCTTGTCGACGAACTGTTCGCGGGTGAGATCGCGGCGATGCACCTGCTTTTCCATCAGCCGGCGCTCGACCACCATCTGCGTGGCGATGCCGGCATGGTCCATGCCCGGCTGCCACAAGACGTTCTTGCCGCGCATGCGCTCGAAGCGGATGAGAATGTCCTGCAACGTATTGTTGAGCGCGTGCCCCATGTGCAGCGAGCCGGTGACATTGGGCGGCGGGATGACGATGGTGAAGGGCTCCGCACCGTCCTCGGCGCCGGCACCGGCGCGGAAAGCGTCCGCCTCCTCCCAAATCCTGGCGATCTTCGGCTCGACGCTTTGGGCGTCATAGGTTTTTTCAAGCATGGGAAAGGCGTCCGGGCTGTCGGGATTTGCTGGTGACGGTAAATCGGAAGGTTTTGGCCAAGTCAACCGTGGCGAAAGGCCATCATCCGACAGATAGGCGCGGCAACCGGGTGGACAATACCCGCAAGCCTTGCCTCCTCCCGCGGCGTCGCCTACCATCCCTTCGCTGCTGTAGGGCGCACCGGCCTTGGCCGAAGGGGCATTGCCCGCCTACGCCACACCAACCCATGATGCGCCCATGTCCCGGCTCGACCATTTCCGCAAGCAGGCCAAGCTGCACCTCAAATGGCATCGCGAACGGTATTATCCCGTCGCGGCGACGATCGCGTGGGTTCTGCCACGCTTCCGGCATCTCGATGACCGGCAGGTTCTCGATGCCGAGTTCAAGCGCCGATGCCCAGGAACTGGTGGCCCGCAAGGCCGGCTTCGACAGCTGGCAGGCGCTGACGAAAGGTCTCGACACCATGACAGAACCAGATGAAAGCCGCGCCGCGGCACCCGTTCTCGCCCATGCCGAACCGCAGCTTTTCGTGACCAATATGGCGGCGGCGCTTGCCTTCTATGCTGAGAAGCTCGGCTTTCCCGATAACTTCGCCTATGGCGAACCGCCCTTCTACGCGCAAGTGCAACGCGACGGCGCGCGCCTCAATCTGCGCCATGTCGATGCGTTGCCCCTCGACCGGATCGCGCGCGAACGGGAGGAGCTCCTGTCGGCGACAATTGCGGTGACCGCGATCAAGCCGCTGTTTCTCGAATATCAGGCAGCCGGCGTCGACTTCCACCAGCCATTGAGAACCGAGCCGTGGGGTGCACGCACCTTCATCGTCAGAGACCCGGACGGCAATCTCATCTGCTTTGCGGCGGAAGGCTGAACAGGTCTCGCAGCATCGGCGGCAGCGCACCGGGCAGGTCTTCCGCGATCAGCCCCGGCCCGAAGCGGCTGCCCGCCTCGGCGTGCAGCCAGACGCCGGCGCAGGCCGCTTCGAAGGCCGGCATGCCTTGCGCGATCAGGCCGGCGACGATGCCGGCCAGCACGTCGCCCGAACCGGCGGTCGCCAGCCAGGGCGCGCCATTGGCGTTGATGGCGGCGCGGCCATCGAATGACGCAATCACCGTATCCGCGCCCTTGTAGATGACGACGGCATGCGCGGCAGCGGCGGCAGCACGTGCCTTGCCGAGCTTCGACAGGCTGCCGTCCTCGGCAATCGCCGGGAAAAGCCGGGCGAATTCGCCTTCATGCGGCGTCAGCACCAGCGCCGGGGCGCCCGGGAGCGTGGCAGCCTCGAACAGGCGCGCGGGTTCATCGCGGAAGGAAGTGATGCCATCGGCGTCCAGCACCAGCCCTTCCACGCCGGAGCCCACCCCGCTGCCCGACGCCAGCACGGCCAGCGTAAACGCCCGCGCCTTGTCGCCGACGCCGAAGGCGGGGCCGAGCACGAAGGCAGACGGCCTTCGGTCAGCAAGAAAGGCGGCAAGGTCGGCAAGTTCGTCCACCTGCCGCAGCATGACGGCGGTGAGATGGGCGGCATTTGCCTGCATGGCGCCGCCGGGCGACAGCACCGTGGCCGCCCCTGCCCCGCTGCGCGCCGCGGCCAGTGCCGACAGCCGCGCCGCGCCCGTTGAACTCGCACCGCCGGAAAAGACACCGACATGGCCGCGCCGGTATTTGTGCGTATCGACCGCCGGCGACGGAAACGATCGCCGCCACAAGGCCGGCCGGTTCTCGAAGGTCTTGACCACGAGCGCCTCGATGACAGCCGGCGCGATGCCGATGTCGGCGACGATCAGTTCGCCGCACAGGTCGCGGCCGGGCAAAAGCAGATGACCCGGCTTGCGCCGCGCGAAGGTGATGGTGAGGGTCGCCGTAAAGGCACAACCGAGCACCGCGCCGCTGTCGCCCGAAACGCCGGACGGCAGGTCGACGGCGACGACCGGCAGGCCCTTGGCCACGACGAGCGCGACCGCCCGCGCCGCATCGCCCGCAAGCGGCTTCGACAGGCCGGCGCCATAAAGCGCATCGACCACCACATCCCCTAGCCCGGCCTCAAACTCCGTGAGCGGTTTTACCGGCACCGGACACTCATTGGTCGCAAGCGCTGCATCGCTGCCGGCACGGGGCGGACCAGATGCCCACAGCGAAACGGCAACGCCGCTCTCGTGCAGGATCTTCGCCACGACATAACCGTCGCCGCCATTGTTGCCAGGTCCGACGAGCACATGGACGTGCGCGGCACCCGGGAAACGCGCCAGCACGACTGCCGCAACCGCGCGCCCCGCATTGCGCATCAGCCCGATGCCGTCGAAAGGCCCGGCGGCGATGGCCAGGCAATCGGCCTCGGCCATTTCGGCGGGCGTGAGCAATTCAAGCGTCATCGGCGGCATCCCGGCAGGCGTCTGGGCGGACATTCGAACAGTTTGCCGTTCGAGGCAAATGGGCGTTTGCGTCGAACACGCCCTCGCCCGGGAAGGATGAGGCAAGCACCAAGCCCGCGAAATGCGCATGTTGCACAAAATTCAGGCACATCTCGAAAACCCTGCACGCACATCTCTTGGGCAACGAGCTTTCGGCCGCGACCGCGCCTGCGCCGCAAAACCGTGCCTGTCACGAAGCTGGCATGAAAATTCGCGACAAAACCGTCACGCGGTTCAAACTGGCACGCTTCATGCTTGAAGGATGCGCGAGCGGGACTGACAACCCGTTTTTCCGGCAGTGGAGGCCCATATCCGAATGAAAAAGATCGAAGCGATCATCAAGCCGTTCAAACTGGATGAAGTGAAAGAAGCACTTCAGGAAGCCGGCTTGCAGGGCATCACCGTCACCGAGGCCAAGGGTTTCGGCCGTCAGAAGGGCCATACAGAGCTCTATCGCGGCGCCGAATATGTCGTCGACTTCCTGCCCAAGGTGAAGATCGAGGTTGTGCTCGGCGACGAGTCCGTCGAGGCGGCCATCGAGGCGATCCGCAAGGCCGCCCAAACCGGCCGCATCGGCGACGGCAAGATCTTCGTCTCCAACATCGAGGAAGTCGTACGCATCCGCACCGGCGAGACCGGTCCGGACGCGATCTGACGACCTGCCCGCCTTTTCAAGTTTCAACGTCATCACATAGGAAAGCATGACATGACGACAGCCAAGGACATTCTCAAGCAGATCAAGGACAACGACGTGAAGTTCGTCGATCTGCGCTTCACCGACCCCAAGGGCAAGCTGCAGCACGTGACCATGGACATCGCCGAGGTCGACGAGGACATGTTCGCCGACGGCGTCATGTTCGACGGCTCCTCGATCGCCGGCTGGAAGGCGATCAATGAGTCCGACATGGTGCTGATGCCCGACATGGACACGGTTCACATGGACCCGTTCTTCGCGCAGTCGACCATGGTCATCCTGTGCGACATCCTCGATCCGGTCTCCGGCGAAGCCTATAACCGCGACCCGCGCGGCACCGCCAAGAAGGCCGAGGCCTACATGAAGGCCGAAGGCATCGGCGACACCATCTTCGTCGGCCCCGAAGCCGAATTCTTCGTCTTCGACGACGTCAAGTACAAGGCCGATCCCTACAACACCGGCTTCAAGCTGGACTCCTCGGAACTGCCGTCCAACGACGACACCGACTACGAGACCGGCAACCTCGGTCACCGTCCGCGCGTCAAAGGCGGCTATTTCCCGGTTCCGCCGATCGATTCCGCGCAGGACATGCGCTCGGAAATGCTGACCGTGCTCACCGACATGGGCGTGCGCGTCGAGAAGCATCACCATGAGGTGGCCGCTGCCCAGCACGAGCTCGGCATCAAGTTCGACACGCTGGTCCGCAACGCCGACAAGATGCTGATCTACAAGTATGTCGTGCATCAGGTCGCCAATGCCTACGGCAAGACCTCGACCTTCATGCCGAAGCCGATCTTCGGCGACAACGGCTCGGGCATGCACGTCCACATGTCGATCTGGAAGAACGGCAAGCCGACCTTCGCTGGCAACGAATATGCCGGCCTGTCGGAAAACTGCCTGTACTTCATCGGCGGCGTCATCAAGCACGCCAAGGCCGTCAACGCCTTCACCAACCCGCTCACCAACTCCTACAAGCGTCTGGTGCCGGGCTACGAGGCTCCGGTGCTGCTCGCCTACTCGGCGCGCAACCGTTCGGCTTCCTGCCGCATCCCGTTCGGCAATTCGCCGAAGGCCAAGCGCGTCGAGGTCCGCTTCCCCGATCCGGGCGCGAACCCCTATCTCGGCTTCGCGGCACTGCTGATGGCCGGCCTCGACGGCATCAAGAACAAGATCCACCCCGGCCAGCCGATGGACAAGGATCTGTACGACCTGCCGCCGAAGGAACTGAAGAAGATCCCGACCGTCTGCGGCTCGCTGCGCGAAGCCCTGCAGAGCCTCGACAAGGATCGCGGGTTCCTGAAGGCCGGCGGCGTGTTCGACGACGACCAGATCGACTCGTTCATCGAACTGAAGATGGCCGAGGTGATGCGTTTTGAAATGACCCCGCATCCGGTCGAATACGACATGTATTATTCGATCTAAGCGGTTCGCATCGCTGGATAAAAGAAACCCCGGCCGCGAGGCCGGGGTTTTTCTTTGCCTGTGATGAGCCTTCGGGTTCCTTCCGGGCCAAGCAGGAAAGTGCCCAAGCCTCGCGAGGCTCGGCGACGGCCCCGGCTGGGCAGACCCGCCTTGCGCAAGCGTCAAAAAAACCCCGGCCTCGCGGCCGGGGTCTCTGTCGGGTCGATCGAAGGAGGGAGGACCTACCCGGCAATCTCCTCGGGTGCATGCATGGTCCAGTCGGCGCGCCGTGCCAGGAACAGCACGTAGTAGACCGCCGCCACCGCCATGATCGCCAGTGTCGCCATCAGGCTCGGCCGCCCGAAGGAAGCGTCGAGCAGGTTCTGGTAGGCGACATAGACCAGCGCCAGGAAGGCCAGGACGGCCGGCACCGGGAAGAACGGCATGCGATAATGGCCATTGGCGGTGGCGCCGTTGCGCCGCCCCGCGATCGCGCCGAGGCAGAGTAGCGCGTAGATGACCACCAGCGAGGTGCCGGAGACCACCAGAAGCAGGTTGATGTCGATGAAGCAGGCCGCGGCGGCCAGCACGGCGACGACGATGGTGGCGATCCACGGCGACGCGTAGGTGCCGTGCACCGAAGCAACCGCATTGTTGATCGGCCCGAACCAGGTCTTGTCGCGGCCCGACGAGAACAGCAGCCGCGCCGCCTGCAGCACGATGGCGATGACCGCGTTGAAGATGGCAACCGCGATCGCCAGGCTGACCAGCACGGTGAGCGTATGACCACCGCGCGCCTCGAGGAAATATTCGATCTTCTGCGGCGCGGCCAGGAGGCCGACCAGGTCCGGCGAACCGAGCAGGACGGCGGTCAGCGGGATCAGTTCCGCCGCCACGGTGATGAGCAGCGCCCACACCACCACCTTGCCGATGCTGCGCTTGGCGTCCTGCGTCTCCTCGCCGAAATAGGCGGCGGCGCCATAGCCGTTATAGGCGAAGATGGCGACGGCGGTGGCCGCCATGATGAGGCCCGCCGAGGCCGGCACCAGCGCATTGGTGGTGTCGAGGATTTGCGGCGCCGTGAACAGGCTGGAAAGCGGCCGCTCGACATGGATGAAGCCCAGCACCGTCAGGATGACCAGCGCCAGCATCTCGATGCCGAGGAAAATGCCGGTGACGAAGGCGTTGAGCTTGATGCGCAACGCCGCCACCACGCCGGCCAGGATGATGGTGGCCACGCCGACCCATTGCGCGTTGAGGTTGGGCATGAGCACGCCGAGATAGGTGCCGACGCCGAGCGCCACCACGGCGATGATCAGCACGATGGAGACGAAGACGAGGACGAGTGTGACAAAGCCCCAGAAGCGGCCGAGCGTGCGGCCGATCATGGTGTATTCGCCGCCGGCCGTCGGATAGGCTGACGACAATTCCGCATAGACGAAGGCCATGAACAGCCCGATGACGCCGGCCAGCACGAAGGACAGGAACGATCCCGTACCGGCCAGAGCGATGACGCCCGGCACGATGATGAAGACCGAGGATGCCGGCGTCACCGCCGACAGCACGATCATCAGCGTGCCCAGTGCATTGAGCGCGCGATCAAGACCGCCGCTCGAGTTTGGTACTTCCGATGGCATCAAGCCCTCCCATTGTTTTTATGCAATTAAAATTCTGTTCCCATCAAAATGCTACGATGGAGTCGGCATTTCGTCAACAAACCATCGTAAAATCGCTTGCAAGATTCACAGAGCCCATTTTAATTTGAATGGCATTCAGGAGATATGATGAGCAGACCCGCCGCCCAGGCCGAACGCCGACTGACCCTCATCAGCGCCGCCGAGACGATGATCGCCAGGCATGGCCTGGCCGGCGTGACGCTGCGCGCCGTCGCCAATGAGGCCGGCATGAGCTCCAGCGCCGCGCTCTATTATTATCCGGGCCTGAAGGAGCTTCTGGACGACGTGCAGAAACAGGCTGTCGAGCGCTTCTGCACACTGCGCGCGGCCGCCATTGCCCAGATCGCCGATCCGCGCGCGCGGCTGAAAGCGATGATCCTGACCGGCATCCCCGACGATCCTTCCGATCGCCTCTGCCGGCTCTTGATGGAACTCGGCGCTTATGCCCGCTCCGATGCCGCCTATGCCGCGCGCCACATCACATTGTTCGAGCGGCAGGTGGCGATCTATGTCGGCATTCTGGAGGCCGGCGCCATCACCGGCGCGTTCAAGCTGGCCGACGCCAGCGACACGCTGGCGCGCAGCCTCGTCGTGCTCGAGGACGGGCTCGGCCTGCATCTTCTCAATGTCGTGCCGGCGGTGGATTACCCGACCGCGCTCGGCATCCTCACCGCCTATGCCGAAACGGCGACCGGCTGCCATCTCGGCTGATCGTCGCCAAGCCCATTTCCAACCACAGGACAGATCGAATGACGCAGACCTCGCACGTCACGCCCGCCGGAAAACCACGCGCCCGGGCGCTGGGCATTCCCTTCACCGGCACGCCCGGCCGCCTCAACGCGATCACCGACGTGACGGGCGTCGAAGTCGGCTACACCACGCTGATTTCCGGCGACGGCCAGATGGAAATCGGCAAGGGCCCGGTGCGCACCGGCGTCACCGCCATCCTGCCGCTCGGCCGCGAGGGTGCTGGCCAGGCGATCGCCGCCGGCTACCATTCCTTCAACGGCAATGGCGAAATGACCGGCGTGTCGTGGCTGGAAGAGGCCGGCGCCCTCAACATGCCGATCCTCATCACCAACACCCATGCCATCGGCCCTTGCCACCGCGGCACGATCGACTGGATGGTGCGAAACAAGCCCGACATCGCCAGCCAGTGGATGCTGCCCGTCACGGCGGAGACCTGGGACGGCTATCTGAACGACATCAACGGCCCGCACGTGACCTCCGAGCACGCCGTCGCGGCGCTCGATGCGGCCAGGGGCGGCGCCATCGAGGAAGGCTCGGTCGGCGGCGGCACCGGCATGAACTGCTACGCTTTCAAGGGTGGCAACGGTACGGCCTCGCGCATCGTCAACTACGGTCATCGCGACTACACGGTCGCCGTTTTCCTGCAGACCAATTTCGGCTCGCGCCATGAGCTGACCGTTGCCGGCGTGCCGCTGGGCGCCACCCTTGCCGACGACAACCCGATGGAGGCCTTCGCCGCCAGCCTGCAGCCGGCCGGCGCCGGCTCCTGCATCGGCATCGTCGCCACCGATGCCCCTCTCCTGCCCGGCCAGTGCAAGGCGCTGGCCCGTCGCGTGCCGCTGGGGCTGGCGCGCACCGGCACCGCCGGCTCGCATTTCTCGGGCGACATCTTCCTGGCCTTCTCGACCGCCAATCGCGATGCGCTGAACGGTCGCTTTCCAAGGGGCGAGCCTGACGCCGGCACCTACAGTCACATGGATTTCATCCCGTGGGGCCGCATGGACGATTTCTACGCCGCCACCGTGCAGGCAGCGGAGGAAGCGGTGGTGAATGCGCTGGTGGCCAACGCCGACATGGTCGGCCGTGACGGCCACCGCAGCCCCGCTTTGCCGCATGACAGGCTGATACATGCCCTGAAGGCGCGCAACGTCATCACCGGCTAAGTACTTTTTGCAACGGCTTGAGGCTCGGTGTCCACGCCGGTTCCCGGCATGCGACGTTGCCACGGCTACGCCTTTTCGCGATCTCCCCCGCGCATTCTCGAACGATGCGCGGGGTGGTCCCTGGCTGAAAGGTCTAACGCAAAAGGTTCTTGGAAGGGATTCTTAGCTCTCCTATGCTAGAACATACGGGAGCTTGGGAACCACTCCATGAACAGACGCGATCCCGCGAGCCGCTTCTCAGCCGACGCGGTACGCAAGTTCGAAGACCAGTCGGCGGGTAACGGACCTTCCGGCGGCCTCAGCGATCTCGCGCGCCAGGTCGCGGCGCAGTATGGCCGGGACACCATGTCGCCGGTGATGGTCACCGGCGTGCTGCGGCTGATCGAATTCGCGCTGCTGTTTCTGTCCGGCCTTGCGCTCTATGTGTATTTCGAGGGCTTCTTCCACAATCTCGGCTGGCAATACGCGCTGACCTTCGGCTCGGCTTCGCTGCTGGCGATCGTCTTGCTCGACATCGCCGATTGCTACCAGATCTCGGCCCTGTTCCGCCCCGTCGCCAATTTCGGCCGCATCCTGGCGATGTGGTCTGGCACTTTCGCGGCGCTGGCGCTGACCGCCTTCTTCATGAAGATCTCGGAAAATTATTCGCGCCTTTTGTTCGCCAGCTGGTTCCTGCTCGGCTTCGCGTTGATTTTCCTGATGCGCCTGATCACCGCCCGACTGCTGCGCCGCTGGGCGCGCGACGGACGCATGGAACGCCGTGCCGTCATCGTCGGCGGCGGCAAGGCCGCCGAGACGCTGATCCGCTCGGTGGAGAAGCAGCCCTATAACGACATCCGCATCTGCGGCATCTTCGACGACCGCGACGACAGCCGCTCGCCGCCCGTCGTGGCCGGCTATCCCAAGCTCGGCACCATCTCCGAACTGATCGAATTCGCCCGCATCGCCCGCATCGACATGTTGATCGTGTCGCTGCCGATTTCGGCCGAGGCGCGCGTGCTGCAGCTGTTGAAGAAGCTGTGGGTGCTGCCGGTCGATATCCGCCTGTCGGCGCATTCCAACCACCTGCAGTTCAGGCCGCGATCCTATTCCTATATCGGCTCGGTGCCGCTGCTCGACATTTTCGACAAGCCGATCAACGACTGGGATTCGGTGGCCAAGCGCGCCTTCGACATCGTCTTTTCGATCATCGGCATCATCGTGTTTTCGCCGGTCATGCTGGCCACCGCCATCGCCATCAAGCTCGACAGCAAGGGCCCGGTTCTGTTCAAGCAGAAGCGGCACGGCTTCAACAACGAAGAGGTCGAGGTCTACAAGTTCCGCTCCATGTACACCGACAAGTCAGATCCGTCGGCCAAGAAGACGGTGACCAAGAACGACCCGCGCGTCACCCGCGTCGGCCGCTTCATCCGCAAGACCTCGATCGACGAACTGCCGCAATTCTTCAATTCGCTGTTCGGCACGCTGTCGCTGGTCGGCCCGCGCCCGCATGCCATCGCCGCCCAATCGCACAACCTGCTCTACAACGAAGTGGTCGACGGCTATTTCGCCCGCCACCGCGTCAAGCCGGGCGTCACCGGCTGGGCCCAGATCAATGGCTGGCGCGGCGAGATGGACACCAATGAAAAAATCCGCATGCGCACCGAATACGATCTCTATTACATCGAGAACTGGTCGCTGCTGTTCGATCTGAAGATCCTGCTCCTGACCCCGGTGCGTCTGCTCAACACGGAAAACGCCTATTGAGCGCGCTGACGCATGAACTGCCCCCGCAGGCGGTCAACGCCAAGCTGATCGGCTTGCTGTCGTCGGGCGCGATCATCCTCGGCATCCTTTTGTCCGGCTTCGTCATCGGGGAACCGGCGCCTTATGAAGTCTACATGACCGGGCTGATCGGCATGTGGGCGCTGTTCGGCCTGCGCATCTCGCGTCCGATCGTGCCGCTGCTCATTCTGCTGGTCTCCATGAACATCGGCGGCATGATCGCCATGACGCAGATGGCCGAGCTGTCGTGGACGCCGCTCTACCTCGCCGTCTCGCTGTTCCTGGCCTTCACGGCGGTGTTCTTTGCCTCCGTCGTCGAGCAAAAGCCCGACCTCTACCGATTGATCTTCACGGCCTATGTGACGGCGGCCGTCGTCACCTCGACGCTCGGCATCGCCGGCTATTTCAAGCTGTTCCACGCCGCCGAAATCTTCACCAAATACGAGCGCGCCGCCGGTGCCTTCCAGGACCCCAACGTCTTCGGCCCCTTCCTGGCGTTGCCCGGCACCTATCTGCTCTACCGGTTGCTGACCGGCCCGGTGCAGCGCATGCCGCTCGTCGCCGTGCCGCTGCTGATCGTTGTCGGCGGCATCTTCCTGTCGTTTTCGCGCGGCGCCTGGGGCCTGTTCGGCGTCGCCGTCATCCTGCTCACCGGCATCCTTTTCCTGCAGAGCACCAGCGGCAGGTTCCGGCTGCGCGTCGTGGTGATGACGATCGCCGCACTGGCGCTGCTGGTGCTGGCCATGATCGTCGTCCTCCAGATCCCGGGCGTCTCCGAGATGCTGACCACCCGCGCCAAGCTGGCGCAGGACTATGATTCCGCCCGTCTCGGCCGCTTCGCCCGCTACGCCATCGGCTTCATGCTGGCGCTGGAACGGCCGTTCGGCATCGGCGCGCTGGTGTTCGGCACCATCTATGGCGAAGACACCCACAACATCTGGCTGAAGACGCTGATGGATTATGGCTGGCTGGGTTTCATCTCCTATCTCGGCCTGACCTTGTGGACGCTGGCGGCCGGCTTCCGGCTTTTGCTGCGCAACCGCCCCTGGCAGCCCTACGTGTTGTGCGCCTATGTCGTCTATGTCGGCCATGTTGGGCTCGGCAGCGTCATCGACACCGACCACTGGCGCCATTTCTATCTGCTGCTTGGCCTGGTCTGGGGCGGCATCGCGCTGGAATACCGCTACCAGCGCGGCCTGATCGCCCTGCCGGGAACCACGCCCGCCAACGCGGATCGCCCGCGTCCTGCGTCGATCGCGGCGCCCTTGCCCGCGTCCGGGACCCGGTCGCGCTCGCTGCTTTCCATGGTCCCCGCCGGACAATAGTCGCGGAAAATCACCCGCGACGATCGTGCGGGGCTCCATCCGGACATGATTTCTGCAAATCGGGACGGTCGCGCCGTCGGCGCGGCGAGTGGGGTCAAGTCAAGCTTTGGAAAAATGGTCGGAGTGGCCGGATTCGAACCGACGACCCCTTGACCCCCAGTCAAGTGCGCTACCGGGCTGCGCTACACTCCGGACCGCGCAAAGCCTTATGGGAACAAGGATTAAGTCGCAAGCCCTGATTTGGGGAAAAAGAACAGAAGCCGATCGTTGCGGGCGAATGTGGATAACACGGGATACAATGTCCCACGGATATTCCGCCTTGGTTCCCGGGCCGACTGCGCCCGACGCTCGCCTGATTATCGCCCTCGACTTTGCATAGGGCTCTGCGGTTGGGCTGTGGAAAGCTGGCGAGTGGGTGCTAAGCTTGTTCTAACTGCCAGCGGCACCGCGGGCATGAGGGGCTCACAATATGAACGTTTGGCTGCCATGGCGATATAGGGCGTTTTGCGCCACCATCTACGCGATTGGCGTGGCAGGCTTTCTGTTGCGAGCCCAATATCCCAAAAGCATCTTCGTCGCGTTGTTTGTGATGTCCCTACTGACTGCGGGTTTCGCATGTTGGTCAGCGTTTCAGTCGCGATTGGAGAAGAGCGCCGCCTTCTGGATCTTCACTGGAGTGGCGGGCTTGATGGCATATTCGATGTATCTGACCATACGTTCGATACTGATATAGGCAGCACGCCGCTGCTAGGCACTTGGAAGGCTGGCGAGCGGGTACTGGCACTGCTCCAGGAGAGGCTGTCACGCCTTCCACATCGCCGAACGCAGAATTGCCTGCATGTGCTGCGGTAGGTCGAGTTCGCCCCGCGCTTCGGTTTGCAAAAGGTAGGTGGATTTGGCCAGGCGATCGCCTTCCGTGGCCGCAGGATAGGCGCAGATTGCTATAAGGGCCTCTTCTTCAGTTCGGCAGGCATTGTCGAAAGCGTTGCCGCGACTGCCGATTCCCTCGACTGTTTTGCGGAGCGCCATGTATGCCGATTTGTGGGCTTCTATCAGAGCCACCAATTGGGCGCGCGGTTCTGTGCTCGAAGCATCGAAAGCCGGGGCTTCAACAGTTGTGGCGACGACGGCGGCACCTGATTGAAGAAGCAAAGCGCGACGATTGATCCTGGACGTGATGAATTCTCCTTTGGCCAGAAGATGCCTTAAGACACACCCTAGCACCTCAGCTCGCGCAATCCTGTCAGGAGTGATCGGCTTGGATAGTGAACGGCAATCGGGGCCCATCGTTTCAATGCTCCCTTGCCCGCCCGCCTGACGTTCTCCGCCTTCTATTCGCCACCACAGATTGAAAGGTTCATGAAAGGTTGGGTGCCCATCCTCCCTTCAAGCGTTCATGAACCGGGCGGCAAACAGCGCGGACGGGACGTCAGGAAACCAACAAGGAACCGGCTCATGTCCATTTCGCGTGCATTTCTCCAGCAGACCGCCCTTGGCGCCCTCGTCGCGGCTGGCGCCCTTTTCTCCGGCCATCAGGCCTTCGCCGCCGACAAGGTCACGCTCATGGTCGGCGGTTATGAAAAGCAGATCTACCTGCCCGCCAAGCTCGCCGAGGCGCTGGGCTATTTCAAGGACGAGGGTCTCGACGTCGAACTGCTGAACGAACCGGCTGGCGTCGACGCCGAAAACGAGATGCTCGCCGGCGCCGTGCAGGGCGTGGTCGGCTTCTACGACCACTGCATCGACCTGCAGGCCAAGGGCAAGTTCGTCGAATCCGTCGTCCAGTTCAGCCAGGCGCCGGGCGAGGTCGAGCTGGTTTCCACCAAACACCCCGAAATCAAGTCGGCCGCCGACTTCAAGGGCAAGAGCCTCGGCGTCACCGGGCTCGGTTCCTCGACCAATTTCCTGACCCAGTTCCTGGCGGTCAAGGCCGGCCTGAAGCTCGGTGACTTCACGTCCGTGCCCGTCGGCGCCGGCAACACCTTCATCGCCGCCATGCAGCAGGACAAGATCCAGGCCGGCATGACCACCGAGCCGACCATCTCGCGCCTGCTCAAGACCGGCGAGGCCAAGGTGCTGATCGACATGCGCACCATCGAAGGCACCAAGGCGGCGCTCGGCGGCACCTATCCCGCCGCCTCGCTCTACATGCAGACGGATTGGGTCGAAGCGCACAAGGAAGACACCCAAAAGCTCGCCAACGCCTTCGTCAAGACGCTGAAGTTCATCAACACCCACAGCGCCGCCGAAATTGCCGAGAAGATGCCCAAGGATTATTATGTCGGCGACAAGGACGGCTATGTGAAGGCGCTGGGCGACGGCAAGGCGATGTTCACGGCCGATGGCGTCATGCCCGAAGGTGGCCCGGAGACGGTGCTGAAGGTTCTGTCGACCTTCTCCAAGGACCTGCAGGGCAAGCAGATCGACCTGTCGAAGACCTACACCACCGCCTTCGTCAAGAACGCGAAATAAAGAAGCCGTGACGGGAGCCTGAGCGCGGCCGGCCTCGACGAGGCCCGGCCCGCTTAGTGCATGTGCAGCGTGGGCCGATGTCCGCGCCCTTCCCGCTTGGCATGAGGAAACAACCACGATGAACAGTCTCAACGGCGCCAGCGCGCCCGCCATCGAACTCATCAATGTCAGCCGTCGCTTCCTTTCGCCGACCGGAAAGTCGCTGACGGCGCTGCGCAATTTCACCATGACAGTCGGCCGCGGCGAATTCGTCGCCGTGGTCGGCCCGACCGGCTGCGGCAAGTCGACCACGCTGAACCTCGTCACCGGCCTCGCCAAACCCAGCGCCGGCGAGGTCCGCGTCATGGGCGCGCCGGTCAACGGCATCGATCCGCGCGTCGGCTTCGTCTTCCAGACAGACGCGCTGTTTCCCTGGCGCTCCGTCGTCGACAATGTCGTCGCCGGGCCGCTGTTTCGCGGCAAGGGCAAGACCGAGGCCTATGCGTCGGCCCGCGACTGGCTGGCGCGTGTCGGCCTCTCGCGTTTCGAACACCACTACCCGCACCAGCTCTCCGGCGGCATGCGCAAGCGCGTCGCGCTGGCGCAGACTTTCATCAACGGTCCGGAAATCCTGTTGATGGACGAACCCTTCTCCGCGCTCGACGTGCAGACCCGCGTGCTCATGCACGAGGAACTGCTGAAACTGTGGTCGCAGGCCAAGGCATCGGTCGTCTTCGTCACCCACGATCTCGAGGAAGCAATCGCACTGGCCGACAAGGTTTATGTGCTGACCGCCGGCCCGGCGACGGTGAAGTCGGTCTACGAGATCGACCTGCCACGGCCGCGCGTCGTTGCGGACATCCGCTACGACCAGCGCTTCATCGACTATTCCCGCACGATCTGGTCCGACCTCAAGGAGGAAGTCCAGACAAGCTACGCCCGCGCGGCGGCTTGAAGGAGGACGACATGGCAAATGCGGCATTGCAACCGGCAGAGACCGGCTTTCGCCCAGGTACTTCCGACGCCGAAATCGAGGCGGCTGCCCGCCAGGCGGCACGCCAGCGCCAGAACACGGTGCTGTTCTGGCGCGTCGGCATCCTGGTCGCCTTCCTCGGACTTTGGGAAGTCGCGGGACGGCTGAACTGGATCGACCCGTTCTTCTACGCCATGCCCTCGACCATCGTCGGGCGCCTGTATGAATGGATCACCGAAGGCACCTCCGAGGGGCCGCTCTGGTATCATCTATGGGTGACGATGGAGGAAGCGATGCTCGGCTTCCTCACCGGCTCGGTCGCCGGCATCCTGGCCGGCATCGCGCTCGGCCGCAATCGCATGGCCTCCGACATCTTCTCCATCTACATCAAGGTCATCAACTCCATTCCGCGCGTCGTGCTGGCGCCGATCTTCATCATGCTGTTCGGCCTCGGCCTGGCATCCAAGGTGGCACTGGCCTTCGTCATGGTGTTTTTCGTGGTCTTCCACAACGCCTTCCAGGGCGTGCGCGAGGCCGACCGCGCCATGATCGCCAATGCCCGCATCCTCGGCGCGTCGGACTGGCAGGTGACCCGCTCGGTCATCGTGCCGTCGGCCATGAGCTGGATCTTCGCCAGCCTGCACGTGTCGTTCGGCTTCGCCATCATCGGCGCCATCGTCGGCGAGTTCGTCGGCTCGCGCTACGGTATCGGCCTGTTGATCAACGTCGCCAAGGGCTCGTTCGACGCCGCCGGCATGTATGCCGCCATCGTCATCGTCATGGTGGTGGCGCTGGTCGCTGAATATCTGATGACGATGATCGAGGATCGCCTGGCGAAATGGCGTCCGCAGCCTCTGCAGGAAACCGAGTGAGGCGACACATCAGCCTTCGGCCGCACCTTCTTCATGGGCGGCCAGCCTGACTTCGACGACGAGACCGGGCCCTTGCGCCCGGTCTTTCAGTTCGATCGTCGCCTCGTGCGAGGCCGCGATCTCCTTGACGATGGCAAGGCCGAGGCCGGTGCCCTCGCCGCCTGTGTCGAGACGGCGGTAGAAGCGTTCGAACACGTTTTCGCGCTCGGTTGCCGGAATGCCCGGACCATTGTCCTCTACCAGAAGAACGACCTCGCCCGCCTGGTGCTCCAGGCGCACCGTCACCGCGCCACCGCGCGGTGTGTAGCGCAGCGCGTTGTCGGCGAGGTTGAAGACCAGTTCGCGCAACAGGTTGGAGTGCCCCCAGACAAGGAACGGGCCGCCGACCGGATCGAAGCCGAGATCGATGTCGCGGTCGACCGCCGCCAGCGCCAGCGTGTCCAGCGCGTTGCGCGCCGCCATCTCCATGTCTACCGCTTCCTTGCGCAGCGACGAGACGCCCTGCTCGGCGCGCGCCAGCGACAGAAGCTGGTTCGACAGCCGCGCCATGCGGTCGACGGAACGGTCGATCGCGGCCAGCGCCTCTTCCTTGGCCTCCGTGCCCTGCTCGCGGCGCCCGACCACGATCTGCGTCTTGAGCAGCGCCAACGGCGTGCGCAATTGGTGCGCCGCATTGGCGACGAAACGGCGCTGCGTCGCAATCAGCCGCTGCACACGGTCGAACGCTTCGTTGAGGGCCTCGACCAGCGGCCTGACCTCGGTCTGCACGGCACCCGCGTCGAATGGCTGTAGTTCCGCCGGATCGCGGCTGACCACCTCGTCGCGAAGCCGCATCAGGGGCGCGATGCCGCGCCGCAGCCCGAACACCGCGAGCATGCCAGCCGCCGCCACCAGCAGCACCTGGTCGCGCAGCGCCTTGAGCCACAGATCGGTCACCAGYCTGTTGCGGTTCTTCAGCGTTTCGCCCACCGCGATGATCGCGGTCTGCTGGTTGCCGGTGTCGATGATCGGCCGCGACAGCACCACCGCCCGAACGGGCGTGCCGCGAAACAGCGTGTCGAAATAGAGTGGCTCCAGCCCGACCGGCAATTGCGGCGGCGCGACGATGTCGGGATAACCGGCCAGCAACAGTCCGTCCGATGTCGCCACCCGGTAGAGCACGAGGTCCTGGTCGCTGGAAGCGAACATCTCGAGCGCCGAGGGCGGGATCGGCGCCTCGACCAGCCCGTCGCTCTTGCGGACCCGCTCGGCGATGACCCTGGCGGAGGCAAGCAGCGTGCGGTCGGTGATAAGGTTCGCGGTATCCAGCGCACCCTTGTAGGTGGTCCACACGTTGAAGACGACGACCGCGGCCATCGGCACGATCAGCCAGGCCAAGAGTTCGCGCTGGAGGCTCCTACCCGCCACCCGACACCCTCAGCACATAACCCAAGCCCCGCAGCGTGACGATGCCGACATCGCTGCCCTCCAGCTTGCGCCGCACGCGATGCACGCAGATCTCGATGGCGTTGGCGTTGCTCTCCTCGTTGAAACCGAAGACGTTTTCCGTCAGCGCATCCTTCAACACCGGGCGGCCGGCACGCAGCATCAGCGTTTCCAGCACCGCGTGCTCGCGGCCGGTCAGATGCAGCGGCTGGTCGCCAAGGCTGAACGCGCGGCCGCGCGTGTCGAAAGACAGCTGGCCGAGCTTGATCGCGGGTTCGAAATTGCCGCGCCCGCGCCTCAACTGTGCACGGATGCGCGCCTCGAATTCACCGACCTCGAATGGCTTGACCAGATAGTCGTCGGCGCCGCTGTCGAGACCGCGGATACGGCTGGAAACGGCGTCATTGGCGGTCAGGATGATAACCGGCGTGGTGTTGCCGCGCCCCCGCAGCCGTTTCAAAACCTCGATGCCGTCGAGATGCGGCAGCGCGAGGTCGAGGATGACCAGCGCATAGTCCTGGCAGGCGGCGAGTGCCGCGTCGGCATCGTCGCCGCGATGGACGCAATCGATGACATAGTGCTCGCGCCGCAGCAGCCTGGTGATCCACTGCGAAAGGTCGCGGTCGTCTTCGGCCAACAAGATGCGCAATGAGGTTGGTCGCCTTGCTCCTGCCTCGGGCACCTGCCCGCGAGGCACAGTGTTTCATGCCGAACGGCACTGTCAACAATACCGAGGCGGCGGCACCGCATGTCGCCCGAAAGGCGCGCCGAGGGCTCGGGCGGTCAGCGCACCTGGTCGAGCAGGCGCTTGCACTCCAGAAGGTCGAACAGCGCTTCCTGCAGCAGCGCGCGGTTGTCGCGCGACAGCTTGCCGGAACCCGATTGCACCGGGCCCTCGTCGTCCGCTTTGCCGAGGCCGAAGAAACGACGGTTCGGCTTGGCGGTCGGCTGGCCGACCAGCATCTCGTCGTCGCCGCGCGGCTGGGCGGCGGGCGTCAGCGGCACTTCCTCGGCCTGCCGGCGCTGCGCGATCGCCTCGACGGCGGCAACGTCGCCATGACCGACAGCGATCAAGAACTGGTTGCCGTTCTCGCGCAGGAGTTTCTGCACGCCTTTAATGGTGTAACCCTGGTCGTAGAGCATATGCCGGATGCCCTTGATCAGTTCCACGTCCTGCGGCCGGTAATAGCGGCGGCCACCGCCGCGCTTCATCGGCTTGATCTGGGTGAAACGCGTTTCCCAGAAGCGCAGCACGTGCTGCGGCAAGTCAAGGTCTTCGGCAACCTCGGAAATGGTGCGGAAGGCGTCGGGGCTCTTGTCCATGGGCGAATCCTCGCGCTGGGCATCGGATCGTAAAGGTCGGCGCCCGTGCTGGCCAACCCGATGCGCAAACAACAGACAACCGAAGATTCGACGCCGATTGCGCCGAATCGAAGCTCATTTCAGCGGTTTATCGCCAAATATTCAAGCCCGGCATCAAGCCGGGCCAGGTTTTCAACCGTTGAATGAGGCCACCGGCTATTTGCCGGCCTTGGACTTGTTGGTCTGGTGCGAGCGCAGGATACGGCTTTTCAGCACGTTGGACGCCTTGAAGGTCATCACCCGGCGCGGCAGAATCGGCACTTCCTCGCCGGTCTTGGGATTGCGGCCGATCCGTTCGTTCTTGGAACGAACATGGAAAGTGGCGAAGGATGACAGCTTCACCGTCTCCCCGCGCACGATCGCCTCGCAAATCTCGTCGAGCACCGCTTCGACCAGTTCGGCAGACTCCGTGCGCGACAGGCCGACCTTCCGATAAACGGCCTCCGCAAGGTCGGCACGTGTCAGTGTCTTTCCTCCCATCGGACCGCCCTATCAGTTATCTCAAATGTATCGATCAAACGCCGCCGGAGCCTAAGTAATTGACTCGACAAGGTCAAGGACCGAACCGACCGGTTCGCCTCACCATCTGACGAGCACGGCACCCCAGGTAAAACCGCCGCCCATCGCCTCCAGAAGCACGAGGTCGCCGCGCTTGATCCGCCCGTCCGCAGCTGCGATGGCCAGCGCCAGCGGCACCGATGCGGCCGAAGTGTTGCCGTGCAGATTGACGGTTATCACCACCTTCTCCTCGGCAATGCCGAGCTTCTTGGCGGAAGCGTCGATGATGCGCTTGTTGGCCTGATGCGGCACGAACCAGTCGAGATCGTCGGCGGTGATGCCGGCTTGCGAGAACGTCGCCTCTATGACGTCCGTGATCATGCCCACGGCATGCTTGAAAACCTCGCGCCCCTCCATCCTGAGATGGCCGACCGTGCCGGTGGTCGACGGACCGCCGTCGACATAGAGTTTTTCCTTGTGCGTACCGTCGGAACGCAGGGAGGCAGCCAGAACGCCGCGGTCGGCGATGGTGCCCGCCCCTTCCGTCGCTTCCAGCACCATTGCGCCGGCGCCATCGCCGAACAGAACGCAGGTCGAGCGGTCGCTCCAGTCGAGAATGCGCGAGAATGTCTCGGAGCCGATCACCAGGACACGCTTGGCCAGCCCGGCGCGGATATAGGCATCGGCCGTGGTGACGGCATAGACGAAGCCGGAACACACCGCCTGCATGTCGAAGGCGTAGCCGTGGCGCATGCCGAGCCGCTGCTGGATTTCGACCGCGGTGGCGGGGAACGTGTTGTTGGGCGTCGACGTCGCCAGCACGATCAGGTCGATGTCGTCCGGGGTCAGACCGGCATCGGCAAGTGCGGCGCGCGCCGCCCCCTCGCCGAGCGACGCCGTCGTCTCGTCGTCGGAGGCGATATGGCGCTGGCGGATGCCGGTCCGCTGGGCGATCCACTCGTCCGACGTCTCGACCATGCCTTCGAAATCGGCATTCTTCATGATGCGGCGGGGCAGTGACTGGCCCGTGCCGCGCACGACTGATCTAATCAAGTCTTTTTATCCTTCTTCGTCGGCTGCGACGTCGGACCGTCTGATTGCCGGTGACTGCGGATTACGAGCGTGGAACAGATCGAGATCCGCTTCGATCCGGTCGAGCAGCCGGTTGCGCACCATGTCGTAGGCCAGTTCCACGGCCGCCGCAAACCCCGCCGAATCAGCACCGCCGTGGCTTTTTACCACGACCCCGTTCAGTCCGAGGAAGACACCGCCATTGGAGCGGCTGACATCCATTTTTTCGCGCAAAAGGTCGAAAGCCCCCTTGGCGAAGAGATAGCCGATGCGGGCCATCAGGGTACGGCTCATCGCGGCGCGCAGATAACCGCCGATCTGGCGGGCGGTGCCTTCGGCGGTCTTCAGCGCGATGTTGCCGGCGAAACCTTCGGTCACCACCACGTCGACCGTGCCCTTGCCGATATCGTCGCCCTCGACGAAACCGTGATAGCTCATGGAGGCCATGTTGGCCTCGCGCAGCATGCGCCCGGCTTCCTTGACCTCTTCCTGGCCCTTGACCTCCTCGACGCCGACATTGAGCAGGCCGACGGTCGGCCGCTCGATGCCAAACACGGCACGCGCCATGCCGGTGCCGAGAATGGCGAAATCGATAAGCTGGTGCGCGTCGGCACCGATGGTGGCGCCGACATCCAGCACCACGCTTTCGCCGCGCATGTTCGGCCAGATCGCGGCGATCGCCGGCCGGTCGATGGTGGCCATGGTGCGCAGGCAGAACTTCGACATCGCCATCAGCGCGCCGGTGTTGCCGGCGGAAACGCAGGCGTCGGCCGAACCGGCCTTCACCGCCTCGATCGCCTTCCACATCGACGACTTCCAGCGGCCGTGGCGCAAGGCCTGGCTTGGCTTGTCGTCCATGCGCACGGCGACATCGCAATGGATCAGTTCGCTTTTCTCGGCGAGACCGGGAAATTTCGCCAGTTCCGGCCGCACGACCTCTTCGCGGCCATAAATGGCGAAACGGATGTCCGGGCGGCGGGTGGCGACTATCTGGAGCGCCGGGATGACCACGTTGGGTCCGTGGTCACCGCCCATGGCATCGATGGAAATTTTAATCACGCGTTGTTCATCTCGTGTGTTGGCTTCGGGCCATCATGACTTTTGGCGAAAATAGCGGTTTTGAGTCTCCACACAACCGGCTTTTGTCGCCTTCCCGCTGCTTTCAGGATTTTCCGAGCAGCGATTTGAGCTTCCGCTGGAATTCGCTTTCGGGCTCGGCCTCGTCCGGGGCGAGTTCCAACTCCACGCCGGGCTTGCGGGGATAAGGGTCGATTCCCAGTCCGAAAAACTGCTCGGCCAGCGCGCCGACATCGATGGTGTCGCCCGAGAACGTCTCCGGACTGTCCGGCCCGTCGGCATCGATCAGGATCTCGCCGCCGCCCTCGAAGCCCTGCCGGCCAAGCTTTGATTCTTCCGGCAGGAACAGACCCTCGACCGCTTCGTCGATATGCGTCGTCACCGGCTCCAGCGTCACCACGCAGGCCTGGGTGATGTCGGCCTCGACGCTGCCGCTGACCTTCACGCCATGCCGTTTCCAGGGCGTCACCAGGAGATCGGCGACATACCGTTCGACCGACTGCAGTTCATGGTCCTTGGCCAGCGCCTCGCGTTGCGCGGCAGTGGCTTCGATGCGCACAGGCATGCCTTTTTGCGGCAAACGCGAGACATGCGCCTCGAACGATACCGAACTTCTGGAACCGGGTTCGTTTTGCATGATCATCATCCTTCAACCGGCCGCCGCCGGAAAGACGACCGTGCCGGTGCAGATCGTCGCGGTCGGCTGGGCGGCCAATTCATCCCTCGCCCGCATCACATAGGCGGCCAGCGCCGCGGCCTCCGGCCATTCCGCGACATCGGGGCGGACATTGCGGCCGAGCGCTGCGCCGAGATCGCCCGCGTCGTTGCGCTCCAGCGCGTCGGCATAGGCGGCGGTGCGGCCATAATACATCTTGGCGAGCTTCTTCATCCGCTTCGGCACGCCGACATCGCTGATGCCGAGCTCGCGCAGCGAATGATCGACATCGGTGAAGAACTCGTCGATCAGCACCTGGGCGACGTCGGCGGCGACGCCGCTTTCGCCATGCAGGCGATGCTGGAACAGGAACATGTGCAGCGACAGCATCTCGAAACGACCGAGTGGCATATCCGGCACATTCCAGTCCGAATAAAAGAAAGTTTGCCGCGCCGCCGCCACGATTTGTCCGTACAGCGCCTCGGTGATGGCGCGGTTGGCATGGCGTTCGCGGCCGAACAGGCGCTGAAACATTGGGGACGGTCTCCCAGGGACCTGTTTGTTAAGGCACGATTGTTGCATCGGCGGCTAAGCTGGTTTACCGGTTTTGCCGCCTCGCGCAAGCCGGTGCCCGAGAGCGGACTATGGAGTTGTTGTTGCGCGCGCTGAAATTCAAGTCGACCGCCTTGGCAGGTCCCGCTTCCGTCGCCTCGATGCTGATCGTCGTATCGGCGCTCTCTGGCTGCAATTCGTCCAAGATGTTCGGGGACCTGACCCCCGGCGAGACGCTGACCCAGGGCTATGTCGTCGACCAGCAGACGCTGGATTCGGTGCCGGTCGGCTCCAGCCGCGAACAGGTGCTCCTGTCTCTGGGCACGCCGTCCACCACCGCGACCTTCGACAACGAGGTCTTCTATTACATTTCCCAGACGCGCCGCCGCCCGGTCGCCTTCGCCAATCCCGGCGTGGTCGACCAGAAGGTACTGGCCGTCTATTTCGGCGCCGACAACCGCGTCGCCCGCATCGCCAATTACGGCCTCAAGGACGGCAGGGTGTTCGACTTCATCTCGCGCACGACGCCGACCGGCGGCAAGGACCAGAACTTCCTCGGCCAGATCATTTCCGGCGCCGGCAAGCTCAAGCCGAGCGCTGGCTCGCTGCTCTAGGCGCGCGGGCTACGCCCACAGCACCATCGTCCATGAAAAAACCCGCAGGATCGCTCCCGCGGGTTTTTTTGATTTGTCGCCGCCGCCCGGCCAATGCGACCGGGCGGAGGTTCTTGCGCGTCAGCCGTGGGCGAGCACTGCCAGAAGCAGCAGCGCCACGATGTTGGTGATCTTGATCGCCGGGTTGACGGCCGGACCAGCGGTATCCTTGTAGGGATCGCCGACGGTGTCGCCGGTCACCGAAGCCTTGTGCGCCTCGGAACCCTTCAGGTGCTTGACGCCGTCCTTGTCGACGAAACCGTCCTCGAACGACTTCTTGGCGTTGTCCCAGGCACCGCCGCCGGAGGTCATCGAGATGGCCACGAACAGGCCGTTGACGATGACGCCGAGCAGCGAGGCGCCGAGCGCCGCGAAGGCCGAGGCCTTGGAGCCGGAGATCAAAAGCACGCCGAAATAGACGACCAGCGGCGCCAGCACCGGCAGCAGCGACGGGATGATCATCTCCTTGATCGCCGCCTTGGTCAAAAGGTCGACGGCGCGGGCATAATTGGGCTTGGACGTGCCCTTCATGATGCCCGGATCCTCGCGGAACTGCTTGCGCACTTCCTCGACGATCGCGCCTGCGGCACGGCCGACGGCGGTCATGGCGATGCCGCCGAACAGATAGGGGATCAGGCCGCCGAAGATCAGGCCGGCAACCACATAGGGGTTCGACAGGTCGAAGGAGATCGTGCCGACATTGGCGAAGTAAGGATATTGCGCGGCATTGGCCGCGAAATATTGCAGGTCGTTCGAATAGGCGGCGAACAGCACCAGCGCGCCGAGGCCGGCCGAACCGATGGCATACCCCTTGGTGACCGCCTTGGTGGTGTTGCCGACCGCATCGAGCGCGTCGGTGGAATGACGCACTTCCTTCGGCATGCCCGACATTTCGGCGATACCGCCGGCATTGTCGGTGACCGGGCCGAACGCGTCGAGCGCCACGATCATGCCGGCAAGGCCGAGCATGGTGGTGACTGCGATGGCCGTGCCGAACAGGCCGGCCAGCTGATAGGTGCCGATGATGCCGCCGACGATGACGATGGCCGGCAGCGCCGTCGATTCCAGCGAGACCGCGAGGCCCTGGATGACGTTGGTGCCGTGACCGGTGACCGAGGCCTGGGCGATCGAATTGACCGGGCGCTTGTTGGTGCCGGTGTAGTATTCGGTGATCACCACGATCAGCGCCGTCACCAAGAGGCCGACCAGCCCGCAGATGAACAGCTTGGTGCCGTTGACCGGATGCTGCCCGGCAGCGGCCTGGATGTCGCCCCAGCCGATGGTCATCGAGGTGGCGGCACCTAGGCCGACGATGGAGAGCAGGCCGGTGACGATCAGGCCCTTGTAGAGCGCGCCCATGATGGAGCCGTTCGACCCCAGCTTGACGAAGAAGGTGCCGATGATCGAGGTGACGATGCAGGCGCCGCAGATGACGAGCGGGTAGAGCATCATGCTCGACAGAACGGGCGTGCCGGCAAAGAAGATCGCCGCAAGCACCATGGTGGCGACCACGGTCACCGCATAGGTCTCGAACAGGTCGGCCGCCATGCCGGCGCAGTCGCCGACATTGTCGCCCACATTGTCGGCGATCGTGGCCGGGTTGCGCGGATCATCTTCCGGAATTCCGGCTTCGACCTTGCCGACCAGATCGCCGCCGACATCGGCACCCTTGGTGAAGATGCCGCCGCCGAGACGGGCGAAGATCGAGATGAGCGAAGCGCCGAAGCCGAGCGCCACCAGCGAATCGATGACCTTGCGGTCGCCGGGGGCCAGGCCGAGCGGGCCGGTCAGCACCCAGTAGTAGACGGAGACGCCGAGCAGCGCGAGGCCGGCCACCAGAAGGCCGGTGATGGCACCCGACTTGAAGGCGATGTCGAGACCGGCCGCCAGGCTGTTCGATGCAGCCTGCGCGGTGCGCACATTGGCGCGCACCGAAACGTGCATGCCTATGAAGCCAGCGGCGCCCGAAAGCACGGCGCCGACCAGGAAACCGATCGCAGCGGTACCCGAAAGCAGCCACCAGGCCAGCAGGAACACGACGACCCCGACAATGGCGATGGTGGTGTACTGGCGCGCCAGATAGGCTTGCGCGCCCTCGCGGATGGCCGCGGCGATTTCCTGCATGCGGGCGTTGCCCTGATCGGATGCCAGTACGGACTGCGTAGCCCATATGGCGTAGACGATCGAAAGCACGCCGCAGAGGATGACGACAAAAAGCATACTCATGTGCGGATTTTTCCTCGATCTGTGGCCCGGCAGACCTCCTCCCCCGGGCCGTGGAACCGAACCGGGGCTCTGAGCAGAGTCCCGACCCCTCGCAGCGATTTATGCAGAGCCGCGGTCTCGACCGTCAAGCCGGCGTGCGACATTTGCCCGCATTTCCTTGCGACACTTTAGCGCGGTCTTGTTGGGCCAGTCGGCCTGTCCGCACCAAGGTGGTGAACGCCGGCGCCGTCGTTTCGCGGCGCCGGCGACGAGCCCCGATAGGACGACCCCTTGTTAATCGGCCAGATCGTGGTCCGGCTGCATGACGTAAATCAGCACGACAAGCATGGTCATGTAGAACTTGAAAGCCGCTTCCTGGCCGTTCCAGGTCTTTGACTGCCACATGGCAAACCATTCGCCGCCAATCGCCATGAAGCCGAAATACCATACGAGAAAGCCCATGGTGGTGGCGACGATCGCGAAATTCTTGGCCTTGTTGAACGCTGCCCCGCTGCCGTTGCGGGCGCTCCACAGGTTCCATGCGGCGATCAGGAAGAGCACGCAGGTCAACGCCTCGCCGGCGATGATCAACCAGTAGCCGGCTGTCCAAAGCGCCGGATTGGTAATGGAGCGGTACATCAATGCGTTGCCAGGGAACGTCGTGTCCATGGACAGCACGTGTTGGACAAAGGCGAAGTTCGAGCCATAGTCGGTGATGTTGCCAAAGGCGACAAGGAAGGCGAAAACCGCCAGACACAGGCACATGATGATCTTGGAAAGACGTGACGTCATGGCAAAAGCCCCTTCTGCTTTCGATGGTGCAAGTCACGGTGACGGAAGATTGCCGAGTCCCGCCCGGCACGCAATCCATCCCGTCGTCATCGCCTTGACCGCGACCGCGAGCCGCCACGCTGCCGCCCACGGCCTTTCGGCGACGCTTGCGGCCTTGCAACTGCCGGAAACCTGCGCGGTGGATGATCTTGTCTCACTGGAAAACGCCGCCGATCATCACGCGTTTTCCATCATCCGGCGCCGTTGGATCGCGGATAGCAGCGGGACAAGGCTGGAAATCACGCTCGACCATCCCGCGGCGGCATCCCGACGCTGAAGGACGACGGCCGTTCGGCCCAGCCTGAGGCGGTTAAAGGCCCGACAGACCCATGCGGCGCGCCGCCACGCGTTCCAACGCGACCAGGCCGTCATAGATGAAGACGGCGAGCCCGGCGACGATCAGGCCGCCTTGCACGACGAAGGCGAGATTGTTGGAGATGAGGCCAGCGATGATGACCTCACCCAAAGTCTTGGCCGCCACCGTGGAACCGATCGTCGCGGTAGCCAGGCTGATGACCACCGAAAGCCGGATGCCGGCCAGGATGACCGGCAGGCTGAGCGGCAGCTCCACCTTGAGCAGTCGCTGACGACTGGTCATGCCGGCCCCCCTCGCCGCCTCAACCACATTGCCCGGCAGCGTGGTGAGACCGGTCAGCGCGTTCTCGAAGATCGGCAGCAGGCCGTAGAGGAAGAGCGCGATCAGCGTCGGCTTCTCGCCGAAGCCGACCGCCGGCACGGTCAGCGCCAGCACCGCCACCGGCGGGAAGGTCTGGCCGATATTGACCAGGCTGCGCGACAGCGGCAGGAATTCGGCGCCGAAGGGCCGTGTCACCAGGATCGCCAGCCCGATGGCGACGATGATTGCTCCGAGCGTAGCGACCGCCACTGTGCCCAGATGCTGCAAGGTGAGCGTCAACAGGCTGCCCTGATTGTAGATCGCCGGCGCGTTGTTTTCCGTCAGCGGCTTGAGCAACGGCTCGAACCAGTCCGGGCTGACGATGAACGCCACCAGGATCACGAACAGCGCCAACCGCAACAGTGCGGGCAGGAACCGTCTCATGCCGGTCTCGCCGCCAGTTTGACCAGCCCATCCACGGTGACCCGACCGAGCGCCTTGCCGTCGGCGCCCTTGACCGGCAATGCGGGACGACCCGACCACAAAAGCTCGGCCAGCGCGTCGCGCTGGCTGGCCTCGGCGGGGATGGCCTCGCCTTCCGCCGTACCCTTCTCGACCGCATCGGCGACGCGGCCGAGCGACAGGAGCCGGAACGGCCGCTCGGACGAGCCGACCAGTGTCTCGACGAAGGAACTGGCCGGTTTCGCCAGGATCTCGGCGGGCTTGGCATATTGCACCAGCTTGCCGCCATCCATGACGGCGATCTTGTGGCCGAGATGCACCGCCTCCTCCATGTCGTGCGTAACCAGGATGATGGTGGTGCCGAAATGCTTCTGGATCGCCAGCAGGTCTTCCTGCGCCTTGGTGCGGATGATCGGGTCGAGCGCGCCGAACGGCTCGTCCATCAAAAGCACGTTGGGCTTGGCGGCCAGCGCGCGCGCCACACCGACGCGTTGCTGCTGACCGCCGGACAATTCGTGCGGATAGCGCGGGCCGAAGGCGGCGGGATCGAGCTGGAACAGGCGCAGCAACTCGTCGACGCGCTCGTCGATACGCTCCTTGTCCCAGCCGAGCAGCAGCGGCACGGTGGCGATGTTCTGGGCCACCGTGCGGTGCGGGAACAGGCCATGGCCCTGGATGGCATAGCCGATCGAGCGGCGCAGTTCGTAGTCGGGCAGCGAATGGTTGTCGACGCCGTCCAGCTTGATCGTGCCGGAGGTCGGCTCGACCAGCCGGTTGATCATGCGCAACAGCGTCGTCTTGCCCGACCCCGACGTGCCGACGATGGCGGCGATGGTGCGCGGCTCGATCACCATCGAGACATCGTCGACCACGGTCTGGTCGTCATAACGCTTGGTGATGTTTTCGATCTCGATCATGCTACCGCTTCCCTGCGCCGTCTCGTTGCGGTCAGTTCGATGATGGCGTCGAGCACGATGCCCGCCGCGAAGGCCAGCGCCACGGTTGGCACGGCACCGAGCAGAACAAGGTCCATCGCCGTCTGGCCGACGCCCTGGAACACAAAAACCCCGAAACCGCCGCCGCCGATCAATGCGGCGATGGTGGCGAGCCCGACGTTCTGGACCAGCACGATGCGGATGCCGGTCAAAATCACCGGAAAGGCCAGCGGGAACTCGACGTCGAACAGGCGCTGCCGGCTGGTCATGCCCATGCCGCGCGCCGCCTCGTTTGCGGCCTGCGGCACGCCGGCCAGTCCCACCACGGTGTTGGCGACGACCGGCAGCAGCGAATAGAGGAACAGCGCCACGAAGGCCGGCGCGGTGCCGATGCCGCGAATGCCGAGCGCCGCCGCCCCCGGCACATGCAGCGCCACCCAGCCGAGCGGCGCGATCAGCATGCCGAACAGCGCGATCGACGGGATCGTCTGGATGATGTTGAGCACGTTGAGCACCGCCGCCTTCATCGGCTCGACCCGGTGGCACAGGATGCCCAGCGGCAGGCCGACGACAACCGCCGCAGCCAGCGAACCCAGCGCCAGCGTCAGATGCTTGCGCGCTTCGGCCCAGAAGCTGCCAGCGCGATTGGCATATTCCTTGAGGATTGAAAGGCTGTCCCAGCTGCCCGAGGCGAGCAGGATGCCGATCGCAACCGCGGCGATCACAAGAATGCCGATGCGCGCCAGCGGCGACAGCTCGAGCCGGGTCAGGACGTCGGCCAAGAGCAGCGTGAAGGCGAAGATCAGCAGCCAGAAGCCGGAAGCCGGCGAGATACGGGCGAAGGTATTGCCGGCCGGGGTCAAAAAGGTGCCGGCGGCGCCGATCGCCAGCGCCAGCGCGCCAAGCACGGCCACGCTTGCCACCAGACGCCAGATCAATGGCGTCTTCACGAGCGCCACGACGGTCGCGACAACCACCAGCGCCAAAAGCAGCGCCCCACTGCCCGATGGGAGTGCCTCGACGATGGATCGCCCTTGCCCCGGCACGATGCGATTGGCACGGAACGTGGCAAACGGCGCCAGGAACGCCGCATAGGCGGCAATCGCGGCGATCACAACGCCCAGCTTGTCGAAGCGAATGCCCACAATGCCTGTCCCCGGCGAACCGGCGCCCGTTCAGCGGGCGCCGGCAAGCTCTTCATGCCTTACTTCAGGAAGCCGTTTTTCTTCAGGAAGTCCTCGGCAACCGCCTTGGCCGGCTCGCCACCGACCTGGACGCGGCCGTTCAGTTCCTGCAGCGTCACCAGATCGAGCTTCTCGAAGACCGGCTTCAGGAGGTCGGCGATCTTCGGATTTTCCTTCAGCACCGCCTCGCGGATGATTGGCGTCGGCTGATAGACCGGCTGCACGTTCTTGTCGTCGGCGAGCACCACCAGCCCGGACGGCGCGATGCCGCCGTCGGTGCCGTAGACCATCGCCGCATTGGCGCCATTGGTCTGGTTGGCGGCGGCGCCGATGGTGGCCGCCGTGTCGCCGCCCGAAAGCGTGATCAGTTGATCCGACTTCAGCTTGAAGCCGTAGGTGGTCTGGAAAGCCGGCAGGGCCGCCGCCGAATTGACGAACTCGGCCGAGGCCGCCAGCACCACCTTGCCGCCACCGGAGACGTATTTGCCGAAGTCGCTGAGCGAGGCCAGCTTGTTGGCATCGGCGACATCCTTGCGCAACGCGATCGCCCAGGTGTTGTTGGCCGGCGACGGCGTCAGCCAGACGATCTTGTTGGCGTCGTATTCAAGCTTCTTGGCCGCTTCGTAACCCTTGGCCGCATCCTTCCAGATCGGATCGTCGGCCTTCTCGAAGAAGAAGGCGGCGTTGCCCGTATATTCGGGATAAATGTCGATCTCGCCGGCGATGATCGCCTTGCGCACCACCGGCGTGGCGCCGAGCTGGATGCGGTCGACGGTCTTGATGCCGTTGGCGTTCAGCACCGACTGGATGATGTTGCCCAGCACCCCGCCCTCGGTGTCGATCTTGGAGGAAACGACGACGTCGGCGGCATTGGCCGAGGCGACGGAAAGGCCGAACGCCACGAGCGCGCCGGCGAAAAACCTGGTTGAAGACATGGCGGCAAATCCCTCTGATGGAACCGGAAACGATTATTGCATATCGCACGACCCAGACGGCCAGTCGGGGCATACGGTTTCATAAGATGGAGGGTAAGCGCAATATTTTTATCTGGGCCGCGCGCGTTCGCGGCACCTATCCCGACAGCGTCGTGTCAGTTGGCTGCGCGCAAAGCCGTCATGCGAAGCCCGCCGAGCGCGACAAGGCACAGAAGCGATATCGGAAACACCACCCAGGCCAGCATGTTCCAGCCCCAGGCATTGTAGACCGCTCCTGACATCAGCGAGGCGAACGCCACCGCACCGAACAGCACGAGGTCGTGGAAACCCTGGATGGTTCCCTTCTCTTCCGGCCGGTAGCTTTCCGTCACCATGGCGGTCGAACCGATGAAGCCGAAATTCCAGCCGAGCCCAAGCAGGATCAGCGTGGTCCAGAACTGCCACAGCTGGATTCCCGAGAGCGCCACCACTGCGCAGGCGATCAACAAAACGAAGCCGATCGCCACGATGGCCGGAGCGCCGAAACGGTGAATGAGCCGCCCGGTAAAGAAGCTCGGCCCGAACATGGCCATTACGTGCCAGGAGATGCCGAGCGTCGCCTCGTCCGACGAGAGGCCGCAGCCGACCATGGCCAACGGCGCGCCGGTCATGACGAAGGTCATCAGCGTATAGGAGCCGACCGCGCACAAAAGCGCGATGAAGAAGCGCGGCTGGCTGATGATTTCGGCAAGCGGGCGACCACCGTCAGCGGCGACCTCGACGGTCTTGGTCGCATGGTTGGGGCGCAGGAAGAACAGGATCGCCGCGCCCAAGGCCACCAGGCCGAGGATCGAGGCAAAGGCGCCGGCAAAAGGCACCGGCGCCAGAAGGTCCTTGGTGAAGATCACCACCTGGGGGCCGAGGATGGCGGTTATGATGCCGCCGGCCAGGACGAAGGAAATGGCGCGCGCCTTGAATTCAGGCGGGGCGTTGTCGGCGGCGGCGAAGCGGAATTGCTGCACGAAGGCAGCACCCGCGCCGATGACCAGCAGGCCGAAGACGAACAGCCAGAAGCTCGACTGGAACAGGGCGATGGTGGCGACGAGCCCGCCAAGCCCGGTCACGCCCGTGCCGACCAGAAATCCGTCGCGATGGCCGAGCTTGCGGATCAGCGCCGCCGAAGGCAGCGCGCCCACGGCCAGGCCGACCGAGTAACCGGTGAGCGGAGCGGTGGCCAGCGACTTGTCCGGCCCCAGCATGTATTCGCCGGCCAGCGCGCCGAGCGCGAAACAGATCGGCCCGGCCGAGCCCAACACCGCCTGCGCGGCGGACAGGATGTAGGCGGTGCGGCGCGCCTCGTTTTGTGCGGCCGCCGTCACCACGCTCATCGTGCGTCCTTGCCTCTTCCCTCGCCGCGCATGCGGCGCGCCACACGGTCGAGCACGGCGTTGACCAGCTTCGGCTCGTCCTCGGAATAGAAGGCCTTGGCGATGTCGACATATTCGGAGACGATGACCGCCACCGGCACGTCCTCGCGCTTCATCAACTCGTAGACGCCTGCGCGCAGGATGGCGCGCAGCGTCGAATCGAGCCGCGACAGCGGCCAGTCGTCGGTCAGCGCCTGGCGGATCACCGGATCGACCGTCTTCTGGTTCTCCACCACGCCGGCCAGGATGGCGCGGAACCACTGCGCATCAGCCTCGCGGTAAAGCGCGCCGTCGACTTCCTTGCCGAGCCGGAAGGCCTCGTATTCGGCGGTGATCTCTAGCAGGCCGGAGCCGGCGACGTCCATCTGGTAGAGCGCCTGCACGGCGGCAAGCCGAGCGGCACCGCGCTTGTTGGCCTGGCGCGGAACGGAGCCGGGCTCGGACGGTTCGGTCACGATTGCGCTCCCAGTCTGTCTTTCAGCGCGATCATGGTGAGCGCGGCGCGCGCGGCGAAACCGCCCTTGTCGCCTTCGCTCTTCCTGGCGCGCACCCAGGCCTGTTCGTCGTTCTCGGTGGTCAGGATGCCGTTGCCGATGCAAAGCGATTCCTGCACCGAAAGGTCCATCAGCGCGCGGCTCGATTCGTTGGCCACGATGTCGAAATGATAGGTGTCGCCGCGAATGATCGAACCCAGCGCGACGAAACCGTCATACACCTTGCCGCCCTCGGCCATGCCGTCGAGCGCGAAGGCGATGACCGCCGGAATTTCCAGGGAACCCGGAACCGTGACGATGTCGCAGGTTGCGCCGGCTTCCTTGAGCGCGCTGGTGGCGCCGTCGAGCAGCGCGTCGGCGAGGTCGTCGTGGAAACGCGCCTCGATGATGAGTAGATGGGCGTTCCGCTCGGGACGGATGAACGCCTTGCCGTGTTGGGATATGCCAGCCATGAAGGTCTCCGGGATTGCCGGTGACTTAGGCCGAAGCGGCGGCGGGCGCAAGCGACGTTTCAGTGTCTTGGCCGGCCGGCGGCGTTCGGCTCCGTCAGAGCCCCTCTTTAGCGGCCTCCACCAGGCGCGCCGCATAACGCGCCATGGTGTCGATCTCGAGATTGACGCGGTCGCCTGCCTGCCGGTCCGCCCAGGTGGTGACCTGCAGCGAATGGTGGATCAGAAGCACGTCGAAGCGTGTGCCTTCCACCTTGTTGACGGTGAGCGAGGTGCCGTCCAACGCCACCGACCCCTTCGGCGCGATGAACCTGGCGAGTTCGCGCGGCGCTTCCAGCGTGAAACGCACGGCCTCGCCCTCGTCCTCCCGCGCCAGGATAGTGGCGGTGCCGTCGACATGGCCGGACACGATATGGCCGCCCAGTTCGTCGCCGATCTTCAGCGCCCGTTCCAGATTGATGCGCGTGCCGGCCTGCCAGCCGGACGCCGTCGTCAGCCTCAGCGCCTCTTCCCACGCCTCGACCTCGAACCAGCGGGCGTTCGAGCCCTGTTCGGGCAGCGCCGTCACCGTCAGGCAGACGCCGCCGCAGGAGATCGAGGCGCCGATGTCGATGGTGGCGGGATCGTATCTGGTGTCGATGCGCAGGCCGACGCCTTCCTTGCGCGGGCTGACGGCGGCGACGGTGCCGATGTCGGTGACGATGCCGGTGAACATCAGTAGATATCCCTTATCCATTCGGTGGCGCGATCCTCGCCGAAGCGGGTCTCGCGCAATTTGCGGAATCCGGCCGGAATGCTGCCCGCGTCGACGGGCGAGGCAATGCCGCCCTCGCCGATCGCCTCCGGCCCGGTGAACAGCACGATACGGTCGACCAAGCCCTCGTCGAGAAAGGCTTTCGCCACCTCCGCGCCGCCCTCGACCAGCACACTCGCCATGCCGAGCGCGGCCAGATCCTCCATGAGTTCCGGCAAGGCGACGCGGCCATCGATCGTCTCGGTGCCGATGAAGCGCACGCCGCGCCGTTCGAGCGCCGCCCGCCGATGCGGGTCGGCCTCGGCGCAGGCGGCGATGTAGAGCGGCACACGGTCAGCCTCGGCCACCAGCTTGGCGTTTTCCGGCAACCGGATGTGGCGGTCGAGCACGATGCGCGCCGGCGAATGTGTCTCCAGTCCGGGCAATCGCACGGTGAGCGCCGGATCGTCCTCCAGCGCGGTGCCGATACCGATCAGCACCGCGTCGGTTTCCGCCCGGATCAGATGCACCTCGCGCCGCGCCGCGTCGCCGGTGATCGATATCTGGCCGTCGCCCTTGCGGCCGATCATGCCGTCGGCCGACAGCGCAAGTTTCAGAACCACTTCAGGCCGCTTCTTGAGCGACCGGTTCATATAACCGGCCATCTGTTCGGCGGCTTCCTCGGCGAGCAGCCGCTCGACCACTTCGACGCCGGCGGTCCTCAGAATGGCGTAGCCCTTGCCGGACACCCGCGGATCGGGGTCGCTGGCGGCCCCGACCACCCGGGCGATGCCGGCCGAAACCAGCGCGTTGGCGCAAGGCGGCGTGCGGCCGTGATGCGCACAGGGCTCCAGCGTCACATAGGCGGTGGCGCCTTGCGCCAGCGGGCCGGCCTCGGCCAGGGCCTCGGTCTCGGCATGCGGACGCCCGCCGATCGCGGTTACTCCGGTGCCGACGATCATCGGGCCATTGCCGTCGTCGCGCACGATGATGGTGCCGACGGAGGGGTTGGTGGCGGTGCGGCCAAGATTGCGCCGCGACAGGCGGATCGCCGCCGCCATGAAACGGCGGTCGAGGGCGTGCTGTTCTGGGCTGCTGTGCGAAACCACGGTCTAGCCGGCGTCCTCGTCGCCCTTCAGCTCGCCGAGCACGTCATGGAAATCCTTGGCTTCGCGGAAATTGCGATAGACCGAGGCGAACCGCACATAAGCGACGTCGTCCAGCGACTTCAACGCGTCCATCACCAGGCGCCCGACCTCGGCCGAGGGAATCTCGGTCTCGCCCGAGCTTTCGAGCTGGCGCACGATGCCGGTGACGGCGCGGTCGATGCGGTCGGGATCGACATTGCGCTTGCGCACCGCCGTCTCGACCGAGCGGGCGAGCTTGTCGCGGTCGAACGGCACCTTGCGGCCCGATTTCTTGACGACGACCAGATCGCGCAGCTGCACGCGCTCGAAAGTGGTGAAACGACCGCCGCAATCGGGGCAGACGCGGCGCCGGCGGATGGCGGCGCCATCCTCGGCGGGACGCGAATCCTTCACCTGCGTGTCTTCGGACTGGCAATAGGGGCAGCGCATGGTGAGCCTTGGCTAGCGATTCTGATTGCGCGGGAGGCTAGAGCCTTTCGGCACAAGTAGGAAGCGCGGATGCGGAATCCAATCGGTCAGTCGCGCTTGTGGTCTTCGACCGGCGGCCCGCAGTCGCGGGCTTGTCCCATCCCACGCCTTCGTCATTCCGGGCCAGCGAGGCGAAGCCGAGCGCCGACCCGGAACCCATTGAGCAGCGCGGCCGGGAACGAAGGTCGCGCTGATGAGAACGAAACGCACAGCGCCGGGTCGGCTGTCTGAACGGTTCAGGACGAGGACCGGGCCGTGCCCGACGACGGGCGGCCAATGGGTTCCGGCTCTCGCTGCGCTCGGCCGGAATGACGGCGGCGGTGCAGTCGCGTCGGCGCGATGACGCGATGACGCGTTGATACACTTATTCATCGCCACGCCCGCTTTCGCGTCTGGCCATTGTCAAAAAACACTCCCCTTGAGGGAGGTGGGAAGCGGGGCGCCGGGTCGGTGCCTCACGCTATTTAGATGCTGGCGCCTTCCGGGCGCCCCGCCAGTGTTCTTGCCCCGGACCGACCTCGCCGTCGTTCGCGACGGCAGCGACGGCA
>NZ_JBFRGM010000029.1:0-74751 GCF_052115345.1 Mesorhizobium sp. 2RAF21 | reverse complement strand
CTGGTGCGCACCGGGTATCAGGGAGGGCGCCGGTGCCGGACTGGCAGCGCTAACGGTGGCGGTGTCTGGTGACGAGCCCTAAGTCCGGGCCCTGGAAAAACCCGGCCGCCGAAAATGGCGGCTCGAGGCCCGAAGTCTGCCGTCGCGAATGACGGCGAGGTCGGTCCGGGGCAAGAACACTGGCGGGGCGCCCGGAAGGCGCCACGTACTGTTTGCTAAGAGGCACCGACCCGGCGCCCCGCTTCCCACCCCTTTGCCAATGGCCAGGGCCGAAAGGCAGCGTGGCGATGTAATCGCGTGGAAAGGACACTCCGCTGCCGTCAAGGTGACACGGTCTCGCCCTTGCATCCGGCGCCGAGGAGCGTTACCCCACGGCTCTCCCTTCAGGATGGACGGACAATGCTTGATATCAGATGGATTCGCGAAAACCCGCAGGCCCTCATCGACGCGCTGGTGAAGCGCTCGTGGTCGTCGGCCGACGCGCAGTCCACTGTCGAGGACATCGTTGCCAAGGACGAGGCGCGCCGCGCCCATCTCGGCCGCCTGCAGGAAGCGCAGGAGCGCCGCAACACCGCCTCCAAGGAGATCGGCAAGGCGCTCGGCATGAAGGACGCCGAACTGGCTGAAAAGCTGAAGGCCGAGGTCGCCGAGATCAAGAGCTTCATCCAGGGCGGCGAGGCCGAGGAACGCCGGCTGGACGAGGCGCTGGAAGGCACGCTGGCGGTGATGCCCAACATTCCGCTGCCCGACGTGCCGGTCGGCAAGGACGAGCACGACAATGTCGAGGTGCGCAAGGTCGGCACCATCGCCACGCGGCCCAACTGGGTGAAGGAGCATTTCGAGATCGGCGAGGCGCTCGGCCTGATGGATTTCGAGCGCGCCGCCAAGCTGTCGGGTTCGCGCTTCACCATTCTGCAAGGCCAGTTGGCCAGGCTCGAGCGGGCGCTTGGCCAGTTCATGCTCGACCTGCACACGACCGAGCATGGCTACACCGAAGTGCAGCCGCCGCTTCTGGTGCGCGACGAGGTGCTGTTCGGCACCGGGCAGTTGCCGAAATTCGAGGAAGACCTGTTCTTCACGCCGCATGGCGAGAGCCGGCTCGGCCTCATCCCGACGGCGGAGGTGTCGCTGACCAATCTGGTGCGCGAGGAGATCGTCGCGCATGACAGGTTGCCGCTGCGGCTCACCGCGCTCACCCCGTGCTTCCGGTCGGAAGCGGGCTCGTCCGGCCGCGACACCCGCGGCATGCTGCGCCAGCACCAGTTCTACAAGGTCGAGCTGGTCTCCATCACCGACCAGGAAGGCTCGATCGCCGAACACGAGCGCATGACGCAATGCGCAGAGGAAGTGCTGAAGCGGCTCGGCCTGCCATACCGCACCGTGGCGTTGTGCACGGGCGACATGGGTTTTGGCGCCCGCAAGACCTACGACATCGAGGTCTGGCTGCCCGGCCAGAACGCCTATCGCGAAATCTCGTCCTGCTCGGTCTGCGGCGACTTCCAGGCGCGGCGCATGAACGCCCGCTACAAGGACCGCGAGGGCAAGGGCAATCTGTTCGTGCACACGCTGAACGGTTCGGGCGTGGCGGTCGGCCGCGCGCTGATCGGGGTCATGGAAAATTATCAGAACGAGGATGGCAGCGTAACGATTCCTGAAGCGCTGAAGCCTTACATGGGCGGCCTGGAAAGAATCGAATCGAAATAATGCGCATTCTTCTGACCAATGACGACGGCATTCACGCCGAGGGCCTGGCCTCTCTGGAGCGCATCGCCCGCACGCTTTCCGACGATGTCTGGGTGGTGGCGCCGGAGACCGACCAGTCCGGCTACGCGCATTCGCTGTCGATCTCCGAACCTTTGCGCCTGCGCAAGATCAGCGAGAAGCACTATGCGGTGCGCGGCACGCCGACCGACTGTGTCATCATGGGCGTACGCAAGATCCTGCCCGGCATGCCGGACCTGATCCTGTCGGGCGTCAATTCGGGCGCCAACATCGCCGACGACGTCACCTATTCGGGCACCGTTGCCGGCGCCATGGAAGGCACGCTGCTCGGCGTGCGTTCCATTGCCGTCAGCCAGGCCTATTCTTATGTCGGCGAGGACCGCGTGGTGCCTTACGAGACCACCGAAGCGCTGGCGCCGGCGCTGCTGAAGAAGCTGGTGGCCATGCCGCTGCCGGAAGGCGTGCTGCTCAACGTCAATTTCCCGAACTGCACGCCGGACGAAGTTGCCGGCACCGTGGTGACCTCGCAGGGCAAACTGGTGCATTCGCTGTGGGTCGACGAGCGCCGCGACGGGCGCGGCCTGCCTTATTACTGGCTGCGTTTCGGCCGCGAGCCGGCGGAAGGCAAGGCCGGAACCGACCTGCACGCCATGCGCAACCGGCTGGTTTCGGTGACGCCGCTGCACCTCGACCTGACCGCCTACGAGATCCGCGACCAATTGACGAAGGCGCTTGCATGATTGCTGGTTTCGACGAACGCGAGGGTTTCGCCGCCTTCCTGCTTCGCCTGCGTGGCAAGGGTGCCGTGCCGAAACCGCTGATCGCCGCCTTCGAGGCGACGCCGCGTCCCGCCTTCATCTCGGGCCAGTTCCACTCCATCGCCTGGACCGACCGTATGCTGCCGATCGAGTGCGGCGAGGCCATGGAGGGCGCCGACCTGCAGGCGGCCGTCATCACCGCGCTCAACATCGAACCCGGTCACCGGGTGCTGGAGATCGGCACCGGTTCGGGCTTCACCGCCGCCGTCATGGCAAGGCTCGCGGCGCGCGTTGTCACCGTCGACCGCTACAAGACGCTGATCGAACTCGCCAAGCAGCGGTTCGAGGCGCTTGGCATCACCAATGCGTTCGCCCGTCACGCCGACGGCTCCAACGGCCTCGTCAATGAGGGGCCGTTCGACCGGATCATCGTCTGGGCTGCTTTCGATGCCTTGCCGCGCTTCCTGCTCGACCAGTTGTCGAGCGGCGGTTCGGTGATCGCGCCGATCGGGCCGGAAGAGGGCGAGCAGGTGCTGGCCAAGCTGATCAAGGTCGGCAGCCGCTTCGAGCGCGAGGACATCGGCACCGTGCGTTTCCAGCCGATCCTGCCAGGCGTCGCCGCCATCATCTGACGGCAGGCCAACTGCGGCGCCCTTATCCGGACAAATATTTTAAGAAAAATTTCGACGGATTCTAACGGTTTAACTGACCAGTAACATTAACGCGCTTTAATCCAGTCCAGTGAGTACCGGGTAAGTGCGGGTTATTGCGATGCAGTTCAAATCCTTGAAGGCAAACAAGCGCAATTTGACGCGTGGCTGCGCCATGTTGCTGATCATCGGCGCGGTGTCAGGGTGCAGTTCCCAGGTCGCCCGCTTCGGCGGTGTCGACACGATGGCGACGGCCTCGACCGACAACCAGCGCTCCATCATCGAAAAGCAGCCGGTTTCGCAGCCCTATCCGGGCGATGTCCAGGCTCCGGCTTCCAACAACACCTATTCGCGCGCTTCGGTCTCGCGTTCGAGCCTGCAGCCGGTTTCCGCCCAGCCATTGCCGCCCGTCGCCAATTCGGTTTCGGCCGCCGCCACGACGGCTGCGGCGCCGGTGCTGGCAAAGGGTGCCGCCAAGGTGGCCAAGGTCGATCAGACCCTCACCGGCGGCATCAACCAGGTGCAGGCGCCGGTCAATTCCGCAATCGCCAGCGCCCAGACTGCAGCCGAGGACGTGAAGGGCTGGTCACGTGCCGGTGGTACGCAGATCACCGCACGTGAAGGCGAGACGGTGTACAATCTGTCGCGTCGCTATGGTGTGCCGGCCGACGTCATCTTGAAGACCAATGGTCTGGCCGACGCCAACGGGCTGCGTAGCGGCCAGAAGCTGGTCATCCCGACCTATGTCTACACCAACAAGGCGCCGGTTTCGGCGCCCGACAACGATCCCAATGTCGCCGACGCCAAGTCGTCGCGAGGCACCAAATACGACGTGCCGGCCAACAAGATCCCGCTGCCGGCCAACGCACCGGGCGACAAGGTCGCCGTTTTGCCGCAGCAGCCGAAGGTCAAGGAAGGCAAGGGCGTCGCGCAGGTCGATTCTTCCGCCGCAGCCAGCGATCCGAAGACCAAACCCGGCAAGGAAGCACAGGTTGCAGCCGTGCAGCCGAAGGCAAGTGCCGGCGGTTATGTCGTCCAGAAGGGCGATACGCTGTCGTCGGTTGCCAAGAAGATGGGCGTCACCACAACCGCGCTGAAGCAGGCCAACGGCATGCAGGACGGGTTGCTGCGCATCGGCCAGACGCTGAAGGCGCCGGCTGCCGGAGCCGCGACCGTTGCGGCCGCCAAACCAGCCGCTCCGGCTGCGGCGGCACCGGTGGACGCGGTCAAGACGGCCTCGATCCCGCCGCAGGAAAAGCCTGCCGCGACGCTCGCCACCTATACGCCGCCGAAGAAGGACCAGAAGGTCATCCAGCAGGCCGAGAGCGATGCCGCCGAAGCGCCTGACTCAACCGGCATCGGCAAGATGCGCTGGCCGGTGCGCGGCCGCGTCATCACGGGCTTCAAGGCCGGGCAGGGCGGTATCGACATCGCCGTGCCGGAAGGCACGCCGGTCAAGGCCGCGGAGAACGGCGTCGTCATCTATGCCGGCGACGGTCTCAAGGAATTCGGCAACACCGTGCTGGTGCGCCACGAGGATGGACTGGTCACCGTCTACGGCCATGCTTCCTCGCTGGAAGTGCAGCGCGGCCAGAAGGTCAAGCGCGGCCAGGAGATCGCGCGCTCCGGTATGAGCGGCACCACCGACGCGCCGAAGTTGCATTTCGAGGTGCGCAAGAATTCGTCGCCGGTCGATCCGCAGACGTTCCTGGAGTAAGGCTTTCCCGAACAGGATAGGCCTCGAATAGAAGAGCAAGAACGATTTCGGGCTGTCGACCTCCAGTCCGGCCCGGCAGCTTGGCCCGCTTCGCAAGAAGCGGGCTTTTTCGGTTCAATGGGAACGAAAAATGCGTTGCCCGATCAGTCGGCCAGCGGCCTGCCGAGGCGGCCGGCAAGGTCCTGCGTGAATTGCCACGCCACGCGGCCAGAGCGGCTGCCGCGCGTGGTCGCCCATTCCAGTGCCTCGGCGCGCAGCGTGTCGGTGTCGATGTCGAGGCCGAAGTGGTTGGCATAGCCGTTGACCATGTCGAGATAGTCGTCCTGCGAGCATTTGTGGAAACCGAGCCACAGGCCGAAGCGGTCCGACAATGACACTTTTTCCTCGACCGCCTCTGACGGGTTGATCGCGGTGGAGCGTTCATTGTCGATCATGTCGCGCGGCAGCAGATGCCGCCGGTTGGACGTGGCGTAGAAGATGACGTTGCCTGGACGTCCTTCGACGCCGCCCTCCAGCGCTGCCTTCAGCGACTTGTAGGACGTGTCGTCATGATCGAAGGAGAGGTCGTCGCAGAACAGGATGAAGCGGTAGGGGGCAGCCTTGAGCATCGCCATCAGCTTCGGCAGCGTGTCGATGTCCTCGCGATGGATCTCGATCAGCTTGAGCGGACCGCCCGGCTTGCCGGCGGCATTGATCGCGGCATGCACGGCCTTGACCAGCGACGACTTGCCCATGCCGCGCGCGCCCCACAGAAGCACGTTGTTGGCCGCAAAGCCGGAGGCGAAACGTTCAGTGTTGTCGAACAGGATGTCGCGCACGCGGTCGACGCCGCGGATCAAGCCGATATCGACCCTGTTCACCCTGGCGATCGGCTCCAGATAACCGGGATCGGCCTGCCAGACAAAACAATCGACGGCGGTGAGGTCCGTTTTTGGTGCCTGCGGCGGTGCCAGCCGGCTGACGGCGTCGATCAGGCGGTCGAGTTTCTCGGACAGTGCTGCGATGGTTTCCTGGGGCAAGATATGTCCTCGGCGTGATTGCGAAGCCTGCGTTTCGGTTGCGTACCGTACCGTACGGTTCTCTCACGAGCCTTCGGCTTTTGCAAGCGGATGTGCGACCAATACGACACGGCGGGGGAAGTGCGACGGGAGCAGGGCGGGGGATGGTTGCAATAGTAGCTTTACCGACTATATTCCGGCCAAATTTCATGGGCCAGATAACGGCTTTCCTTTACGTCTCAGGAGTTTTCGATGTTCGTAACACCGGCATACGCCCAGGGCGTTGGCGCCACGCCCGATGTTTTCATCAGCATTTTGCCGTTTGTCCTCATTTTCGTGATCATGTATTTTCTGATCATCCGTCCGCAGCGCACGCAGATGAAGAAGCGCGGCGAGATGCTGGCCGCGATCCGTCGCGGCGATACGGTCGTCACCGGCGGCGGCTTCGTCGGCAAGGTCACCAAGGTGGTCGACGACAATGAACTCGAGGTCGACCTCGGCAATGGCCTCAAGGTGACAGCTGTGCGCAGCACCATCGCCGACGTGCGGGTCAAGGGCGAGCCGGTCGCCAACCAGAACGCCAAGAACTGAGTGCCTTGGCGCGCCTGGCGCGCCGATCGGCCCACTGGATCGTAGAACATGCTCTATTTTTCGCGCTGGAAGGCAATCCTGATCTGGCTGGCCGTTGCCGCTACGTTCATCCTTGCCGCCCCTAATCTCATTCCGGCGGATACCTTGGCCAAGTTGCCGAGTTGGGTGCCGAAAAAGCAGATGACGCTCGGCCTCGACTTGCAGGGCGGTTCTCACATCCTTCTCAAAATCGACCAGAACGACCTGATCAAGGATCGTCTGGAAGCCACGCGCGATGAGATCAGAACGCTGCTGCGCGATGCCAAGGTCGGCTACACCGGCCTGTCCGGCACCGGGCGCATGGTGCAGGTGCGCGTTCGCGACACCGCCCAGGTGGATGCGGCCAAGGAAGCGCTGAAAGCCCTGATCGCGCCGGTTACCTCCGGCCTGTTCACCGGCGGTTCCATCACCGAATGGGCCATGGACGAGCCGGAGCCTGGGCTCCTGCGCTTCACCATGACGGACGCGGGCATCAAGTACCGCTCGACGACGGCGCTGGCGCAGTCGATCGAGGTGGTCGACCGCCGCGTCAACGAACTCGGCACCACCGAACCGATCGTGCAGCGTCAGGGCGATGACCGCATCCTGGTGCAGGTGCCGGGCCTGCAGGACCCGCAGCGCCTCAAGGAAATTCTCGGCCAGACCGCCAAGCTGACCTTCCAGATGGTGGATCAGTCGATGCCGGTGCAGGAAGCCCTCAACGGCCGTCCGCCGGCAGGGTCGAGCGTGCTCTATTCGAAGGACGATCCGCCGGTTCCCTATCTGATCGAGAACCGTGTCATCGTTTCGGGTGAAAATCTCGTCGATGCGCAGGCGACGTTCAATTCGCAGAACAACGAGCCAGTCGTCTCGTTCCGCTTCGATTCCAAGGGTGCCACGCGCTTCGGCCAGGCTACCCAGCAGAATGTCGGCAAGCTGTTCGCCATCATCCTCGACAACCAGGTGATCTCGGCGCCGCAGATCCGCGAGCCGATCCTCGGCGGCACCGGCCAGATTTCCGGCAACTTCACCGCCCAGAGCGCCAACGACCTCGCGGTGCTGCTGCGCGCCGGCGCGCTGCCGGCCACGCTGACGGTGATCGAAGAACGTACCGTCGGTCCGGGCCTCGGTCAGGATTCGATCCAGGCCGGCAAGATCGCCGGTATCATCGGCTCGATCCTTGTCGTTGCCTTCATGTTCGTGGCTTACGGCTTCCTCGGCTTCCTCGCCAACATCGCGCTGGCCGTGCATGTGGCGATGATCGTCGCGCTGCTGTCGCTGCTGGGTGCCACGCTGACGCTACCCGGTATCGCCGGTATCGTTTTGACCATCGGCATGGCGGTCGATTCCAACGTGCTGATCTACGAGCGTATTCGCGAGGAGCGACGCAACGGACGCTCGGTCATCCAGGCGATAGACACCGGCTTCTCGAAGGCGCTGGCGACGATTGTCGATTCCAATGTCACCTCCCTTATCGCCACCGTCGTGCTGTTCTATCTCGGCACCGGCCCGGTGAAGGGCTTCGCGGTGACGTTCGCCATCGGCATCCTGACCACCGTCTTCACCGCCTTCACCTTCACGCGTCTGCTGGTCTCCATGTGGCTGCGCCGCGCCAAGCCGAAGGAAATCCCGCGCGCGCCGGTGACCTTCGTGCCACCGGGCACCAAGATCCCGTTCATGGGCATCCGCCGCTGGACCTTCGCGCTGTCGTCCGCGCTGTCGATCCTGTCGGTCGTGCTGTTCATGACCGTCAACATCAACTACGGCGTCGACTTCAAGGGCGGTTCGCTGATCGAGGTCCAGTCGAAGAGCGGACCGGCCAACATCGCCGATATTCGCGGCAAGCTTTCGCAGCTCAACATCGGCGAAGTGCAGGTGCAGCAGTTCGGCAACGACAATGACGTGCTGATCCGCGTTGCGGCCCAGTCCGAAGGCGACAATGCCGAGCAGAGCGTCATCGACAAGGTGCGCGGCGAACTGCAGGACAGCTACGACTTCCGCCGCGTCGAAGTGGTCGGCCCGACCGTGTCGAGCGAACTGGCCAAGCAAGGCACGATCGGCATGCTGGTCGCGCTGGTTGGCATCCTGATCTATGTCTGGTTCCGGTTCGAATGGCAGTTCGCTGTCGGCGCCATCGTCGCCACCGTGCACGATATCGTCATGACGATCGGGTTCTTCTGTCTGACAGGCATAGAATTCAACCAATCGTCCATTGCCGCCATCCTGACGATCATCGGCTACTCGCTGAACGATACGATCGTCGTCTATGACCGCGTTCGCGAAGACTTACGAAAATACAAGAAGATGCCGATGCCGCAGCTTCTGAACAACGCCATCAACGAGACGTTGTCCAGAACGACCCTGACATCGGTGACCACCATTCTGGCCTTGCTGGCGCTGGTGTTGTTCGGCGGCGAGGTGATTCGTTCCTTCACGCTGGCGATGCTGTTCGGCGTGGTGTTCGGCACCTATTCGTCGATCTTCATCGCGGCTCCGCTGCTGATCCTGTTCAAGCTGCGTTCGTCGGACGCGGCTGAAGGGGAGAAGCCGGTGAACGGCAAGGCCGTCGCGACCTGACGGCCGCTGCCGTGGCGAAGGGTTTGTTCGGCAAGGGCATCATCATCCGCGAGGCGCATTTTCCGGGCCGCGCGGCGATCGAGGCTTACGGCAATGGCGGCTTCCGCTTCGCCGACATGTCGCATCGCGGCTCGCTGCTTTGCCTGCCCTCGGGCATCCATGGCTGGCAGCCGGCCGATGCGACTGCCTTGAGCGTGGCGGATTTCGACAAGGTTCTGGCCGAGGCCGGCAAGATCGAGATCCTGCTGGTCGGCATGGGCAAGGAGTTGCGGCCCTTGCCGGCGGCGTTGCGCGCCGCCTTGAAGCAGGCGGGTATCTCGGCCGATCCGATGTCGACGGGCGCTGCGGTGCGCACCTACAATGTGCTGCTCGCCGAAGACCGCGCCGTGGCCGCCGCGCTTGTCGCAGTCGACTGAGGTGACTGATCCCGCCAAGACCGTGATCGACATGGTGCGCGGTGCCGACCATGACCGTTATCTGTCGGCGCTCTATGCACCGGCCGAAAAGCGCGACGCACTTCTGGCCCTTTATGCCTTTAATGCCGAGATTGCCGGCGTGCGCGACCGCATTCGCGAGGCATTGCCGGGCGAAGTGCGGCTGCAATGGTGGCGCGACATCATCGCCTCCGACGCGGCCGATGCCGGCGCCGGTCATCCCTTGGCCGAAGTACTGGTTGCCGCGATCAGACGGCACGACCTGCCCAGGCAAGCATTCGACAATTATCTGGAAGCGCGCGTCTTCGACCTCTACGACGACCCGATGCCATCGCGCACCGATCTCGAAGGTTATTGCGGCGAGACGGCGTCGGCGCTGATCCAGCTTGCGGCGCTGGTGCTCGACAAGGCCGAAGCGCCTCGCTTCGCGGAACTCGCCGGCCATGCCGGCTGCGCGCAAGCCATCACCGGCTTGCTGCTTCTTCTGCCGCTGCACCGAGCGCGGGGGCAGTGCTATGTGCCGGTCGATATCCTGGTGGCGGTCGGCACATCACCGCAGGAGTTCCTGAGCGGCGATGGCGGACCGGGCGCCCAACGCGCGGTCGCTGCGATGATTGCACTGGCACAGGAGCACCTTGTTGCCTTCGAGCGTGGAGCGGCCTCTCTGCCGATATCGCTGCGCCCGGCATTTTTGCCGCTGGTGCTGACGAAAGCCTATCTGGCCGCGATGAGCGGCAAGGCGTCGCCGCTTGCTGGAACGGCACGGCTTTCGGCTTTGCGCCGGCATTGGCTGCTACTGCGGAAAGCCGGGCGCGGCTGGGGTTGAACCGGCCTGCTCCTCAGAGCAGAGCGATCATCTGGAACAGTGCGGAATTTGCCTGGGCATGTCGACCGCGTCGCACGTGCTCCTAATTCTGTCTTTGACGTAAACGTCAACCATGCTAGGTTTCCGGCGGATTCGAACGCAGAGGAGGCGTTTGCCCGGAGGAGCATCCTTGATCAGCTTGCCAATTCTTGTGGTGATGGTCGTCTCCGGCATTTCGCTCGCGGTCGCTGCCGTGCATTTTACGGGCGGCAGCCGGACCGCGCGTCTCGTCGATGCGCGGGCAGCCCTTGAGCGCTTCACCGTCGACTTTCCCGATTTGCGGCCGGCCACGGTCTATCTGACTGAGGATGGCGGGGCTGCTTTCCTCGATCTTGGCCAGGGCCGGACCGGCGTGGTCCAGGTCATCGGCGATCGCTTTCTGACGCGCATCGTGACGCCGGCGGATGTCGACCTCGCCAGCCTTGTGGAAAGCAAGGTGCTGTCGCTGCGCTTCAAGGATTTCACCTGGCGGGGCGGGCGTTTCGCCTTTGCCGACGCGGCGGCGGTGCAGGCCGTGCTCGCCTCACTCGATCCCAAAAGCCAGCCGGCAAGGCAGGAGGCCGCCTGATGGAGACTTATCAGTTTCCCGATGTCACGAAACTCGCCATTCCGTTTTTCGTCATCGCCATCCTGATCGAACTATGGCTGGTGCGCACCGGCCGCACCAAGGGGGCGTTCGAGACACGCGATACGCTGACCAGCCTGATGATGGGCACCGGTAACGTCGCCGCCGGCATTCTGCTCGGCATCGTCTCCTACTCGGCGCTGTTGTGGGTTTGGCAGTTCCGCTTCCTTGACCTCGGGGTGTCGGTATGGACCTGTATCGCGGCCTTCCTGATCGATGACCTGCGCTATTACATGTACCATCGCATCGCCCATCGCTGCCGCTGGGTGTGGGCGGAGCACGTCAACCACCATTCCAGCCAGCACTACAATCTCTCGACGGCGCTCCGGCAAAGCTGGACCGGCCTGTTCACCGGCATGTTCGTGCTGCAGGTGCCGATGGTGCTGCTCGGCTTCCATCCGGCGCTGATCGCCTTCGTCTACGGCTTCAACCTCGTTTATCAGTTCTGGATCCACACCGAGACGATCGGCAGGATGTGGGGCTGGTTCGAATTCATCTTCAACACGCCCTCGCATCACCGCGTCCACCACGCCACCAATCCACGCTATCTCGATGCCAACTATGCTGGAACGCTGATCATCTGGGATCGCATGTTCGGTACCTTTGTCGAGGAGCTGGAAGAGGATCTGCCGCGCTACGGCATCGTCAAGAACATCGGCACCTTCAACCCGCTCAAGGTGGCATTCCATGAATGGATCGGCATGTTCAAGGACGCCTTCTCACCGGGCCTGACGCTTGGCCAGCGCCTCCGGTATCTGTTCATGCCGCCAGGCTGGAGCCATGACGGTTCGCGCGACACGTCCGAAACGCTGAAGGCCGCCTATGTGCGGCGCAATCCGACCGAGGCCGGCAGGCCGGGGCTGCCTGACAGCAAGATCGAACCGGCCGAATAACCTTGGTAGCTGCCGTTACTGTGGGCTGGCGACGGGGGTACCCCACGACGACAGAGGTTTTTCACTCGCCGTGCGCACCAGCGAGTCGTAAACGGCCAGGCTCTGCAGGCGTTGATTATCGCTGCTGCATTGCTGGATGACGCCGCCGGCATACCATGTGCAGCCCAGCCGCTCGCCAGGCAGGGCGCCTGTCGCCCAATCCTTGACGATACCGTCGGCACCGACACGGAAATAGGCGAGCCGATAGCGTGTGGCCACGCTCTCGCGCTGCATGACGATCCCGGCATCGACATTGGTTCTGCTCGATTCGACATTGTCGATGTGACGGTAGACGGTGTCGCCGTCGGCCAGGCGATATTCGCCGATCATCGGTCCGTAGATGGTCGCGCCTGCCAGGCCCTGCGTGGACATCTGGCTCTGCGACGCAATCTGCGCATAAGGCTTGCCCGTCGCATAGCGCATGTAATTGCGGTCGCCGAGCGATTGCAGCGCTTCCGGTGCCGTCGTGCAGCCGGCGCCGACCGCCAGAATCACGGCGGCAAGGATTATTCTTTTCCGAAACATGATGGCCCCCCGACCAAGAGGTGCGCAGACTAGCGCATCGGCCCGAAAATCGGAATCGATTTTCGGTAAGCACGATGCGCAGCTTCAAAGTGTTAGAGCGTCCTTTGCGCGTCCGAACGGACGCGCGGCGCTCAAATCTGCCGGCGGGCTGCCGTAAATCCCGTCTATTCGGCGGCTTGCGCCTGTGTCGGCAGGCCAAGCCAGGCACGGCAGTCGGCAAGCGCGCGCGCCGTCGTCGCCTTCTTCCTGGCGACCGACTTGTCCTTGCCGCGGAAACGGCCCTCGAAGTTGTCGGGACGCAGTTTCGTTCCAGGCTCCAGTGGCGGGAACAAGCCGAAATTGACGTTCATCGGCTGGAACGAACGCTTGCCGGGCTCTTCGTCGGAGGTGATGTGGCCGCCGGTGATGTGGTTGAGCAGCGCTCCGAAGGCGGTAGTGGCCGGTGGCAGCGATATGGGCATTCCCAACCGTTCCGCGGCTGCGAAACGACCGGCCAGGAGGCCGATGGCGGCGCTTTCGACATAGCCCTCGCAGCCGGTAATCTGGCCGGCGAAGCGCAGGCCCGGACGGCTCTTCAACTGCAACGATCCGTCGAGCAGGGTTGGCGAATTGATATAGGTGTTGCGGTGCAAGCCGCCCAGCCGGGCGAACTCGGCGTTCTCGAGGCCCGGAATGGTCTTGAAGATACGCACCTGCTCGGCATGCTTCAGCTTGGTCTGGAAGCCGACCATGTTGTAGAGCGTGCCCAGCGCATTGTCCTGCCGCAGTTGCACCACTGCATAGGCCTTGACCGTCGGATTGTGCGCGTTGGTGAGCCCCATCGGCTTCATCGGGCCATGGCGCAGCGTTTCGACACCGCGCTCTGCCATCACCTCGATCGGCAGGCAGCCGTCGAAATAGGGCGTGCCTTCCCATTGCTTGAACTCGGTCTTGCCACCATCGAGCAACGCCTGCACGAAGGCCTCGTATTGCGGCTTGTCCATCGGACAGTTGATGTAGTCCTTGCCGGTGCCGCCGGGGCCGACCTTGTCGTAGCGCGACTGGAACCAGGCGACATTCATGTCGATCGTGTCGAAATGCGCGATTGGGGCGATGGCGTCGAAGAAGGCGAGCGCATCGGCGCCGGTCTCGGTGGCGATCGCCTGCGCCAGAGATGGCGCGGTCAGCGGGCCGGTGGCAATAATGGTCTGTCCCCATTCGACGGGTGGCAGACCGACCATCTCCTCGCGCTGGATGGTGATGAGCGGGTGCGCCTCTATTCTGGCGGTAACGGCAGCCGAAAAGCCGTCACGGTCAACGGCCAGCGCGCCACCGGCGGGAACCTGGCTGGCGTCGCCAGAGGCCATGATCAATGAACCGGCCAGCCGCATTTCGGCATGCAGGAGCCCGACCGCGTTGCTTTCGGCGTCGTCGGAGCGGAAGGAGTTGGAACAGACCAGCTCGGCCAGCCCGTCAGTCTTGTGCGCGTCGGTGCCGCGCACGGGGCGCATTTCGTGCAAGATCACAGGTACGCCGGCTTGCGCCGCCTGCCAGGCTGCTTCCGAACCGGCGAGGCCGCCGCCGACGATGTGAATGGGGTCTTTGCTCATGCAGCCCGCAATAGTCCCTCGGCTCTACGAATGCAATTCTCGCACTGCATCGGCTGGGGTTTTGGCAGGGTCCAAAAACACAACACCCGCCGGGGGAGGAGGTCCGGCGGGTGTCGTTTTGGTGACCGGCCTCAGGGAGGAGGAGAGGTCCGGTCTTATTCGTCATCGCCGGGGAGGAGGTCGGCTTTGACGAAATTCCTTTTGCCAATCGGAGAGGGCAAAACTCTCTTTCGGAACAATGCCCGCCGCTGGGAGGAGGATGCGGCGGGCACCGTTTCGGCGGTCGACCTCAGGGAGGAGGAGGAGGAGGTCGACCATATTCGTCATCGCCGGGGAGGAGGTCGGCTTTGACGAAATTCCTTTCGCCAATCTGGAGAGGGCGAAACTCTCTTTGGGAAACAACGCCCGCCGCTGGGAGGAGGATGCGGCGGGCGCCGTTTTGGTGGTCAATCCTTGGGAGGAGGTAAAGATTGACCGTATCCGTCAGGGCCTGGGAGGAGGTAGGCCCTGCCGAAATTGCTTAGCTCGCCTTGCGAGCGACCTTCTTGATGTCCATACGGAACAGGCCGATATCTTCCAGCTGGCGGTTCGACAGGCGACCGAGCTGCTCGACCGTGTCGCGATAAGCGCGCCAGTTACGGTAGTTGCGGATCAGGTTCATTTTCGTGTCTCTTCAGTTCGTCGTTCGGGTCGTAGGCGACCCGTAAAGCCTTAGGCCGACTTGCGGGCCACGTAGGGAATGTCGCTGCGGCTGATGCCGAGGTCAGACAACTCCCGATTGCTCAGGCGGCTCAGCTCGGAAACGGTTTCCCGGTAGCGGCGCCAGTTGCGGTAGTTGCGGATCAGGTTCATGATACTTGCTCGTTTACGTCTTTGTTTCGTTCGTTCATCTTTTCTGTACGACGCTAAGATAGGTGGACCCATATCGATTTAAAAGTGCGAATGGCGCATGGCAGCAATGCGTTTTGTGCAATGCAACATGGCAGCCGTTTCACACCGATGTCACAAAGAAGCCAGAATCGGAAAATGACGCGACGTCAAAGATTTGCTCCGGTCGGCTGGTAATCCGACTAAAATAGTGGAGTGACGCCTTTGGCAGGCTATGTAGGCAGAGTCAGGCAAGACATCGCGCGCTGGGTGGAAAGCGGCCTCATCGACGCCGGAACCGCCGAAAAATTGACCAGCGACATCGAGGCGAATGCACGGCGGTCGCTGAGCTTCGGCTCCATTCTGGCCATGCTGGCCGCCGTGCTGCTGGCGGCCGCGATCATGATCTTCGTCGCCGCCAACTGGGAAGCGATTCCACGCATCGCTCGCGTCCTATCGCTGTTTGTGGTGATCGCGGCCGGTTATGTCGGCGGCGCATGRCTTAAACTGCGCGACCATCCGGCTTTCGCGGAAGCGGCGTGGGTGGTGGCGGCGGCGGCCTTCGGCGGATCGATCGCGCTGATCGGCCAGATGTACCATTTCTCCGGTGACGAATCCGGCGCGATACTCACCTGGTGGGCGGGAACCACGCTGGCGGCGGTGGCGCTTCGCTCCAATCCGCTCACCATCATGGGCGTGCTTATCTCTGGCGGCTGGGTGACGATGAAGCTGCTGGGTTCCTTCAGCATCTGGCGCGGCTTTGACTTTCCTCATGCCTACCTGGTCATGCTGGTCGTGCTGTTTGCCGTGTCCTACTGGACCCGGAGCCGGCCGTCCCGCCATCTCGTGCTTATTTCGCTCATTGGCTATGCAGCATTCCTGACACTGGATGGCGATCGTGCCTTCATGTCAGCCGAATTGGCTGCTGTTTCGGCGGCTGTGTTCGGCGTCGCCGTCTTCGCCGCGGAGCCGGTCGACCGGATCGCGCAACTGGGGGGGCGCCTACCGCTGCATGCCTTTGTCGGTTTTCTCGTCGGCATGTTCATCCTGCAGTTCCAGATCGAGGGCTCGGGTGGGTTCGCTCCGGTTGCCGCGATCACATTGGCGGGCATCGCCGCTGCCATCGTGCTGGCCGGTCGCGAGAGCCGCGGGCTCCGCTGGATCGCCTATGTCGGCTTCGCGTTCGAGCTCATTGTCATCTATGTGGTGATGATGGAGACGATGCTGGGCACGGCCGGCTTCTTCCTGGCCGCCGCGGTCATCCTGGGCATCCTCGCCTTTGCCATCATCCGCATTGAGAAACGCATGAAAGGCCCAACCGGCCAGGGAGCGGTGTCATGACAGGCAAGAAGCTGCTCATTTCCGCCGTGGTGCTGGCGCTGGTGCAGATCGGCTTCCTGAGCTGGATCATCGCCGGGCGCGCCGCGATCCTGCGCAATGGCACGGAAGTGCTGCTGAAGGTCGAGCCGATCGATCCGCGCGACCTGCTGCGCGGCGACTATGTCAGCCTTGGCTACGAGATTTCGCGCATACCGGTGAAGCTGGTCGCCGACATCCCGACCGACCGCACGGCAACGGCCGACGAGCGTATCCTCGTCAGGCTGCACAAGGACCAGGACGGCTACTGGCGCGCGGTTGCCGCTTTCCTTGGTAAGCCGACGACCCCGCCGGCAACGGACGAGGCCGATATTGCGGCCCGGCTCGTCGGCGGCTCGTCACTAGAGCCGGACGCAACCTTGTCGCCGGATTACGGCATCGACCGCTTCTATCTGCCGGAAGGCGAGGGGCGGGCGATCGAGAAAGACATGCGCGTTCGGCCCTTCGGCGTGCGCGTGGTGTTGGCCAAGGACGGCACGGCCCAGATCAAGGCGCTGATGGACGGCAACGAGACGCTGTTTGAAGAGCCGCTCTATTAGAGCGCCGTGCGTCCATTAGGACGCGCAAAGGACGCTCTAATACTTTGACTCTGCTGCATCGTGCCTACCGAAAATCGATTCCGATTTTCCGGCCGATGCAGTAGGTCGACAGGGAAGAATGGCTGCGAGGATGGATGGCGTTATGGCGCCATCTGCAGACTGGTACGGATGAGAGGACTCGAACCTCCACGCCTTTCGGCACCGGAACCTAAATCCGGGGCGTCTACCAGTTCCGCCACATCCGCATGGCCCGGCAATCCCACGTAGCCATCATTCTGTCAATGTCACCAGTCAAGGACAGCCATTCACTGGGCGTGAAGATGGTTGAAAATCGGCCTCGCCTGTGACAAAAGGCGTGTCGAATGTGACGGGATGCGACGATCCGCTTCTTCTAAATGTGATATGAAGTCGGAAAAACAAAGACTTACTCACATTTTGGAGCGTCGTTGGGAGAATTGAGCCGCCGAAGCGGTCAGGACTCCAGCTTCCGCGCCAAAAGCCACTCCCGGCAAGACTATTCCGGCAGGCTGCGAACGGCGGGACCGTTTGCCAGCCCCATTGGTGAAGATAAAGGTTTGATGATGCAGGTCACCGAAACGCTCAATTCCGGTCTCAAGCGCGAGATCAAGGTCGTCGTGCCGGCCGGCGACATGGAGGCCAAGCTGTTGGCCCGCCTGTCGGACGCCAAGGACAAAGTCCGCATCAACGGCTTCCGTCCCGGCAAGGTGCCGGTACAGCACCTGCGCAAGGTCTACGGCAAGTCGTTCATGGCCGAAGTGGTCAACGAGATTCTGAACGAATCCCGCACGATCATCACCGGTCGCGGTGAAAAGGCTGCCATGCAGCCCGAGGTCATCATGACCGAGGACGAGAAGGAAGCCGAAAAGATCCTGGCCGGCGGCAGCGATTTCGAATTCCGCCTGAACTACGAAGTCATCCCGGCGATCGAGATCAAGGACTTCTCCGACATCAAGGTGACCCGTCCGGTCTATGACGTGCCGGAAACGGAAATCGACGAGCAGGTCCAGCGCGTGGCCGAATCGTCGCGTTCCTACGAGACCAAGTCGGGCAAGGCCGCTGAAGGCGACCGCGTCACCATCGACTATCTCGGCAAGATCGACGGCGAGGCCTTCTCTGGCGGCGCCGGCACCGACCAGCCGCTGGTTCTGGGCTCGAAGGAATTCATCCCGGGCTTCGAGGATCAGCTCGTCGGCGCCAAGGCTGGCGACGAGAAGCTGGTCACCGTGACTTTTCCGGAAAACTACCAGGCCCCGCATCTGGCCGGCAAGGAAGCGACCTTCGATGTCACCGTCAAGGAAGTTGCAGCGCCGGGCAAGCTCGAGCTCAACGACGAGACCGCCAAGAACCTCGGTCTGGAATCGCTCGAGCGCCTGCGTGAGATCGTCAAGGGCCAGATCGAAAGCCAGTTCGGCTCGATGACGCGCCAGAAGGTCAAGCGCCAGCTGCTCGACCAGCTCGACGCATCCTACTCGTTCGAAGCGCCGTCCAAGCTGGTCGACGCCGAGTTCAACAACATCTGGAACCAGGTCAACCGCGACCTGCAGGCTGCCGGCCGCACCTTCGCCGACGAAGAGACGACCGAGGAAGAGGCCCGCGCCGAATACACCCGCCTTGCCGAGCGTCGCGTGCGTCTGGGCCTTGTGCTTGCCGAGATCGGCGAGAAGGCTGGCGTGACGGTTTCGGACGATGAACTGCAGCGCGGTCTGTTCGAGCAGGTTCGCCGCTTCCCGGGCAACCAGCAGCAGGAAGTCTACGAGTTCTACCGTTCCAATCCGGAAGCGCTCAACACGCTGCGCGCGCCGATGTTCGAGGAGAAGGTCGTCGATCATCTGCTCGGCCTGATTTCCGTCACCGACAACAAGGTGAGCAAGGAAGAACTGATGGCCGACGACGAGGAAGCCGAGACCAAGGCCAAGCCGGCGAAGAAGGCTGCCGCCAAGAAGGCCGAAAAGGCTGACGAGGCCGGTGCCGAAGAGCCGAAGAAGAAGGCCGCGCCGAAGAAGAAAGCCGCCAAGGACGCCGAATAAGCGTTTCCGGCAAATGAAAGAGGGCCGCCGCGAGGCGGCCTTTTTCTTTGTGCCGAAGCCTTGTCGGTTGAATGCTGTTTGGTCGGCTCCTGGCGTTCAAATCTACTAGCCCGCGTGCGCGAAATTGGATCGGCCTTGGCCGGTCTGCTTGTGCGGACTACTGGCGATCGGTCGCCGCTGATACTAAATCGGGCACTAATGAGTTGGTAAGCTGCCGCAGCGTAGCTTGCGGCCGCATTAACGCGCAGTGGTTTCGCGGAGGGCAAGTTGGCAAGGTCGATCGTCGTGCTTCGTCCATTGATGGGCGTGGTGCTGCTTGCGCTCGGCTGCTCGGCTGCCCTCGCCAGCGACGCGGCCGACCGCTGGCGCTTCGGCTCCGCGGCCGACGGCGTCATTACCGCTTCGATCTACGCTGACAGCATGCTGGTCACCGGCAATGGCGCGCTTGGCTATAGTCCAGTGCTGACCATCGCCTGCCGACCGGTGGGTGATCCGCATTGGAGCGAATGGCTGCAACTCAGCGATGGCGTGGCGGCCAGCGATACGATCACCGTTGCGGTCACGGTCGACCACGGCAGCAGCGTTCGAGAAAACTGGTTGGTTGCCAGCAACAGCATGACCTTGATGCACGACGGCGCGGACGCGGTCTCGCGGCTTGCCTCGGCAAAACGGTTGCGGTTGTCCTGGCGGTTCGGTCTCATCACCGGGCGTGTCGACGCTGATTTCTTCCTGGCTGGAGCCGCCGAGGCGATCGATCGGCTCGCGGCGGAGTGCAAGATCGCCACGCCCTGAGCACGCGGCTAGATCAGCATCAGCCCCTTCATCGATGCATGGCCCTTCTTGCCGATGATGATGTGGTCGTGGACCGTGATGCCCAAGCGCTTGCCGGTCTCGACGATCTCCTTGGTCATTTCGATGTCGGCGCGGGACGGGGTCGGATCGCCGGAGGGATGGTTGTGCACCAGCCTAGAGAATTTCATAGTATTATGTAATTGCTTTGTTTCTTGCGAATTTCTCGATGACTGGTGCCGGTGAGTGGGATATGTCCACAATGCTCGACCGTGATCGTCATGCTCGATCATCAGGGTGTTCGTTGAGTCGCTTTGCATTACGGCACTGCACTCTATTCCCTTTATCCCACGCTTCAAGTTCCTCGAGCGGATAGAGAACGGCCTTGCCGATCTTCACGAACGACGGCCCAATTTTCATTACACGCCAGTTCCGCAGCGTTCCTGCGGAGACGCCTCCTCTGTAGCGTTCGGTAACTTCGTCTGGAGTGAGGAATTTTGTATCTGACATAATGCCTCCTGCATTAACGGCGCTTTGGGCCGGGTCGTCGGCTAAGGGTTGGTCGTTGGGCATGAAATCGAAGGAGGTCGTCACTCAGTGGCATCGTCGGTCTTCTCGGCTTCCTGCGGCTCACGCTTCTGCACGGAGATGGTTGCAATACGAGCACGGGGTAAGGGAAGCCCCATTCTTTTGGCGTAGAAGAAGCGGATAGTGGAGGATAAAAAGCGGCGGGTAGCGTAGCGTGTGAAACGGTGAGAGTTGCTCCGGAAAAAGGTAAATGATTGTGCCAAGCTTTGGTCGAATACTCGCCGCAAATCTATGGGAGGTTGAAAATACCGCCCACTATCTGCAAGGCGAAATTGATCTGAAGGAGTGCGCGTGCCCGGATCGAGTATCGAACTTCGTCACATCAATTACGTTGTCGCCGCTTCCGAACACGGCAGTTTCCGTCGGGCGGCAGCGGCGCTCGGGGTTCAGGAATCGGCGATCAGCCGGCGGGTACGCGATCTGGAAATTCGTCTTGGAACGGCTTTGTTCGTCCGTTCTCACTCTGGGGTCACACTAACCCTCGCAGGTAAGCAGTTCGTGGACCGGGGCCGCAAGGCGCTGTCCGAAATCGGTCTTGCTCGAACGGAAGTCGCCGCGATTGGGCGGGTCGGCGATGGAGAGTTGCGGATCGGCATCCTGTCGTCATTGGGCTCCAGCTTTCTGGCCGACCTCATTCAGAAGTTTTCCGAGAGATACGCGACGATTCAGATGTCGTTCGCCGATGGCGACCAGCCAGAGCATGTCGCCGCGATCCGCCAGCGTCAGCTTGACGTGGCGTTTCTGACGGGAACCCTCGAATGGGAAGGCTGCGAATGCCGCCACCTCTGGTCCGAGCAGGTCTTTGTGGCCATGCCGGAACAGCATGTCCTCGCTGAAGCCGAGCAGTTGGATTGGGCCGATGTCATCGGCGAACGCTTCATCGTCAGTGACGCTGCCCCAGGACAGGAGATTTACAATTATCTGGTCCAAAGGCTTGCCGGTTTGGGGCGCCAGCCTGAAATCCTGCCGCATAGTGTCGGGCGGCATAACCTTCTTTCGCTCGTGGCGCTCGGCCAGGGCCTGACATTGGCAAGCGAGGGCGTTACCGCGACGCAGGTACCGGGTGTCGTATTTCGCCCCATTGGCAAAGAGACCTTGCCTTACAGCATGGTCTGGTCGGCGCAGAACGACAATCCAGCCTTCCTGCGGTTTCTGGACATCGCATCTTCTTTGGAGGCCCAAAACGTTTCGCTTGTCACATCGACGGCGTAGTCTGGGATACGGATTTCTTCGCCTTGGCAAAGCCTCGGTCCGTGGCAATGAAACGCTCCAGCATAGGCACGATCAGGCGGACGGGATCGGCGGGCGACTGGCCCGCTTCACGAGCGAGGATGTCGGCATAGGCGACGAGATCGCGGTGCAAGCCGGCAGGTAGTTCCAGTGAGACCTTGACCGGCTTGTCGTCGACGATCACCGAGAGTTTCAACTTCGTCATGTCAACCTCCATACGGTTCGAGGACAAGATCGCGGGTGACGATTACACGGACCGGGAAGCCCGGCCGTATGGTCAGCGTTGGCGCGATGTTGAGTTGGCGGCTGACGACCTGTTGGCCGGTCTGGTTGATGCTCTGCGACGCGCCTTGACGCAGGGCCTGAACAATGTCGCTGTCGTTCCCGGACGAACCGGCCTGCGCACCAACGCTGAGCAAAGTCGAAAGAGCCGCAGCCTTGAACAACTCACCCCAATGGTAATCGACACCATCCTCAAGCCCGGCATAGCCTTCGGCATCGGCGCCCGGCTGGCGCTCCAGCACGATCGAGCGGCCATTCGGGAAGATCAGCCGGTTCCAGACCAGGAGCACCCGACGCTGACCGAAACCGACGCCATTGTCGTATTGGCCAATCACGCGGGTGCCCTGTGGGATGAGCAGGATCTTGCCGGTCGGGCTGTCATAGACATTCTCCGTTACCTGGGCGGTGATCTGGCCGGGCAGATCGGATCGGATGCCGGTGATCAGCGCGGCAGAAATCAACGCACCCGCCTGAAGGATATTCGGCGATGCTGGGGCCGCGACGCGATCGGTCGAAACTGTGCGTTTGTCGGGCGTCTGGTTGAGGAAGGCGAGTTGGCGATCCTGCGCTGACGGCGTTGAAGGTTGAGGAGCCAGACCCAGGCTGGCCAGGTCGGGCGTTTGCGGTATCGTCGCTGCTGCGGCCGGGGCCGGGTTTGCCGTATTCGTGTTGGAGGGCCGCGTCTCGGTCGGGGCAAAGAGCCGGGCGGTGCGAGCCGCTTCCAATTCCTGCGCGCGGCGCTGCTCTTCCGGAGTTGGGCCGGACGGCGCAGAGGCGACAATACCGGGTGTCGGGGTCGTCTGGCCGCCGTTTTGCGCGTTCAGGATCGGCCGCCCGAGATCGCCGGGTAACGGAGGGCCGAGCTTCGGCACGCCGCTATAATCCTTGGGCAGGCCCGCAAGGCCATCGGGTGTGGTGCGATTGTCGGTCGAATAGAGTTCCTGCCCTTGATTGCCGCCATTCCTGGTCTGAAGGGCATAGATGAGGGCACCGCCGACGCCGAGGCCAGCGGCGAGCCCCAGACCGGCCAGGACCTTGCGTGACAGCCGCGTGACACGCGGCGGATCGGGGCGAAGACGCATGGACGAAACCGGCTCGCCGGTCAGAGGCCGGGCATCATCCTCAGCCGCGTCAGGCTTCTGGCCGTCTTCCTTTTCGGGATCGAATTCGGTGCTCACGACGCAGGCCTCCCGTCGGTCCGGGAGATGCGGACACGTTTATGGTCCTTGCCTGCGCCGAAGCGCAATTCGGCGGCGGCAAACAGCCGGTCAACGATCATGTAATTGCCGCGCACGCGATAGTTTACGAGTTCAGAAGTGTCGCCCTCTGGGCCAACGACGAACAGCGGCGGCATTTCGCCCTGACCGATGCCGCGCGGAAACTCGATGAATACCTGCCGCCCGTCATCAAAGGCACGCAGGGGCCGCCAAGGCGCACGGTCTCCGGTCACGTTGTAGCGGAAATTGACACGAGAGAGATCGACACTGCTGGAGACCGGCTGCTGAGCCTCGGCCTGGCTGTTCTGTCGGCGGAGCGCGATAAGCTGGTCCTGCGGATACTGCCAGGAAACCGAGGCCATGTAGGTCTTTTCGGTCGAACGAAGCTCCATGTGATAGGTGCGCCGGTCGGTGTTGATGACCAGGTTCGTCGTCAGATCGGGTCGTGTCGGCTTGACGAGGATATGGACCTGTTTGGTTGCGCCTGAGCCGCTTTCGGTATCGCCGATGATCCAACGCACTGTGTCACCAGCGGCGACCGGGCCGGAGCCAACAAGCTGTTCGCCGGGTTGCAGGCCGATATCGGTAATCTGTCCCGGCGAGGTATAGACCTGATAAAGCGCGCCATCGACGAAGGGATAGACCTGCATCGAGTTGATGAAGCCATTCCTGACCGGCTGCATGCGCGCAGCGGCGTTGGCTTCGCTCACCCGTGCGGCGGGGTCTGCGAGTTCCGGCGCCGGTTTGCCATCCTTGCCGACCGGCTTCAACTGGCCCGGCAGCGGCAGGACTTTTGGCAATTCGACCACTTGAACGGGCTTCGGCGGATCGGCCGCCAGCACGGCGGGTGCGGCATCGTCATAGGAGATTTCCGGGGGCTTTTGCGGTGTTGCGCACCCGGCAAGCGCCGAGGCGTAAAGCAACAGAAGCGGCAAGCCGGATTTACGGAAAGGCGGAAATGCGTGGTTTCGCGCCGCCGGATGCCCGGCGGTCAGATGAGACGGCCGGATCATGATCCAAGCTCCTTCGACCAGTTTATGGCGTTGATGTAGATCCCGAGGGGATTTTTCCTGAGCGTGTCGGCGTCACGCGGCGGCTGAACGGCCACGGTCAGGATGGCCGACCAGCGCTCGGTCGCGGCCAATGCCCCATCCTGATAGCGGCGTTCGATCCAGGCGACGCGGAAACTCGAAGGCGAGGCGCGGATCACGCTGGAAACCTCGACGGCAATCTGCTGCTTGCCGACCTTGGCGAAGGGATCATTGGCGCGGGCATAGTCGTTGAGCGCCAGCGCACCCCCTTGCGTCGTAAAATCATAGGCGCGCAGCCAATTCTGCCGGACGATGATCGGGTCGGCGGGAATGCTCCTGACCTGTTCGATGAAACGGGCAAGGTAGAAGGCAATCTGGGCGTCGTTCGGCTGATAGTCGGCGGTCGCAGGTGCAATGGCTTGCGCCTGTCCGAGTTTGTCGACCTGCACCACCCAGGGAACGACCGAACCATTCATCGACTGCCAGACCAGAGCGCCTGACACTCCCGCCGACAAGGCGAGCGAGCCAAAGGCCATCAACCGCCAGTTCTTTGCCTGAACGCGGGCAGAGCCGATGCGATCGTCCCAGACCTGGGCCGCACGCTGATAGGGCGTCTCGGGCTCGGGGGATTTGCCGTAGTGGGTGGAGGGTCGCTTGAACATGGTCAATTGCCTTCGGAGAGATTGACGGACGAGCCGCCGCCATGGGCGTCGCCGGATTTGACGGCGTGCGCGGCAGCCTGAACGCCGTGCGTCATGGTCTGGGAGCGCTTCATGCGTTTCGCCCAGGCGGGCGGGCTTTCGGAGGTCGAGGAGGAGCCTGACGCGGCTTCCGGGGCATCGCCGCCCACGGTGCCCGCCGTCGATGACCCGCCACTAGCCTCGAAGGCGGCACGGGCACCGGACTGGTAGCTGGATTTCAGGCTATCGGAGGCGCGGTTTGCTGCTTTCTTCAGGGGCGAAACGGCGGCTTTCGCGCCCGTGGAAGCGACATTGCCAAGACCGGACGCAACAGCGGATGCGCCTGTCTCACCGGCGGCACCGAGGCTGTAGGCGGTCGATGCGCCACCAGCCAGCGCTGCGCCACCACGCGCGGCCGCTGCGGCACTGCTGAGAAGAGAGGCGCCGCCGGAGGCGACGGCGCCAACCGTTGCCGCGCCTGCCGCAACCATGCCGCCGGCCGCGAGACCGGTGCCGATGGCGGAGCCCGCGCCAAGCTGTGGGCCGCCGGACACGAGGCCGCTGGCAATACCTGGGCCGAAAATACCAAGACCGAGCAGCGAAAGCGCCGCAAGAACAACGGCCATGGCTTCGTCGATGGTCGGCGTCGCGCCGCCGAAACCGGCCGTGAACTCGGAAAACAGCGTTGAGCCGATGCCGATGATGACGGCCAGCACCAATACCTTGATGCCGGAGGAAATGACATTGCCGAGCACGCGCTCGGCCATGAAGGCGGATTTGCCGAAGAGGCCGAAGGGGATCAGTACGAAACCGGCGAGCGTTGTCAGCTTGAACTCGATCAGCGTTACGAAGAGCTGGATGGCGAGCACGAAGAAGGCGAGCAGCACCAGCGCCCAGGCGAACAACATGCAGGCGATCTGTATGAAATTCTCGAAGAAGGCCCAATAGCCCATCAGGTTCGATATGGAATCGAGGAGGGGGCGACCCGCATCGAGGCCGGTCTGCGCCACCTTGCCGGGGCGAAGAAGATCGCTCACGGTAAAACCTGTGCCGGATGCCTTCAGACCAAGACCGGCGAAGCTTTCGAAGACGATACGCGCAAGGTTGTTCCAGTTGCCGATGATATAGGCGAAGACGCCGACGAAGAGCGTCTTCTTGACGAGACGGGCAATGATGTCCTCGTCGGCGCCCCAAGACCAGAAGATGGCCGCCAGCGTGACGTCGATGACGATCAAGGTAGTGGCGATGAAGGCCACCTCGGGCCGAAGCAGTCCGAAACCGCCATCGATATAGCGGGTGAAGACTTCGAGAAAGTGATCGATGACGCCGGTATTGCCCATGCTCAGCGCGCTCCGTTCTCAGGTGACGATGGCTGCGGGTCTGGAGCGGACGAGGCAGGTTGACCGAGGAAGCGACGGCGGTTCTCCGCCCATGCCTTCAGGCAGGCCGGATCGCGGCTTCCGGCTTCGCCAATCCCGCTGCATCGGGCAAGCTCGGCATCGAGCGGATCCGGCCTTGGGGTGGAGGGTGGAAAGGTCGCAGACGCATCCTGAGACACATCGCGGCGGTTCATCTCGATAGCGGTCGCGATGATGGCGACGGCCACGAAAATCACGGCCGCGAGACGTGCGAGGGTCTTGCCGTCCATGGCTTCACCCTCAATTGCCGTAGAACATCTGGGCGCTGCCAGCCTGATAACCGGAACCCGGCGTCAGGAAACGGCGGCGTTGTTCGCGGCCTTGTTCGGCCGCGGCTGCTTGTTCGGCCGATTGCAACGCCTGTGCCCGCCCATTGGCGGCAACGACCGCCGTGAGATCGTTCAGTTGCTGGGCCTGAAGGGCGAGGAGCTGGTTCCCGGCCTGGGTCGCTTGCAAAGCGCCAGTGGCGGACTGGCTGGCGCCAACAAGGGATGACATCTCGGTGCGGTTGGTGTCGATATTGCCGACGACGGTGGCCTGCACGCGCATGGCGTCCTGAAGGCCGCCAACCGTGTTCTGCCAACGGGTCTTGGCGTCAGCGACGAGTTGCGCATCGGAGGCAGACATGGAGACATTGCCGTATTGGGTCTGGAAAGCCTGATCGATCGCTTGCACATTGTAAGCGATGTTCTGGGCCTGGCTTAGGAGCTGCTGGGTGCGGCTCACCGACTGCTGGAGCTGTTGCAGCGACGAGTACGGCAGGCTTACCAGATTGCGCGCCTGGTTGATCAGCATCTGCGCTTCATTCTGAAGCGAGGTGATCTGGTTGTTGATCTGCTGGAGCGCGCGCGTCGCGGAAAGCAGATTCTGCGCATAATTGGTCGGATCGTAGACGATCCATTGCGCAGACGCCGGTGTCGTCAGCAGTGGCGATGCCGAGAGCGGGACGGCAAGAGCGGCGGCGATCATCACCGCGCGGGTGTAGCCAGAGAAATCACGAAGTGTCATGGCAATGTCTCCAGGTTGGTGAGGTTGGGGATGAGGTCGGCAGCCCAATTGACGCCGCGATGGCGCAGCCAGGCGTCGAGGAAACCGTCCGCGCGATGCTCGGCGACAATCGCGGCGATGGCGGCTTGATCGGTTTTCGACGATGCGGCGCAGAGCGCCAGCGCCACGTCGGACAGTCCCAGCTCGAACAGCCGGTTGCCGCGCCGCGACTGGCAGTAGTAGTCGCGCTTCGGCATGGCGCGGGCGAGGATCTCGATCTGGCGGTCGTTCAGGCCGAAGCGGCGATAGATCGCGGTGATCTGCGGCTCGATCGCCCGTTCGTTGGGCAGCAGAAGCCGCGTCTGGCAGCTTTCGATGATTGCCGGTGCAATTGAACTACCGTCGATGTCTGACAGCGACTGCGTGGCGAAGATCACGCTGGCGTTCTTCTTCCTGAGCGTCTTCAGCCATTCGCGAAGCTGGCCGGCGAAACCTTCGTCGTCGAGCGCAAGCCAGCCTTCATCGACAATGATGAGCGTCGGCGATCCGTCGAGCCGATCCTCGATGCGGTGAAACAGATAGGCGAGCACGGCGGGTGCCGCGTCCGTGCCGATCAGACCTTCGGTCTCGAAGGCCTGAACCGTTGCGGTTCCGAGGTGCTCGTCTTCGGCGTCGAGCAATCGGCCCCAGGCACCGCCGATGCAATAGGGGCGGAGCGCCTGCTTGAGGTCGTTGGACTGGAGCAGGACGCACAGGCCGGTGATGGTGCGTTCGTCGACCGGCGCGGTGCTGAGCGATGTCAGGGCCGTCCAGAGATGCTCCTTCACTTCCGGGGTAATGGCGACGCTTTCACGCAACAGGATCGCGGCTATCCAGTCGGCAGCCCAGGCGCGTTCGGCGGCATCATCGACACGGGCAAGCGGCTGAAGGCTGACAGAGGTATCCGATCCATCGGTCAGGCCGCCGCCGAGATCGTGCCAGTCGCCGCGCATGGCGAGCGCCGCCGCACGGATCGAGCCGCCGAAATCGAAGGCGATGACTTGTGACCGCTGGTAACGCCGAAATTGCAGCGCCATCAACGCCAACAGGACCGATTTACCGGCGCCGGTCGGCCCGACAATCAGCGTATGGCCAACATCACCGACATGAAGGGAAAACCGGAACGGGGTGGAGCCTTCGGTCTTGCCGAACAGCAATGGGGGCGCTGCAAAGTGCTCGTCCCGTTCTGGCCCCGCCCACACGGCACTAAGGGGGATCATGTGGGCAAGGTTCAAAGTGCTGATCGGAGGCTGCCGCACATTGGCGTAGACGTGCCCGGGCAAGGAGCCGAGCCAGGCGTCCACGGCATTGATGGTCTCCGCCATAGCGGTAAAGTCGCGGCCCTGGATGACCTTCTCGACCAGCCGCAGCTTCTCGTCGACAATGCGCGGGTCGGCGTCCCACACCGTCACGGTGGCAGTAACATAGGCGATACCGGCATAGTCAGCGCCGAGTTCCTGAAGCGCGAGATCGGCATCCGCCGCCTTGTTCGAGGCGTCGGTATCCACCAGCACCGATTGTTCGTTGGTCATCACCTCCTTCAAGATCGCGGCAATCGACTTGCGCTTGGCGAACCACTGGCGGCGGATTTTGGTCAGCAGTTTCACCGCATCGGTCTTGTCGAGCAGGATGGCGCGTGTCGACCAGCGATAGGGAAAGGCGAGCCGGTTCAACTCGTCGAGCAGGCCGGGCGTTGTCGCTGTCGGGAAGCCGGTGATGGTGAGGACGCGCAGATGGGATGATCCCAGCCGCGGCTCCAGCCCGCCGATGAGTGGCTGATCGGCGAGTAGCGCGTCGAGATAGATCGGCGTCTCCGGCACGCGGACGCGATGCCGGTGCGTCGAGACGCATCCATGCAGGTAGGTCAGGGTCTCGCCGTCATCGAGCCAGAGGCATTCCGGCATAAAGGCTTCGATCAGGCGCAGCAGCCGGTCGGTGCGGTCGGCGAAGCCCGACATCACCTCGTGCGGATCGATGCCGGTTTTCTCGCGGCCCTCGTAAAGCCATGTCTCGGCGCGTGCGGCGTCCTCGGCTGGCGGCAGATAGGTGAAGGTCAGGAAATAGCTGGACTCGAAGTGGCTGCCTGCTTCCTCGAAATCGGCCTTGCGCTCGGCATCGACCAGAGCCGATGCGGGATCTGGAAAGCGGCTGTCGGGATAGCTGTTCGACGGATGGCGCTGCGCCTCGACGAAGATCGCCCAGCCCGAGCCGAGACGGCGAAAGGCGTTGTTCAACCGGCCCGCCACAGCGATCAGTTCAGCGGGCACGGCGCTATCGAGGTCAGGCCCACGAAACCGCGCCGTGCGCTGGAAGCTGCCGTCCTTGTTGAGCACGATGCCCTGACCAACCAGCGCCACCCAGGGCAGAAAGTCAGCGAGGCGGGCGCTTTTGTTGCGGTATTCGGCGAGGTTCATCATGGTGGCGCTCTCCTCAAACTGTCAGGTGCGCCGGGATGCGCAGATGGCGGCGACCGACCTCCATGAAGAGCGGGTCGCGCTTGGCTGCCCACACCGCCGCGAAATGCCCGATTGCCCAGATGAGGATGCCGACCAGCCAGAGGCGCAGGCCGAGGCCCACCGCGCCGGCGAGCGTGCCGTTCAGAATCGCGATGGCGCGCGGCGCGCCGCCGAGCAGGATCGGCTCGCTGAGCGCACGGTGGACCGGCACGGTGAAGCCTGGAACCTCGTCACCAGCTGTTATCATCAGACCAGCGCTCCGCCGCCGAACGAGAAGAAGGACAGGAAGAAGCTCGAAGCCGCGAAAGCGATCGACAGGCCGAACACGATCTGAATGAGACGACGGAACCCGCCTGACGTGTCGCCGAAGGCCAGCGTCAGGCCCGTGGTGATAATGATGATGACGGCGATGATCTTGGCGACCGGGCCTTCGATCGATTGCAGGATTTGTTGCAGCGGCTGTTCCCACGGCATGGACGAGCCGGAGGCGTGAGCGGGCGCGGCCATTATCACAGAGAGCGTAGCGACCGACACGGCCATGGTGAAGCGGTTGCACGTAAGGCGCTGGCCCACGGGATGGGAGGACTGAACAGCAGGCTTCATTGGGAGGCTCCTTCTTCTGGCTGGGGGTGACTTGTGGCGGGCGCGATGCGGTAGTCGCCGGCTGGGCCGAGGCCCTCGACACGCGCGAGTTCGGTGAGGCGGCGCGCTGAGCCGCGGCCGGACAGCACGGCGACGAGATCAATGGTCTCGGCGATCAGCGCGCGTGGGACGGTGACGACCGCTTCCTGAATGAGCTGTTCCATCCGTCGCAGTGCGCCGATGGCTGATCCGGCGTGGATCGTGCCGACGCCGCCGGGATGGCCAGTGCCCCAGGCTTTCAACAGGTCCAGCGCCTCCGCACCGCGCACTTCGCCGACCGGGATACGGTCGGGACGCAAGCGCAAACTGGAACGGACGAGATCGGAGAGCGAGGCGACGCCATCTTTGGTTCGCATGGCGACGAGGTTCGGCGCGGCGCATTGCAGCTCGCGCGTATCCTCGATGATGACCACGCGATCAGAGGTCTTCGCCACCTCCGCCAGCAGTGCGTTGGTCAGCGTCGTCTTGCCGGTCGAGGTGCCGCCAGCGACGAGGATATTGGCGCGAGAGGCAACGCCTTCGCGCAGGGTCTCGGCTTGGGCTGCCGACATGATGCCCGCAACAATGTAATCGTCGAGGGTGAACACAGCGACTGCGGGCTTGCGGATAGCGAAGGCTGGGGCGGCGACAACGGGCGGCAACAGTCCTTCGAACCGCTCCCCCGTTTCGGGCAACTCAGCCGAGACACGCGGCGCGCCGGTATGGACCTCTGCGCCGACATGGTGCGCGACGAGGCGCACGATGCGCTCGCCATCGGCGGGCGAAAGACGCTCCCCCGTATCGGATAGCCCTTCAGAGAGACGATCGATCCAGATACGCCCATCCGGGTTCAGCATCACCTCAACGATGGAAGCGTCTTCCAGAAACCGGGCAATGGCCGGGCCAAGCGCCGTGCGCAGCATCCGTGCGCCGCGCGCGAGGCCTTCCGAATTGTGATGTGAAGCGGCCATCCGATCCCCATTTCTGCCGCGAGCGAACAAACGCTTTCGGCACGGGGATGATTAAGAGAGCCAGATTTTGGGCGGGCTCAACAGATTTTCGTCGTCGTAGGGATGTGGCGTGCAAATACAGGAGAACGGCGGGCCTCTTTGGCCCTTGTTTTCGGAATACGCCTCATCCAGGCCATATGATGGCCGCCTTTGCACCGCGGCACCATACCTTAAACCTTGCGAAATGAGGAAGTCGGATGAATATGACCGATATAGCCTTCATAAGGATATTCCACGAAGTGCATAACGGTCAGTTGGCCAGCCGCCCATGCTCAGAGATGGAGGGTGACTTCTTGGCGCAAGAGAGGCAACCGACAGCGTTCCAAACATAAGGCGCGCGAAAGCATCTGCAGATTTTGAGCAGGTTGCAACGTTCTTTTGCATGTCTGCCTTCATACACCTAATTTATGCAGGGCATCATCAAGTACTTGAAGGTGTGATGCTGAAATGGGTTCTAGCTGCGCAACAGGTAAACCAACTATATATTCGGCCCAGTCTGATTTAGCCGTACTACCCTGAGCATCGTTCACTTTTTGCTCTAGGTACACTCGCCAATCATCGTCTAGTAGATCACTTAGTCGTTCGTCCTCTACGGTGATCCGGCACGCTGACAATGTCCGCGATTACCACCTAAGTCATTGATTGTACGTCGATCTATCCCGCGAAATGCACCTAAAACCTGAGTTTCGCACCTGTAACGATAGCCCGGTTTCTTAGAGCTATCTGTTAACAAGACAAACAAAAACCCGCCGGTGAGGGCGGGTTTTGATAAGGCTGGCTTTCTCGGATCTTATTGATCGACGTCGTGTCGATAGTAAATTCTCGATTGGCAACTTTTGGCGTCTATGGCCGGAACGATGTTGCGGTTGTTGAGCTTGCGGAACATTTCGGTCGGCTTTTTCCCATTAAGTTTTGCAAGTGCTGTGAGTGAAATATGGCGGCGATTAAAGTCCGTCAGCAGCTCCTTCGTCGTAAGCAAGTGTGTCTGCTTCCGATGCTGAACGGGCTGAGACTTCAGAAACCCTTTTCTCATCAGCGCCATCGCGTCCGCTTCGCAGACGTCGATCTCTTCGGCCACGTCGTAGCAAGATACCCAACCTTGATCTGGCCCGTCAGCTTTGGCGCGCAGCTCCTTTGTCGAGACGTGAATCCCTTCGAAGAATTGATCAGGCACGAAGAACACCTGTTCGAGTTTGCCGTCGGCGAGCATTTCGATAACATCGTCGACAAAGCACAAGCCTGGACCCGCTGCTTCGCAAATACGACGCATGTCCGGCGTCTTGGTCTCACTTGCAATGCGAGTGAGTTTCGCAAGCAGGTTCTCCGCCTCGGTGATCGAGTAGAGGCGATTGATACCTGCGGGGTCCGGACGCGGCTTCAATGCATTCGGGCCTTGCTTTGCGAAGATCGCAGTATTCCGCAACCGCTCCAATCGCATGCGCTTCACTAGATCCATACGTGGCAGCAACTCCTGGCGTGGGAATGCGCGCTCGGCCAGTTCTGCATCAAAAACGATCCTGCTGTGAGCTTCACGGTGAAAGCCGCTCTGCGGAGGAATGAAGCCCTCTCGGGTAAGGTTACCTTCGGCCACGAGTGGGCTGATGCCGTACTCGCGTGCGAAAGAAATAACGCTATGCCACCGCCGCTTTTTCGGTGATCCCAAGAACGAATCCGTTGGACCGATAGGCAAGGCGTCAGTGGCGACGTCCCGAAGTAGATCGCGCAGACCTTTGTGGTCGTCGTCCTGATGGTTGTCCAGATAGCGGTAGAGGTTCCCAAATAGATGCTGGGCGCCTTTGGGACGCGACGAATGCCAGAACGCACTTGTCAGATTTTCGAGGTGCCACCGAAGACTGCCTGCGGTGTCCCCGATCAGATTAAATCCGCGTTCACGGACGACCGCCAATTCTTCAACAGAGGTGGGAACATGCGCATCGGGACCGCTCGCATCGAGGACCCCTAACCGTTCGCAAAGCTGCTTGGCCACGTAGTAGGGAAGCGCATCGAGATCAGGAACGGGGTCGGCCTCGTGATCGAGACGGGCCGCGAAGTAGCGGTCTGACTTGGAAAGTTCAAGCGGCTCAACGCGACTGGCTTTGAACTCGACCATCGAAATTCGCTCGGAAACAGCCTTCACGAACTCGCGGCGCAGTTCATCCGGACCGCTGGCATGGTCCAAGACGACTCCATGCTTGTGGCAGCCCGCAACGTCCCTGATTGTCCAAGAGAAACGTTCGAACGGACGAACGACCGGACGGCCGGTGCGCTTATCAATATCTTCCATAACGCAGAGCGAGCAGAAGCGAGGTGCAGATCGTGATACTGTGCGGCCGCTGACAACCGAACCCCCAACGTTGATGCTGAACTTGTCATGCCGGTGGATCGACGCTTTTGCGAATGTGTCCGCCGACATGCCCGTATAGGCGCTGAGAGTTTCGTACACGGGATCGCTCGGCCGGTCGAAGCCCATGTAAGAGATCCCAAGATGCCGGACCATGGCTCGGGCATTGCCCGAGCCATTGATCGCAGCAAGACGAGCGATGATGCTGAAGATCGTTTCGGAGGATGCGACCTCCACAGGCTTCAACATCATTTGCCACCTCGTTTACGGTTGCGCTCACCGGCTTCGATACGCGCATCGGCGACAGCCTGGCGCGCAACCAGTTCCGCAAGCGGCACTACAGGCGTCAGGTCCTTCCAGTCGGCAGCCAGGAAGATGTTGTGATGCGGCTGGCATCCTGTCAGGAAATCGTAGCACTCAACGAAGTGCGCGAGACCGACAACGTCCGATCCGACTTCGATCGCAAAATCACAGGCCATACGAACCAAGTCGATGATGGTGCCGAAGCCACCTTCGGAAGCGTGGATCAGGCGGTGCACGAGATCCTCGGTCAAAGCCTTGCGAACCTTCTTGACCTTGCGCCCCCCTACAACATCTTCCACCTCCATGTCCTGCAGAAGCGCCCCGTCGACCTTCATGCCGGCGTGAGTTTCGATAATGCCCTGTGCAATGACGCGAATGCGTTCGAGGTCACCGGGGAAGGTGACGCGCTCGAGTTCCACGACCAGGCTGCGGTTGCGGAGCTGGGGTTCGTGCTCGATGAACTTGGCTAGGGCGGGTACGCCGGCCAAGACGAGGTGGAGCGGCCAGTCTTCGATCTGCAGCAAGCTCTTGAGGATGTCGGCAAGGTTGCGGATGGTCGCCTTGTCGGTCTCCTTCAGAGCATGCTGAGCCTCATCGATGAAGAGCACCAGCACCGAGTACTCCTTGAGCACACGCTTCGCCAATTCGAAGAGATCGTACTCAGGAATGCGATCAGCATTGATGAGCGGATAGCCGGTCGCCTTGATGATCTTGGTCGCAAGCAGACGCAGCTTTAGCGGCTTGGGCATGTCGAAGTAGATCATGGGGCTGATCATTTCACCCTCATCGTTGCGATAAGGCTGAAGCTCCGCGCGTTTGAGGAGCGTGTTCTGAAGAGCCGTCGATTTACCGGAGCCGCTTTCGCCAATGACAAAGAGCGCGCGGCGACGACCAGAGGTGCCGTGCACGGATGCCGCAGCGTTCTCGACGATCTTGGAGACGGCACGCTCGACACGCTGGTGGCGGTCGGAAGTAATGTAGGCCGAGTAGAGACCGCCGCGCTTCTTGGCGCGATCGGCGGCTTCTGGAGTGAGGACCGACAGCAAACGCGCGGCGGCCTTGTTGAAGAAGTTCTTGGCGTCAAAATTGGTCATAGCGTAGCCCTCCTTTAGAGCTGGATGTCGCTGGCAGACTTGATAGTGACCGGGGCCGCGGAGGCGGCAGCGATCGGCGCGGGGGAGACGTAGCCGGCGATGCCGGTGATCGGATCGACGGTGAGGATTTCATCGTTGACACCGGGGATGCCGTGCATCAGCGGATCTTCGGCGACGATGAGCGGCACCAGGATCGGATCGCGGTCCTCCAGATCATCGATGAGCGTGATCGGGTCGAAGTAGCGGAGCTGGAGCTCTTTCATCTTGACCGCATCCATCGAAACGGTCGCAAGGTTGGCGCGAGCGCGGGCCGCATCGCCGGCGAGACGCAGGCGGTTGACTGCGTCGAGCATCGTGGAGAGATGAAGCTTGCGGTTTTCCGCATTCTCCAGTGCGACTTCGCGGCATGCACCCGTCCACTCCCAGATCGACAGGTCGTTCGGGATGGCGGCGGTCGCATCGACGCTCAGCCAGCCGGTGCCGTTCCAGACGCTGATCGTTTTCAGGTCGTACGGATCGACACGGATATCGACCGTGGCCTTGGTCTTCATACGCAACGCCTGGAGTTCGCGGGACTGATAGTAGATCCCGAAGCTTTCGACGCCGTGGTCGGTAACGATGCGCGTAACCTTGGAGCCGAAAATATGGCGGCGAATGCGCGACGGAGGCGGCGGCATGACGCCGTACACCTTGGCCAGACGCATCCAGGCGTTATGCGGCGTCTCACCGGAGAGACCCTCGTGCGGGACATGATGATAGATATCGATGATTGCCTGGCCGAGGAGCGTGTTGACCTCGTCCATAGCCAGCGTCACGCGCTTCGTGGGATCAAGATCGCCCTTCTCGAAGATGTCGCCAAAGGTGCGGCCTTCGAACCAGTGCATGAACTGCTTCGAGAAGGTTTTGAGAACCGACTCGATGGCACCACGCATCTGGGGGCGGCCGGCCTGCGGGAACATGTGCATCATGCCCATGGCGCGGGTGACCGAACGAACACGGTAGTTGTTGAAGGCGCCGCCGTTATCGGTCACCAACAGCTCGGGCGTAAGATGATACGGCCACAGCGAGGTCGCACCACAAAGCTTGGCGAGATAAGCCTTGTCCGTCACCATCATCTCGATGGCATCGATGGCATGCTGTCCGTCAGCAGCGCCCTGCACAAAGCGTAGAGCAAGGATGCAGCGGGTCGCCACGTCAATTGCCACAATGACACGCATACGCGTCGATTTCAGCTTCGCGCGCTGCTCGGCAGTGAGATGGGCGACCATGCCGAGCCAGCCGACCCACTGGAGCAGATCGATCGTCCACTCGTCCATTTCGACGCGTTCGCCGGGGCGCTGGACATCGACCCCCTTGGAGCTGATCTGGTACTTGCGCAAAGCAACATCCATACCCTCGCGGGCCTGGCAGACATGGAAGCCGTCCATGTCCTTGATAAGCTTTTCGAAGACCTTGCGGGTCGGCATCTTGTGCGGCAGGAGAGCGTTGGCTGCGCGGGCCGCGTTGAGCTCGTGGAGCTTAGCTTCGAGCTCGCGATAGAGCACTGCCATCGTCGGTTTGCGCGGATCCGCAAACTCAGCAGCCTTCTCCATCCAGACCAGCATGTCGCCCGCATCATGCACGCTGGGGCGACCCTTGGAGCCGCTGCAGCGTTTCACGAGAGACATGGGTTCGTAGCCGCCTTCGATGTAGCGCTTATAGATACGACGGAAATGACGCTTGCCAGGCAAGGTGATAGTGGTGCGCTTGCCGGCACGCTGCTTGCCGTCCAGCTCGGCCTGGATGAGCGGCATGATGCGGTCAAGCGATTCGTCGCTGAGCGAGACGCGCGGCAACTTGCGGTCGGCGCGGGCTTCTTCCTTCATGCGAAGTACGATGTCGCATGCCGCCGCGTAGTAGGTAACACGGGCCTGCTCGTCGTCTGAGAGATCGACGACGCGTGCTTCATCGAAGCGTGCGCGAGACTTTGCGCGACCTTCGGCGAAGTGATCCTGGTCGAAGTCCAACTTGCCGGAGTGGACGAGATCGTAGATCTGGTCGTGCGTGAAGAACTCGCGCATGGCCGTGTTCTCGCATGGGACGAACACCTGCCCGATATCCGTCACCTGGTATGTGCGGTATTTGGTCTTGTCGATGATGATGAGCGCCGTCGGTGCGAAGTAGTAACGCTTGCTGGCGTCGACGAAATTGCGGGTAAAATTGGTCATGTCTGATCTCCTTTCGATCAGTTGATGTTCAGGGAAAGAGCTGGGTGGGCGGTGGCCGCGAACGGCATGCAGGCGTTGTCCAAGAAGGGCTTGCGACCGCGGCCGTGGTAATCGCCGAAAGCGTTGCGTCCGACCGGCGAAGTGAGCGAGCGCAATTCCTCCTCTGCTTCCTCGAATAGGTGCGGCCAGATCGAACGGCGGCGGCGTTTCAAGTTCTTGGAACGGGGGCGGGGCGTTTGGGCGCGCAAACTCTCCCAAAATTCTTCCAGGCTCTTCTGATCACGCATTGCTTTTGTCATCCCGTCAGCCTCCGCGTCGGTCATGCCGGACGAGCGGTATTCAACGCCGCCTTCGATGGTGCGGATCGCGGTCGAAGCAGCGTAGCTGGACGGAGAAACCGTAGGCAGGCTGGCAGTTTCGATGAGCAGATTCGTCATGTCTGATCTCCTTTCGATCAGTGAATGTTGATGATGAACTCGAGCGACTGAGCCGCCTTGGCGCGGGCGCGCTCGTATTCGCGCAGAGCGCGGCGGAAACCATGCGGGCCGGGCAAATCGTCGTTCGCGGTCGTGAAGCCGGAATTGAGGAGCACCGTCTTGACCTTCTTCAGAAAGTCTTCGAGCAGATCGTCGCAGCGGAATCCCTTCGGACGATTTGGGTCGTCCATCACCGAGCTTTCGAGCGTCAGGTAGATGCGGCACGCCTGGGCGAGGATCTTCGTGCTGCGTGTGAACGAGGCCTTGGTCTGAGCGCCGTGACCGACGCCACGCATCTGTTCAAGCATGCGAAGAACGGCGGTGCCGTGGATGAAGTCGGCCGAGCTGATGGAGTGCGTAGGCGTAGTCATGGAAGGATTCTCCTGTCCGATGGGGGAATTGGTTTCCGAAGCCGCCGGAGCGGCTGCGGACTTGTTCGGGGCGGCGCCAGCGAGGCGACGAAGCAGGCGGGAAAAAGCGGTCATTGGGAGCACCTGTTAGTTGGAGGTTGCGCGGCGGAGGAAGGAGAGGTCGTCGATGCGGCCTGTACCGACGGGAACCAGGACGGCTTCGTCGATGAGGTTCCAGAGCGCGATACGGCGGCCGGCAGAGCACTTCGCGCCCTGGAGAAGATCGTGGAAGCGGACCGAGCCATTGGTTGCGGAGACCAGTCCGAACGCCTCGAGGTATTCGGACTGATTGCGCATGCGTCGGGCATGCAGCTTCCAGCCGGCATTGAACGCTGCGTCGTGGTTCGCGTAGACTTCGGTGACGAGAGCGACGCGATCAGCGAAACCGCCGATGCCCTGGGCCTGCACCGCCGCCAACGTGTCAAGAATGCCGGAGCTGCGCACTTTCGACACGGGCTTGACTGCGACGGCGATACACGTTCCGTCGGCAAGGCGGATCCAGAAGTCGAACGTGGTCTCGTGAACCTCGCCGTGCTGATCCACCCATTCGACGCGTGGCCACTGGTCACGGATTTCAACGATGTCGCGGCGGCTCATCGCGATGACGATGAAGCGGCCCTCGATCGTGCTTTCCATCACGAGCTGGCGGTTGAAGTCGGCATAGTTCATCGCGCCGCGGAAACTTGCGGTGCTCACGAAATCTACGTCGCGGGTGCCGGTCGTCGAGCCGGGCTCGATCCACACCTCACCGGTGGGGGAGCCGTCCTTGGGCATCTGAATGACGCCGAAGTGGTTGCGGTCCGGTACGAGGTACGTGGTCGTATCGGGAATGGTGTTGTCCATAGTGACACCGGCACGGGTGTAGAGCACGCGCTTGAGCGCGGCTTTGGCCTTACGCATCAGGTTCTCCATCAAAGTGGCGAAGGAATTGAGGATGGTCGTCGAGCGGAGGCCGCCAATTGGCAGGCGTCCCTCTCCGGGATTGCGCTCCGCACTCGGCGCGAGCGGTTTTCCCGGACTGCGTTTCGCTCCGGTCGCGAGACCGTGGTCTAGGGTGGTGCCAAGGGCGGTTTTGGTCGTCGTGTTCATTTCGTGCTCCTTTCGAGGGCGCAGTTCTCCCGTCGCCGGAGTGGGCCGGACGCTTGAGGGGAGGTTTTGAATGGGGAGGAGATCTAGCCGGGGTCGGCTAGCAGTTGCGGCGAAGGCGTATCGTGCGATCCGGCATCATCTCGAAGGCGGCGAGTACAGCCTGCATGACGACAGCCTCGAGCTCCTTGGAGCGGATCGAACGCTTTCCACCCTTCGTCGCTGCGGTCTGCGCCGCGCCCGCGCTTTTCACGCGCCGACGGAAGGTGGTCTCCGACGGAACGATCGCGATGCCGAGACCTTCCTTTAAAGCCGTCCATTGGAGCTGGCGATGATAGTCACGCACGGACTGGCGACGGGCATTCGTCAGGCATTCCGAGACTGCCTCGTTGAGAAGCGCCAGCATCTTCTCGCGCGTCTTCTCGACGTTACGACGCTCCAGACGAAGGCATGCACGAGCAATGCGGCGATGAACTTCGGGCGGGGTCGGCTTTGCGAAGGGAACATCGGCATTGGCGAGGTTTAGGTGCGTAGTCATTGGCGCTCCTTTCAGGACGACCGTGGTATTCAGATGGAAACCGTCCCCGTCAGGCAGGCACGGCAAAGGGCATGCGTGTTCGTTCTGCGACACGGCAGTTCTCCTTGCAGGATTGGGATCGGGGTAAGTTAGAGGACGTGCAGGCTACCGAGCGGGGCGCGGGAGACCGTGCCAACTATTCGATCCGCCTTTGCAGCCAGTTCATGAGCGAAAATCGCCTTGACGAATTTCGGATTGCGAGGATCCGCGACGAGTGGTTCGCCACCGACGCGTGAGGCAGCAACATTGCGGATCTCCACCGCGAAGTTGGACCATTCCCGGAAAGTGGGAACGCGTTGGGGACGACGGCTGAGACTTGCAATGAGGCGGATCCGCATCACCACTTCCTGGTGGCGCTTCGCCGACGTCATATTGCGTTTCGTTAGTAACTGCGAAATCTCGGTCAGCATGAGGACGTGCGTGCCACTCACACGGCGCCCAAACCGTGCTTTCAGGAACTCGACAAGCGCTGGCTTGAACGTGTCCAGTTCAGTGATATCGAACATCTTCATCTGCGTACTCCTTACAAACCGCGATGAGCGTGTTGCTCAGCGTTGAGGGATTGGTAGCAGTGCATTTGCCTGCTCGTCTACAAGGAAAAAGCCAGCAAATTCCGGTCTTTAACACCTGTTGCATTGAGCGATGCAACAGGTTTTCGGGCCCAACGAATCCATGTTCGTTTCTGGGTTTGTTCTTTTTTGCGCAGGAGTTTAGGAATTTATTCCTTTGCCGGTTTCTTGGCTCAGGACGAGGGGGTTTTTACCCGCGACCGCGCGATCAGTTGGCCTGTGAGCCTATCGCCCGAAACGGGCTATGTATTCGCGCTATCTTCATCGGAAGGATCCGTGTGTTGAAGAACTCGCGTATATAAGGACGCCGACTGTCGCGGGCGTCAATGTCCGCATTTTAGTAAAATTTTAACTATGGTTAACGCGGCGATTTCCCGGCAACCCGATCAGGGGCTGTTCGCCGCTTTGGCTCGGCGGAGCGATAGACAGCTCTAACTCTTGATACACGCCGAATCCGTTTGTCTCATGCGAAGCACCCGGCGACGATTCTCGGATATCCAATCGAGACGAGGGCTTACGCAATGTACATCGAGAACAGATTCCGCGAGATTGAAGATGCACTTCGGCCGCTGCTGAAGGTGCTCCGCCTGGTGCCAGTACGCGACGAGTACGGACCGTATCATCGGATTTCGTTTCATCGACCGGGCGAGGGCGATTGGCGATCGCCGGTCATGATCATGTTCCCGAACGAGTATCAGACGCAAAAGGCCGAAGCGGAGTGGGAGGATGCCTATGGGGGGATCCAAGACTTCTCCGTCTACGACATCGGAACGAACGGCTGGCAGGCGTATAGATCTCACGGTATCGCCCACGGTCCGATCCTTGGCGGCAAGGACGCAGTTTTGAACCGCACCGCTACGGACCTTCGTGACTACGATCTGCGGCCGTTTGCGAAGGAAGTGCCATTCGTGATCGACAACTCGTACCTAATCGAGGGCTGGGAGAAGCTCAATCAATCCATCTATAACTTTGGTGTCACGGAGATGGAATGCGCCCGAGACGAGACCGGCGAATCCTTGACCTTTGAGTATGCGGGGCATGAGTTCGTTCTTGCTTATCCGGAAGATGGGAACAAGGTTATTCTAACCGTGGACGGCGAACTCGCCGGCGACCCATTGAAGCGTGACCAGAATGCCATCCGAATGTTGTTGGTTTCGACATTCATGGACATCGATCGACGGTCTCGCCCGACTATCTAATCGATATCGTGGTCATCAAAATCGGAGTCATATGGGCCGTATGGGCTTGGGAGGCCGAACTCCCTGGCCCACGCTTCTCTTAACTCGATCGCTGGATGCACGACCTGTCGAAGCGTCTTGCGTGGCTTGATTGGAACTAGCCGGGGATGAATGCCATAATATGAGTTCCCGAGTTTGTATCCGGCTGGAATCTCCGGAAGCAAAGGCTCCGACAGTGCTTTGGCGAAGTCGACCGGCCTGCCGGTCAGAGACGAGTAAATCGCGAGACCTATCATCTTGGCAACTGCTGGCGGCATCGACGAGGTCCCATTGAGTTCCTGTTCCAACGTCGCCCCTTGAATTGCCCAGCCGTGAGGATGCCCTTGGATCGTTTGCATCATTTTGATGGTGAGAGGAATTAGCTCGCCCGTTTTAACTCGAGGGTCGCTTGAGAAGCCCAATCCAAGTTTGGCCCACTCCTCAACGTTCCTTTCGTCGTCCGGTCCTTTGAAAAAGGGAGGCGCGATCTGGCCGGCGCAAAGGCTCAGCCACGTTGAATACCGTCGCGCCGCCGATGTGCGACCAAAGTGAGAGAGCTCCTTTTCGACCAGCTCGCCGATTACCTCGGGAAGAAAGCGGCGCGGAGCATCGGAGAAGGCTGGAAGGATAGGTTTGTCTATACCGCTGCGCACGCCGGTGATCACGCCGATCGTTCTGGACTGGGCAAGTCCGAAGTGGGCGGTATCAAGTGCGTGCCATGCTACGTCGAATCCTTCCCCGGCAAGATCGCGCTCGATTTCCGCACGGCAATGCACGGCTTTGTCTTCCAACATTGATGAGTGGACTTCGAAGAAAAACGCCTTTGGTCGCACTGCCGCGGTGGCAGCCAGGGAGCGCTGATAAAAAGAGCGTTGGTAGTCTTCAGACGTGGAAAATGGGCGCCAGACCGGAAGCGCAGTTATCAAATCGACTTGTTCTGTACAAAGTTTCTTTAGGTGCCATGCAGCGGGTTCTGATGCCAACGGCCACGATGGCCGATTTATCTGCACTGTCGCGAACGCACTACGCCAGCTCTCGTACAACGCCACGGTTCTGTATCCCGCGCTTTGCAAGCCAAGCGCTGCGCAACCGATGCCCGCTCCGAAATCGATGAACGTCAGATCGGCGTTTGCACGGCTAACTGGCGCTCTCTCGGTCGAAAGTGGGACGGCGACTGAGCGGCGGCCTGCGAGAAATTCGATCGCGGGCCGGACATTGTGCAAGTGGCCGGCTGAATTCTCGATATCCTCCCGATACAGCGGCGAGGTTTCAAGCTTCCGCAGAGCATACCAAGCGAACGCGATCGACGCCTGAACGTCGTTGACGAGAGCCAGATCGATCATGCTCGCCAAATCGGCATGTTGGTCGCCAAACAAAATCACAAACAGGGTTCGGGTGACGTTTGCACTGGAACGTATTGGCTCTAACAGGGAAGCTTCAGAGCACGGCTCTTCACAATCCATCGATGGGAGATAAACCACCACCTCATCAAGGCACTTTAGCAACTTCGAAGCGGCGTCCTCGAGTGCCGCAGTGAGGTCCGGCCCCGCAATGCGTCCAGCCGTCTCGAGCGTTTGACTCCGCCGTACGTCGCGCGCTTCTCCAACGGGAAGCCGGGAAAGGAAAGTATCCTGGCCGAGTTTTTCAACAAGCTCGGCATCGACACTTCGGCCCGATTGAAGGCGTGAGAAGAAGTCGCACCTAACTTCCTCGTCGCTATCAACCAAGCGATCGAGCACTTCGGATTGTAGGCCGGCATCCACAGTCGCCTGGGCGTTGTCACCTAAGCATGCTTTGAGCGATATGGCGGTGGTGGCCTCGCGCGGCGACATCCCGATCTCCGATACCAGCCATTCCTTGGTTCGCTCTTTCGTCCATTCCTGAGTTGTTTTCGTGGACTCTACAAGTTCTGCGGTTTCAACAAGGCACCGGGTCAGGTTCGATCGTGCCTTGAGCAGCGCCGCTTTAGCTCTCGTAAGGCGTCTCAGCCGGGCGTCGGCTTCTTTTCTCTCTGCTTTCGCCCTGGACTTCTCATCAGATGGTGCGGTCATTGCGGTCTCCTGTTGGAGACCTCTTACAAAAATCACATTGCGCTTCTCCCAAAAGAAAAGCTCAAGTTGTAGTCGTCAAGGTCAAGGTTCGGTAAGTGGCAAGGGACTTGATCGTGCTGCGCGAAATCCGCGGCGCCGGATTCCTACTGTCTTCGTGCATCGCTGAAAGAGGTCCACGTATGTCTTCGGCCTCGAATTCCGCGACAACGCCCGCGGTGGATGGGACTTGACCTCCTATAACGCAATTTCGATATATGGTCCGCGCCGGCCGGCTGCATCCCTTCCTCTTTAACAGCGAGCTTCGATGGACTATCAGATTGATGTGGCAGATGACGTTCGCATGGCCGAAATCGAGGCATGGTTGGATGCGGAACAGGTGGCATACGATATTGCCGCGCGCAAATGGAATGAAAGCGATTGGCAGGAGCCTCATCCGGTCGAGGGGTTCCGATGCAATTGGGACTCCGTCAAGAGGGCTTGGCAGGAAGGTTCGTCAACAATCCATGTACTCATCGTCAACGACGCGGCGGTTGGGTTCCTCGATGGAACCAACATCCTCGAAATCAGGCCAGACGTGCGCGACAAAGGTTACGGCCGCATTCTAGCTGGTTTCATGGAAGGGTGCGCGCGTGCGGAGGGGCGCTCCGTCCTCGAGATCGAAATTGCGCCGAGAAGCGCCAAACCATTCTGGAAGCGCATGGGCTTCATCCCTGTTGAAGAAAGCCGCGTTGTGAACGGACTCTATGCGTTCAAAGTCTTGCAACGCAATTTCGCTCTGGGTCGTGGCGATCGCGTGCCGTACTCGATCTCGTTCTTTGAGCAGGAAGAGCGGTTTAAGGAAAATCCGACGCCTTTATCCGAACACGTGGGTGAGGGTGAGCGTCTGCCCGATGGTACGATTCAGTTGCCTGAGCGCGTCTTCTGCTTCAACCCGCTGAACCCGCGATACATCGACTACTTCGTGAAGGTTGAGGTGCACGGCGCGGAAATCCTCTACGACAAAGCCAAGTATCCGGAGAGCAAGAAAATCGGAGTGGAGTGCGATCTGGGAGGGATCTTCTTCATTGAGCGGATCGACCTGTGACGACCTAGTCTGATAGCTCCTCCCGCGTAGCGAGCATCAAGTTCGACTGTCGGCGACTTACTTCCGGACCGATTTCGTGCCGTTTCGGTCGGTCGGTCGCAGAGAGCACGTTGTCATCGTTCGCATTGTTGTCCATTCCCCAGCCGACGGGAGGGCCGAGTACCCATTCGTCTATCTGAGGGTTGTAGAGACCGGGCAAGGGGAAGTGGCGATCGATGAGCACGAAGTCCTTCACGTTCATCGAAGCAATTGGCAGGCCGTAGGCAATAGACATCGCCGCGATCATCGCGTCCGCGCCGAGCTTGATCTTCTCATTTTTGAGGTGTTCGCCCCATTTGTTTATTTTTGGTTGCGTTTCGAACAATTGCCTGAGGTGAGAGCAGGCGGCCATTTCTCCCAATATCCGCGATGCTGGCAAGTTCATCTCAAGGAAGTACATGCGCGTGTTCAAAAGCTTCTCAAACCAATCCAGAACAAAACATGCGGTCTCGGAATTCGAGCGCTCGCACAACCGTATTCCATACTCTATCTCGTAGACCGTCACCCACGATATGGCGACGGCTTCTGGCCCCAGGCGGCGGAACCAATTGATCAGCCACGTTGGCGGCTCGGGTAGATGCGCGATGCTGACAACGTTGGTATCGAGTATGACTGCGCCCATGATTTGCCGGGTCCCGCGTGGGTCGATCGATATGGACCTAGGCTAAGGCGTCGGCATTTGCTAAGTGTTTAATTATTGAGTCCTTGGAGACACTCGATGGAATCTCGGAAAATCTGGACCGCAAAAGACGCGCAAGGAGACTTCGAGCGACTGCTTGACGCTGCCAGAAAAGTTGGACCTCAAGAAATTCAGCATGATACAGGCGTTTATGAGCTTCGAGTGAGGCTCGATAGAACCAAAGGCGAAGCGGCCGACTTCCTTGCTCGGCGTTCCTAGCCACGGATTTTCTGCGCGTTCTGGTAAGGATTCGTTAAGCATGAAACCCGTTTCATCCTGAAATACGATACCTACGAGTTCATAAACCGACCGGTCGGTCAGTCCGCCCCCTTCAGCTTCAAATTCCATCTTATGCTTCGAATAGACCACAGAGCACCGTCCGGCGCCTGCCTGGTGGAAGATCAGTACGCCTGCCTAGTCTCCCGGCTTTATGGCAGGGGTGCGGCCAGCGCGACGGCTTTTGATGAAGGTAGCGATCAGCTCGGCGGTCAGATTGGTGGCCTGGTCAAACGAGTCAATCAAGTCGAAAAACCATTCGTCGGGGCGGGAGGCATCCGTTCCTAGCAAGTGAAAAAAGAGTGTAGGGGTGTCAGCGCGAGACCACAGGCCTGTTTTGATGTGCAGCGCGGAAAGATGTACGTATGACGAACCATCCTCATACGCTTCCGTCAGACCCGGATATTGTTCGTTGAGCTTGCGATGAAGAAAAGCGTCGGTGAGGGGGTGGTTGTCCCGTGATCGAAGCTTGAGGTAGCTTTGGTCATTCATCAGCCAAGTGCCCGCGGCCTCTACATCGGCAACCAGCGATAGCCCGAAGATGCGCATGGCGGTGTCGAGTTGAAGCCTTACCAGAGCGGCAGCGGCTAACGTGTTCCGTGTTCGTACAAGGGCGCAGAAAGCGTGGCTCAGCGACGCCGTCTTCTTGATTGCCCCAAGCGCGTACCATTCCACGTCTGCAATAACGGTACCTTGAGGGCCAAGATAGTCTGTAGGAAGGTCCGACAGAGCTCGTGCGACACTCTCAATCCTAGAAAGGCGTTTATCAAGGCCGACAGTGTCGGAAATCGTCGCGTCCACTTGGATCGCCTCCAGCGCTACGCCGCGCACATTATTCAAAAAAGTGTGACGAGAAAGCTCGATGCACAATGCATCTCGGTTCAACACGGCTTCAGTGTAAATTCAAGGCAGAACTTCTGTTGGCCGGTTGTGTGGCATGATCTCACCGCACAACATATTATCGCCGCTCTATTTTAAAATTCCAATTGACGCCAAGAATTTTGTTCGTATTTTGTTCACCATGATGATCGCTCTCCTACGAATACGTCGAATACGTTGAGTCCTTAGCGCCGCATGACGCGGCTAGGGTCAATCATTGTTCGGGTATCGTTATGAGCCACCAGCATTTTGAAATGCCGCAGGCGCTCCATGCTGCGTACAAGCATGCCATTTCCCAAAAATTCTACCCGCTCGGCACCGTGAGGTGTTCCGGCGACGTGATGTTCCGAACTCAGGGGGCACGCGATCTTGGTTGCCTTTTAGATGTCGACGACGACATCGTTGCGTGGCTGTGCCTCCCGATCGAGTTCCCGACGTGCGATGGCGTCCACGTCCCGGATTTCATGGTCGACTACAGAAACGGTAGGCGCGAGTTCCTCGATGCCTGCGATCTGGATGGAGACGCTGCTGTTTCCGAAGGCGCCGCCTGCAGTCACATCCACCACCGTTTCATTTCTCGCGGGGAAATTGAAGAAGGATGGCGGTTGGCGAACGCGAAAGACATGCTGCGCTACGCACATTATCGAACGCCCTTGAACGACAGGCTCCGCATGCTAGCCGTCTTGGACGAGGTGGGCTCGATGGCTATCGGTGATTGCATGAACCTCTTCAGGGAGGTTCAGCCGATGACCGGGATTTCGTGGATGATCCTCAATCGCCTGATCTCTGTAGATCTCGACGAGCGCATGCTTGGACCCGAGACGGTGCTCCGGCGTTTCGTTGCGGGAGGTCCAAGATGATCGACCACCGCAGGGGACCAAGCATGCAGCCAACTTTGGAGCGCCTTGCCTATGGTGTCGCTCTTAAGCACGCCGTCCGCCTCGGCGGAGGCGTCAAGGTGCCCGATCACCGGCAGCATGTCGTCGTGCTACGCCTCCCAATCGGGGCGAACTGCAAGGAGTACGAGAGGGCCGCGCTTGATCTCGTGTGGCGGACCACCGAGCTATCGAACGTCGACGCGGTCTGGCCACGGGTCGATCGACGCGGCAAGCTCCAACTTGATTTGGTGCTTGATGCCATGAACGGCCGAGGGTCATTTGTGATCATTTGGCCGCCGGGCCACGATCTGCCCGAAGAGTTCGACGTTGCGGCTGATCAAATCATCGACGTCGATCCCGTCAGGCCCTATCACCTCGTTGCGGCTGCAAAGTCATTGTCAGGGCAGGTTCTCGGACTCGCCGACGCCAAGGCTCTCCTTGATTTTCCTCTCACTTCGATGTTTGCGGCGCTGCGATTTGGCAGGCCAGCCGAGGATGCGCTCGCGCGATTGCGGCGGATGTCGCAACTTTCTGTCCCGAACACTGAGAAACCAAATCTGGAGAATTTGGTCGGATATGGCGACGCCAAAGTTTGGGGGCTCTCGCTTGCCAAGGATATTCGCGACTGGACAGAAGGTCGTCTTTCCTGGAGCGACATCGACCGCGGTTTACTTCTGAGCGGGCCGCCGGGCACTGGCAAAACTATGTTCGCCGCGGCGCTCGCGACATCTTGCGGCGCCCATCTCGTCGCGACTTCGGCTGCACGCTGGCAATCTGCGGGCTATTTGAGCGATACGCTGACAGCCATGCGCCGAAGCTTCGACGAGGCTATCTCCAACAAGCCGTCGATCCTTTTTCTTGACGAACTCGATGCCATCGGGGATCGCGCTCGGTTGGGGAGCGATGGGCACGAGCTCTACTGGACGCAATGCATCAACCTGCTTCTCGAACTGATGGACGGTCACACCAAGCTGGAAGGGGTGGTGGTCGTCGGCGCGACCAATCATCCTGAGGCGATCGACGCGGCGTTGTTGAGACCCGGACGACTAGATCGGCATTTGAGGATCGGGCTACCCGACCTTGGCGAGCGAAAGCATCTCGCACGGACCTATTTTGGTAAACATCTCTCGGCCAAAGATGTAGATAGCATCGCCGCGGTTACGGCGGGTTTTACCGGGGCGACATTCGAGCAGGCCGGGCGCCAGGTAAGGCGCGAAGCGCGGCGTTTGAAATCTGAAGTCAGCATCGAGATGATCATGCGTGCCCTGCCGCCGGCGCGAAGGCTTGAGGGCCCGCGACGAAGGCTGATCGCTGTGCACGAAGCGGCTCACGCCATTCTAGCCCTGCACTTGCAGCTCGGCACGCTGGACCATGTTGTCGTGCTAGACGCTGCCAGTGGTCCACAGCCGGTTGGTTTCGCCAGGCTGATGGTCAAGGACGACAACGAAATGGATAGGCAGCTCCATCTCGATCGAATTGCGTTCTATCTTGCAGGAAGAGCAGCCGAAGAAGAGCTGCTGGGGACGGCATACGTCGGAGCCGGCGGAGGTCAGGGATCGGATCTCCAGATCGCAACCGACATCGCCACTGAAATGGAAATCTCTTTCGGCATGGGCGAGGGGCTGTCCTATTTCGAGGCTGGCACGCCTCTGCTCCGAGATCGCCTCCGTAGCAGCAATCCGGATATCGCCCTACGCGTCGAGCGGGTGCTCGTACGAGAAATGGCACGAGCCCGCGAGATCGTGAGGCGACGCCGCGCGGCGATCGAGGTGCTCGCTGAGCTCCTGGAAAGGCGGGGACATGCCGAAGGCATGGAGGTAGCGAAAATCTTGGCTGAAACGGAGGATCTTGCAGCATGAGACCGCCGTGGAAGATGATCGTTCGCACTCTAAAGCAGAAACCACCTCCGGTAGCCCGTCCCGCAGTGGCCGCTGCAATCTTGGAAGCTGGAGGGGTGCCACTCAAACTAAGACTAGCAAGGCGCAGCCTCTACCTTCTGTCGGTAACAGCCGAAAATGGGTCCCCGGTCGTTATCGAGACAGAAGGTGGTTTTGTCTGTCTCATTTCTCTCGATGATCTAGCTGAAGTCATTGTGGAGCCGTCCCCGTCCTTAAAGGAGGTGATGGAAGGAGCTGGCGTCACGAGGCGGGCACGACGCAAGATGTCTGAGCGGCGCGGTACCCGGCCACCTTGATGAATTTCTTCAGTCGAGACCGACCAAGCGGAACGCGTGGATATCTAGCTGCGTGGACAACTCTGGCCGTGATCTGTCTGGCCGGCTGTTCCCAGATCACATTTTATTGTCGTCGCCGCGCCGTAACAAAACGAGCTCTTCTCGCGTAGAGCTGAGTATCGCTATATTCACGACGATATAGCGATCCAGAGTTAAACACCCTCAACGCGTCCTACGTCCGGGCGCAGTGGGCTACGCGAGGAGATCACGACTATGGTCAACAGACGTCACGTTCTTACCGGTGCGGGGCTCGGCATCCTCGCACTTCGCTTCGGTTTCACAGGCAGGGCCATAGCCGCGGAAAGCTTTGCCGTGTCGCATACGGATGCGGAATGGCAAAAACTGTTGTCCGCGGATCAATATTCCGTTCTCCGCAAGGAAGGAACCGAATACCCGTTCACCAGCCCGCTCCTCAAGGAACACCGCAAGGGCAACTTCGCCTGCGCGGGCTGCGAGCAGGACGCATTTTCATCGACCACGAAATTCGAAAGCGGCACGGGCTGGCCCAGTTTCTGGGTGCCGCTCGATGGTGCGGTGGCAACGACGACGGATACCTCGTTCGGCATGGCCCGCACCGAGGTTCACTGCAGTCGGTGCGGCGGTCATCTCGGCCATGTCTTCGATGACGGTCCGAAGCCTACCGGTCTTCGCTACTGCATGAACGGCGTCGCCATGACTTTTCATCCGGCTTCGGCCTGATCGCACAGAGACCATTCCATGATCCTCTTCATCCTTGCATATCTCGGCGGCGTCCTGACGATCGTCAGTCCTTGCATTCTTCCGGTGCTGCCGTTCGTTTTCGCCCGCGCTGGGCAGCCTTTCATGCGTAGCACCCTGCCCATGCTCGTGGGCATGGCGGCGACATTTGCCGCTGTCGCAACGCTTGCCGCCTTGGGCGGCGGATGGGCGGTACGGGCGAACGAATATGGTCGCTACGCGGCAATGGCTTTGCTTGCGGCATTTGGCATTGTCCTGCTGTTCCCAGCACTCTCCGACCGTTTGACGCGCCCCATCGTTTCGCTGGGCGCGCGTCTTTCGCAGTCTGCCGACAAGGATGCCCGGACGAGTGGATCGACAATCGTCTCGTCGCTTCTTCTCGGTATTGCCACGGGTCTCTTGTGGGCGCCTTGCGCCGGCCCGGTTCTCGGCCTCATCCTCACCGGCGCTGCTTTGCAAGGCGCAAGTGTCGGCACCACGCTGCTCCTGCTTTTCTATGCACTCGGCGCGGCGACCTCACTTGCCCTGGCACTGCTCGTCGGCGGCAGGGTGTACCAGGTCATGAAACGGTCCCTCGGCGTCGGCGAGTGGCTGCGGCGCGGCGTAGGCATTGCCGTCTTGGTCGCTGTCGTCGCCATCGGACTGGGCCTGGACACCGGATTTCTGACGCGGGCCTCCGTTGCAAGTACGGCGTCGCTGGAGCAACGCCTGATCGACAGTCTCCAGCCGCGGCATCCATCCTCGGTCGTCATGAGCAAGAATGATACAGGCGCCATGATGATGAGCGGCAACCCGGCCATGATGAGCGGGTCGAATGCGATGATGATGCAGGCAAAACCGAAGGCTGGCGCCGACGTCCTCCCTGTCGAAGGCACCATGCCGTCGCTCGACGGTGCCGTTCAGTGGTTGAACTCGCAACCGCTTTCTGTCTCCGCGTTAAAGGGCAAGGTCATCCTCGTTGATTTCTGGACCTATTCCTGCATCAACTGCATCCGCGCCATCCCGTACGTTAAAGCTTGGGCTGAGAAGTACAAGGATCAGGGACTGGTCGTGATCGGCGTGCATGCGCCGGAGTTCGCTTTCGAGAAGAACGTCGACAACGTGAAGAAGGCGGTCGGCGATCTCGGCATCGCCTATCCGGTGGCGATCGACAACGACTACGCCATTTGGCGCGCTTTCGACAATCAGTACTGGCCGGCGCATTATTTCATCGATGCTCAAGGGCGCGTGCGGCATCACCATTTTGGGGAAGGCGAGTATGACCAGTCCGAGAGGGTCATCCAGCAGCTCCTTGCGGAGGCCGGCAAGTCAAACGTGGCCGGCGATGTCGTTGACGTGATAGCGACGGGTGCCGAAGCAGCCTCCAACGCGAGCGATGTCCAGTCTCCTGAAACCTATGTCGGCTGGCAGCGCTCGGAGCACTTCGTCGATGCCAAGGGCACCACCAACGACGCGCCGCACGTCTATACCGCCGCCGAACCTCGCCTGAACGAATGGGGACTGACGGGGAACTGGACCGTCGGCGCTGAGAACGCGGATCTGAACGACAAGGACGGCAGCGTGTACTTTCGTTTCCACGCCCGCGATCTGCACCTTGTCCTCGGCCCCGGCGTCGATGGCAGGCCCGTGCGCTTCAAGGTCACGGTCGATGGGAAGGCGCCGGGCGACAGCCATGGTGTCGATACCGATGCGGATGGGAACGGCACGGTGACCGGGCAGCGACTTTATCAGCTTTTGCGCCAGCGCGGGCCAGTAGCCGATCATACGTTCGAGATTCGCTTCCTCGATCCCGGCGTACAAGCCTACGCCTTTACCTTCGGCTGACGGAGACTGCGCATTGGGCGCTCGCAAGGGCGGGGACAGGCTCACGAGGACTAAGCCTGATCCCGTCAAACTTAGATTTGTTATCGCGCACAGATCAAAGACGTGAGCGAGCCGGCGGACCCATCGAATCCTTCAACTAGCCCTGCCATTGCATCATCCATGAACCCTGACCGACGGCGCAGTCCCTTGGCTATTCCAAGACGATCTTCGACATTCTGCTCTTGACTGAGCTTGGCGGTCAAATCGGCTGTTTCGATCCTGACGCGAAACCCGCGAATGAGTGCAGACCACGCCGCATAGGTTTCGGTAGCGATTTCGTGGAACTGCCAGCCGCCACCCGGTTCGAGCTTTTGGACCAGGTCTCTTATCTGGTCTCGAAGCTCGGTCGTGTTCAATGGCGTCACGCGCCCGGTCACGACGAGGTTCAGGTAGTTGTATGTCGGTGCGGTCCGGCTCCGGTCGGCGTCCCTGGTGGGGAAGCGGCCCTCGTACCAACTGGGCGAGATCGCTGTCGATGGCCCGTGAAAACATACGGTGACGAAAGGATCCGTCTGCATCGTCTCGAACGCCGGATTTGCCACGGCAATATGAAACTCCAGGCTCTCAGAGCCATCGGCGCCAGTGCTCAAGGTTGCCGGCGCGTGCACAGCGAGCGGAGAGGTCGGGCCGTTGACCATGATGGTCGCAAAGGGGAAGGCTGAAACCATGGCTGGGATCAGGTCGGGCTCGTTGAGCTTGAATTCGGCGTAGTGCATGAATCACCTCGATCCGAGCAATGGTGATATCGCATCGATCAGGACGCCGAGCGCGGATGCATCCTTATCGTCATCGCCAGATGCCTCGAACTCGGCGAGTTCAATGCCGACGATCTGCTGTGCCGGAATTTTCTCGAATATGGTGCGCAGCGTCTTCGGCAGCAGGCCATCCCGCACGGCGTAGGCGGCAGGTACGAAGCCAGGTTCCATTGAATCCCAATCGATATGGATCCATACAGGGCGATCGCCGATAATCGACAGGATCGAGTCCGGATTAGTTTGCGTCGGTGAAAGGGATCGGACACCAGCGCGCTCGAGCAGTCTAGCTTCCACAGGATCGATATCTCTTGCTCCTGCAATTACGATCCTGGTGGGATCCACGCCTTGGCCAAAGCCGCTTTCCCAGAAACCACACACCGCGGCGAGGACCATGCCACCCAGGTATCCGCTCTCGGTGGTGTCCGGCGTATTGAAGTCACCATGCGCATCGATCCAGAGGATTGTCGCTTCGGGAAATAGACGCGCAACAACCGGCAATGTCGCCAAGCTCGCGGAGCAGGTGTTCATGGCCATCAATGGCGTGTTGCCGCGGCCGAAGATATCGACCACCTCGGTCTGGAGCTTGGACAGACTGTCGCGCGCGTCCGGCAGGCTGTTCGACCAGTCGTCCTGTTTGGCCGGTGACGGCGTTCCGATGGAGCACGCAGACAGTCCGGTTAGATCCTGAAGGGCCTTCGCCGTCTTGGCCGCGCCCGTGATGGCACCAGGTGTTCGGTCGGCGATGCGTCCCTGCGAAACAATTATCTCGAACGTCAAATCCATACTCCCTGCTTAAGCCTGCCGGCGGCCAGCCGCTGTTGCGCCGCTAAGGTGATCGCTATATTCCAACGGATATATCGACCAGCACGGCGGTTGCAACTCAGAAGTTTTCGGCCGCAAGCACATAGAGGCGTTCATGTCCGACCCGAAGATCCACCTTTTTTCCTACGGCACTTTGCAGTTGGAAAACGTCCAGATGTCGTCGTTTGGGCGGCTCCTCACCGGGCGACCTGACGCCATGCCGGGTTTCCGCAAAGAGATGGTAGAAATCACCGACCCTGATGTGCTCGCGAAGAGCGGCGAGCGGTTTCACCCGATTGTTATTCTGTCGGACAGCTACGGCGACGCGATCGCCGGCACAGTCTTCGATATCACGGCTGCTGAGCTCGAGGCTGCGGACGCTTACGAGGTGTCCGACTACAAGCGGATCGAAGTTGTGCTCGCCTCGGGCACAAAAGCCTGGGTCTACGTAAAGGCGTGAAGCGACACCGCCTCAGACTGCTCCCTCGCGGCCGGCGCCCGGCAGTTCCATCGTCATCAGGGCTTGTTCGACACAGATCAGATCGAGCGAGGACAACGTGAGAGCGGGACACCGGTTACGATCCACTTTTTGGATCGATAGAACCAAAAAGTGGATCGATAAACGCAAAGTTTTCGTCCCTTCAGCTCGACGCTCCTCCGTGCGGATAATGAAACCTTCTATAGCGTGGCGACATTAGGCATTTCTCTGCGCAGAGACACTTGAACGAGGAGGATATTTCTCTCCAGACGGGTGCCGAGACACGTCCAACACGACTACATCTATGAACGCTCGCAGTTCCGCCGGCATCGTTTCCTCAATCCGCGTGCGAAGATCACTCGCGGTTCGCAGATCGTGGCCGACGCGATCGGCGACTTTGACGTCAGGTCCAAACCAGAAAACCAAATACACGCCTTGGGACTCAGCATCGTGATGGGTGGCGTAGCGTTCGTTTAATTGCTCCGCGGCGGCCGAAAATAGTTTAGGGTGCCACTGCCCCTTTGCTTCAACCACGAGAAGACGGCGCCGTCCCTCGATCATTGCGGATGCTGTGAAATCACATCGATTACTGTCCGCCATGTGATGCTCGATCACGATTGGCATGTTCATGGCCGTCATACGGTGCCTCAGTACGTCCACAACGCGATTGCGCGCAGTGTTTTCGTCGACGTGCAAGTCGTCACGGTAATAAGTTTCGAGCGCGTCAGTCTCCGCAGTACGAAGCCAATCCTGAAGATTTTCCAGCTCTTCCACCATGAGTGCCCGCAAATCTTCCACGCTTGCGACGCCTGCGACGTCGAACAGCGATGAAATCTCCCTGGCAGTCGGTGCAGTAAAGCCTGAAAGCGCCAATTTTTTGAGAGTTTCCGCACGCATCGTCGATAGTGCCTCGTCGAAACCGGCGAACCGCCGATCGGCAATTAGTCGATCAAGCACCGGTAACGCGCGATCAGGAGCGTCGCGACTTATCCTCCAAACCTCGTCTCGCAGGAAGCGGTAGGCGCGCTGTTCATCTGGATCTCCTGTGCCCCAGGTATTGGGAAGGTGAACCTCTGGCCACTCCTCGACGAAAGCGTCGAGGATCTTGTAAATCTTTTCTGCAGAAAGGCCTGGCCAGCCCTTGTTCCCGTCGCTTAGGCGCCCGGCTTTGTCATCGATGGCGAAAATTGATTTAGGGTCGAACCTAAGATCGTCCCATCCGTCGTTATCCTCACTTTCAAAGAAAAACCTCCTGATCCTCCAGAAGCGCCTGTCCAAATGGCGATCGTTAGCTTCGGCAGCCATTTCGCCATCCGACCATGCCTCAGCACGCGCGCGCTCGCCAATCAGTGCCAGAAGGCTATGGCGATCTTTCGTCATTATAGCCAAGTTGAACAGTGTCTCCTGAGCAGAGGCGGGCATGTCTGGGAATCTCCACAACCATTCCCGCGCCAGTTCCGAACGAAACGTCGAGCACAATTGCGTTCTGACGAGCCACCAGACGTGCGTGAATCCTTCCCTCGGCCCCATCAGCCCAGGTTCTATGTAGCCCCGAGCAAAGGCCTCCACGTCGCTGACGGTTTTGAAAAGACGTTTTTCGAGCTCATGCTCGAATCCTTTGAATTCGCTTTCGTCCATCCAGCCAGATCTGTTCGCTTCCACATAAGCGGCAAGCAGAAACGGCGTGTCGATCCGGTCCAAAGCCCCTCCCTCACAGGAGTGGATCCAAGTCGATGCAAAAGCAGCGCGTGCGCCTCGAAGATTTCGCCCAACAGCGAGCTGGGCCAATGATGGCACGGCGAGATGGTGGAGACAGTTTTTTAGACAATTCTCGGCAATCACTTTTTCTCCGTTTGAATCGGAGAGGCTCGCTCGGTCGGAGAGATATCGGTTGGTGAAATAGTTGACCCATCCCCAGTCTCGACCGCTTTCTATAAGTTCACGTTCTTGAAATAGCTTCGCCTGATACTGAAGCTCTTGCTGCCTGTCTTTCCTCTCCCTCCGACGGAGACGTCTGCTTTTCGTCGACCGATCCTCTGCGAACTGCAGTCGGAAGCGCCTCTCTCGCCGCGCCCATTCCGCCGCGAAAGTCGGCTTTTGTGCTGCTTGCTCTCGCAGACGCCGACGGCGCTCATCCGGGCCTTGGTTCTCGCCTGAGGAGCGCGGCCGATGCCATAGGACAGCCCAGACATGCACGTTGTTGATTTCGAACGCGTAGTCAGTCAGCAATCGGTCATCGTCGCTCCTCAGCAACAATCCACTGTGGTGATGACCATCCCAAAGGCTCCATCGAATATCCCATGCTGTGTCAATGCTGTCGGCATTGATGAACGCTAGCCTATGTACATAGTGGCGAAGTCCGTCGTCGTTCACGAGTAACCGAATTGCGGCGTTGGTCTTGGCGTCTCCCTGATGTTCATACCAAAGCGCCCGGATCCACTTCCAAACATTTTGCGGATGGTGTGGACCCACTATGTCCGTGAAATAGCGGTCGAGCAGTCGTCCAGCGACAATGCTCACGCCGCGCCTGCATTGACAATCGTGGTTTGGTCGACCGCAAGAACAAGCGAGGTTCTCTGTTAGTCTATCTAGTTGAAGAGCTATCCGTTGGGGTGCGAACTTCGCCAGGACATTCTTGAGCTCGAATGAAGCCATCCATATGGCGTCGTCACGAATGCGACGTGGCGGCTGCAGGTGGAGAATGAGGACATCGAGAAACTTCGCGAACAGTGTGTCAGAAAACGCATCTGCTCCCGCTTCATGAACCATATCAACAGCCACGCCTAACGCCGCGGCTGTTCCTTCGTCGAGGAGTCTTTGAAAATCTGCTTCAGGCTCTTGTCCGGAAATTTTGATAAGTGCACGCGACGCCCAGACGCGCGTGTGCTGCGCTGCGGAGACGTCATGGAGTATTTTGCTAACTTCACCAACCAGCACTGTCGGACCACCGGCCACCACCAGGAGTTCCAAAAGCAAGTCGGTAAGAGGCGAGTTCACAGACAACCTGCGTAGAAGGCAGACCACATCCTCTGCCACCTCGTTGCAAAAGAACCCGTTGACGCTGAACTTTCGAACGTAATCGCCGCGCCGAAAGCCGGGGTTCATCGACGCCGCTTTTTCCAGCGCTTGGAGCAGGCGTCTTTTCGAAGAAGTAGCAAGTCGCGAAGGATCGCCGTTGCCCAGCACTGCGTAAGGATCCAACTCCACCGCTTTCCACTGGATAGCCTCAGAACCTACCGTTGCTAACCATCCTACCAGCCCCCTCAGTTCGTCGCGCACGAAGCCATTGGGTGCGATCACGGCGAGAATTCTTCGAAGTGGTAGTGGATTTCGAGCGTCCGATACCCGACCAACGATGTACCGCGCCGCGCAATATTCGGCGACGATCCGGTGGGCCGGTTCGTGATGGTCGGAGTGGGCGGTAGGCTTGAATAGTTTCGTATCCAGCGCTGCGAATGACTCAGTTACCTTGGAGTTCAACAGCAGCGGGAGGTAGGGAAACTCCGAGGTTGCTTGCTGCTCTTTCGTGGCTGTGCCCGATGTCCCCGAGAGTAGGAGCTTCGCCATGATTTCGGACGCGGCAGCGACGATGTCTTTCGTGGGCGCGCGCCTTTGACCAGCGATCGGTCCTAGCTCGAGCGCAAGCCTGTCGACAGCATCCTCGAAATTTGAGTTCTGGAACTGAAGCGCCGACCACCCTGAACAAATGCATCTGCGAGAAGCTTGAGAAACTGCGGATTGCCCAGCAAATCTGAAAGCCCGAAACGCTCGACCTCTTTCGAAAAGTCACTAAAGGATTCGCCATGCAGATGTGTGTCAAAAAGCCGCTTCTGCTCCTCGTCAGAAAACGCCTCGATTCTAACGATTATCGGGTCAGTGCCGAAGCAATCCCTGACCAAGCGTGTACGGTCTTCCGCCCATTCCGACGATCTACTGGCGAATACGACGCGACCGTCACATGCCTCCCGTGCCCGAACAATTATTTGGTCTACTGCCGACTGATCGATCCTCGCCGCTTCGTCCACGGCGTCAACAATCAAGGGTGTTGTCTGCGCGGTCCTAGAGCTATGGCGAAACAGGCTTGCCCGGACCGGTTTCACGCCCCAGATTCGACCCAGCTCGCCTAGCAGCTCGGTCTTACCCGCTCCTGGTTCAGCTAGGACGACAAACACCGAGCCGCGATCCAAAACCTCCTGCTCTGACAGGTGTTCGAGATCAATGACTAGGCGGCGGTTAATGTAGAAATCGACCATTGAATATCGATAGCCAATCGGCGGGCGCAGATCCATGCCGACCGAGCTGTCGGCCATGCCAATCAACAGAGCTTTTCAACTAAGAGTTCGAACGCAAGACCCCGTTAAGTCCGGGCCCCTTTTGTTGATTGTCTGTCGTTCCACCAGGTGAATCAGAGTGCGTCCCCACAAAGTGCGCTTCATCGGATTTCCCGAACTGTTATTCGGATCCTCCGAACAATCGACTGACCGTCTGCTTTCTCATCACGGCTCGGATTCGATGCCCACTCAGATATCCGCGGGGAAGGCGCCTGCTAGTGCAAATCTATTGGTCGCGCAATCCGCACTGCGCTGCTTTATTGTTCCGACTCCCCGAATAATCTCCCGTTCCGGCTCAAACTTGCTCGAATTCTAGTGAAGTTCTGTCTAAAAGTAGTGAAGTAAATTTTCATCGGCGTAAATTACGTATATTTTTCAATTGCTTGCGCGGGTTCCCGAAATTGCGAATATAGGAATCATATAACACGCATGTCCGCCCGAGCGGCTGCCTATAGGGCGCGAGCGGATTAAACCTGTTGTGAAGTTGAAATCGGCGCGCCATCCTCGATTAAATCGAAATGGAGGCGCGACGAGTGGCGGAAACACAACATGCGGTGCAGCAGCACAACCCTCGACAGATGTCGATCCATCGCCGGTTCGGTTCATTCAAACAGAGCCGACCCCATCGAGTCTTTGGGAGGTCAGATAGGCCTGATCACGATCAGCAAATACATCGTCAGGCTTCCACTTCCTCTCGAAGCGCGACAGAGGGTTCCAATGGTGGTGGGTCGATAATCGGACGTTTTCGGCGGACGTCCTCAGGCCACAGCATGGCTTCGATATCAAATTCGACATGTTCCAGCGCGGAATACAGAGCCAGTCCGAATGCCTGTGCCATCCTGGGAGCGACAGCATTGCCAATCTGCTTTGCGACCGATTCTTTTCCGCCGACAAACTCGAATTCGGTCGGGAAGTTTTGGAGAACTGCCCTCATGCGGATCGTCAAGCCCGGCACAAAGTCCGGTCCATTTCTGCGGGCGAGCTCATCGGTCGGGGCCGCGTCAGGAACGCCGGACGGATCGAGACCACTGCGCTTCCAGCGGAGTGCCTCCAATTTTCGCGCTTTACCCTTTCTGCCAAGAAGTGTGAACGCCTGCGCACCTTGGACGACGGCGCCGTCGTCGAGTTCAAAGGTGGCGGTTCGGCAATATTCGGCCCAATTTTTCGCTTCGCTCCAACCATTGGCGGACATCAGATCGTAAAGAGTCTCGCCGACATTGGCACGGCGCTCTGGGAACCGGCTAGGCATTTCAAAGTGGCGGCGGTCGCGCGTCCGAAGTCCAATGAACAAAATACGAGGGCGGTTCTGCGCGATCCCGTAGTCTTGCGTGTTTACTTCGACGATCTGGACATCGTATCCCGCTTCGTTCAACTCCTTCAGAAAGCGCGCTATCTGGTCGGAATGTTTTGCGAAAAGAGCACCACGGACATTTTCAAAGAGAAATGCTTTGGGCTGGATCTCACGTACGGCGCGGGCGCCCTCAAGCAGTAGATCTCTCTCGTCCGCATGTCCCTTGCCTTCGCCTTCTTCGGAGTAGGGTTGACATGGTAGACCTCCGCAAACGAGGTCAATCTGGCCGGCATATTGGGTGAAGTCGATCGTCGTTAGATCCTTTTCGACAACGGGCCAGTTAGGACGATTGCGTCTCATTGTAGCCGCTGCGTTTTTATCAAACTCGATAAGGGCTACGTGTTCAAAGCCGGCGGCTTCCAACCCAATCGCCATACCTCCGGCCCCCGCGCACAGTTCCAGGGTCCGAAGGCGCTTTGTCGGCAGCTTCGTCAGCGGTTGCCTGGGCGGCGGCAAAATCCCTGACATGAAGTGGTCGTTTCCGGTAAATCGGGCCAAGGTCCCAAGGGGGCCAGTCGCGAGCGTGGAAAGCATGTGCGACCGGATTTTCTGCGACCGTGGCGATCCTTCGGCCGCCGATGCGAGGTTGCCCAATGCGCGATGGGTTGTCGCGACCTCGCGGGCTGCGGGCTTGAGCGATCGCCATTCGGCGTCGCCGTGGCGGGCGTGCGATGATCCGAAGGCTGCTTCAAACTTCGGCATTAGCTTTTGAGCTTTGTCGGCGATGGAGGCAGCCGAACTGGAAGGTGAGCCGTCTACAGTCGACGGGTTCAAGCCAGCTATTTCGTGCATCAGGTCTGTTGCACCGGTTTCGAATTCAGCAATCACGGTCTTCGCGTGTCGCTTTGCAAAAGCGTGCATCATGCGTTTGCGCATCGAGACCGAAATTTCGCGCGCGGACATTGCGTCGTCCGCGATCCGCTTTCGCAGTACGCGAAAGTCGGACAGGTCGAAACGTGCACCGGAGGCGATCGATGCCAGTGCGCGGCCTCGCACGCTTTCGCGCGCTGAAGCCAAGCTCCTGATCATGTCGTAGGAGACACCGTTGTTCCTGAGCACATCGGTGTATGGCGCAAGCCTTCTCGTCACTTTTCCGTAAAAGGCAATTTCTGATCGCGATAAATTGCATCGGGCGACGAGGAATTCCCGTGCATCAGCAGGGGCGATCTGGCTCTCAAGTTCAGAGATCTTCGTCGCGAGTTCCAATGCCTTGTCGACCATTGCCTTGCGGAGCTTGATGATCTCTGATCTCGTTTTGCTGAGAGCTGCAGCCGTCTCGTGCATCGCGCCATTCCGTTGTGTCAGTTTGATACGCACATATCGCACCACAGCTTTCCAGATCTGCAAGGCAATTGCTAAAACTTGAGTCGAGACGTGCCAGCGATGATCCCCCGTTCAAACAAATTCAACCGATCAAACAAGTGATCGCTAATACGGCGCGGAAGGTGGCGGTGTGTGGAGGCTCAGACGAACGGGGTCGGGTGGTGAGTGTTCGGGCGGAGATGGTCACAAGGCTCAACGAGCTTTTTCGAAAGCCGCACTACCTCATGGTGTGCCGGCAAGATGATAGAGCACAGTATTTCGCGACGCTGATCTCGGCTCAGCTCAACAAGATCGCCCTAAAATCGTTGACATTCGTCCCGGTCGGACCTGTTTCGAATAAGTCGCCAATGGCGTTGAAGGCCGTGAAACTGTCGTTGGCATCAAGAATGCGTCGCGCGTCCAGCGCCGTCAAACGCAGTCGCTTGACGGTCGTGCCATCGGCAAAGGCGCCGGCGTTGGCCTCCGAGCCGTCGATGCCATCGGTGTCGGCGGCGATGAGGTGAAAATCGTACCCGTCGAGCGCAATCGCCGCCGCCAACGCGAACTCGCCATTTCGCCCACCTTTGCCGCCCATTTTTCGAATGGTGACCGTCGTCTCGCCACCGGAGAGGATCACAACAGGTTTGGAAAACGGCCGATTGCGGGCAAGGATCTCCTTGGCGATGGCTGCGTGCACGAGTGCCACCTCGCGAGCTTCCCCCTCTACGGCATCCGACAGGATCGCCGCCTCTATGCCGTTCGCTCTAGCGAGTTGCGCGGCAGCCTCGAGAGAAACGCCGGCCGAGGCGATAACGTGGTGACTGTTGCGTACGACCGCAGGATCGTCGGGCCGCGGCGCGTCGGCTGCCGCCGAGTTTAGGTGGTCGATTGCCGCCAGCGGCAATGTGAGGCCGTATCGGGCAATGATCTCAAGAGCATCGTGTCGGGTTGAGTAATCCGGCACAGTAGGGCCCGATGCAACATGGGCGGGATTGTCGCCCGGAATGTCAGAGACTATGAGGCTCACGACGCGCGCTTTAGTCGCCGTCGCCAGGCGGCCGCCCTTGATAGTTGACAGATGTTTACGCACGACATTCATCGCGGAGATGGGCGCGCCCGAAGACAGCAGTGTCTCGTTCAAAGAAATTTCGTCCTCAAGCGACAGACCTTGAGGCGGAGATGGGAGCAGAGCGGAGCCGCCGCCACAGATGAGAGCGATGACGAGGTCATCGGCGGATAGATCCTTGACCGTCTCGATCAGGCGCTTCGACGCGGCGAGCCCCGCAGAGTCTGGTACTGGATGCGAAGCTTCGATGACTTCCACATGTCTGGTCTCACAGCCATAGCCATATCTGGTGACGACGACGCCTTCCAGTGGGCCGTCCCAAATGCTCTCCAGTGCGCGCGCCATCTGAGCCGCGCCTTTGCCCGCGCCGACGACCACCGTCTTGCCTTTCGGCCTTTCCGGAAGATGCCGCACAACACCGTTCAGTGGGTCGGCAGCCGTTACAGCCGCCTTGAAAAGGGAGGTTAAGAAGCTCCGTGCTTCAAAATCCATATCGTGTATTCCCTAGGTAAGTGCCGCATGGGGTTGAGCTCGCATGCCGGACTTGCATTGCTCGATGTGGCTGGCGGCCAAGGCCGTGCTGGCTCGCCAATGAAAACGTGGTAGTCTGTCGCTCCGGCACGCGGCGATGCGAAGGCAACCACCGCCGCATCGCCCTTCGTCGACTACTTCAGGCCCACAAAGCCCTCAGGAGTTTTAACCTCCACAATCGTGAAGCCGTCCGAGGTCTTCTTCGCTGCCGGCCTTGCATCCAGAGGTTTTCCGGTCTCGATAAAGGAAACGATATCCTTTGCTACCGCCTCGGGTGCTCCCCATTGCACATTATGTCCGACATCGCTCTCCTGCGCGCCTGACGCAGGCAGGGGGATCATTCCATACTGCTTCCAGAAGTTTTGGCCGCCCCTACGCTTGGCCGCTTCTGTGAGAAGCTGCCTCACCTGCTCTTGGTCTGAAGCAGGGAAAATGTTGTCCTGAGAACCCCAAATCACGAACGTCGGAACGGACAGCTTTTTCAAGCGCTCAGTATGATCAGTTGCAAGCAGGGCCATGGTGGCGCCGATCCAGGTACCGAGTCGCACATGGGCTGTCTCGGGAAGATAGGGCCGCAAGAAGCTATCAGGAGCTAGTGGATCGACATCCCAGTTCGCGGCCAACCACTTCTCCACGTCCTTATCGGCGCTCGCTGGAATTTCGTCATAGAAGTCGATAGGGTATCTCTTACCCCTTGCTTCAAGGGCCTTCTTCCAACTTCCCTCTACCGGCTCATTGAGCACGTAGTCGCGCAGCACAGCATTGTCGGTGGCCTTCGCGGCTGTCGCAACGAGAACGGCGCCTCGGACCATCGAAGGACTGTCGAGCGCGATTTCCTGAGTGACGAAGGTGCCGAGCGAGTGACCTACCAAGAAAGTGCTGTTGATTTTTTTCGCTTTCATGAACGCGGTTACGTCGTCTGCGAAATCTTTCACTTCAAAGCACGATTCAGGCTCGGTCGCGCAGAGCCTACGCGGCGGCATCGTGCTGCCGCCGTGACCGCGCAGATCGACAGCAAAGATATGCAGCTTACGGTCAAATCGGAGGAGAAAGGGAATCGTCGTCGACCATGAGCGAACACTATCCGTCAGGCCATGTATCAAAATGACGGGCGTACCGCTTTTCGGCCCGAACTCCATGTACGACATTGTGATGCCGGTAGAGAGCGGCTGCTTGCATCGATTATCTATGTCGTCACAGGAACTCTTCGCCTCAGCGCCTGTCGCGATCGTGAGTGCGGTTAGAACTGCCAGCATTGCTGCAGTCTTTCGAAGCATTCTCATGAACTCGATCCCCTTTTTTATGTTTGAATCCGAGCTACGCACGGTGGCTTGTGCGTGCGACAACATCTTAGCTCCTTCCCGTTTCCTACGGGTCATGTGATTGCGCCAAACTCTGGTGGATTCAATCTCCCGCAACTACCTGTCCCATCTCCATTCGGGTCCGGACGGATCACACTGCCGAGGCCACAACACCTTCGCTTATCGCGTTTCGAACTTTTACGACACTATAAGAACCACATTTTGTGCAATATAACTGTGGCTATATGTGGCTTTATGTGCCATTTGGCAAATTCATGGCTCAACGGAAGTTTGGACTGCGAACCATGCAACATGCGCCAAAACTTGATAGCCCTTTGGTATATGATTCCGTGCGACCTCGTCACCGCGCGTGCATCATTGTCGCCGATGGATTCAACCTGTTTTCCTTCACCGCTGTCCTCGAGGCATTGAGGATCGCAAACCAATGCTCCTCCGAGCCGGCATACGGGTGGTGGGTCATGTCGCTGAACTCGGCCGATGTAGTCAGCGACGCGGGCGTGAAAATCGCCGCGGACTCTACTTTTTTGCATAGGTCCGGCGAAGGACGGGGGAATTTTTTCGAAAGTGTCTATGTCATTTCCTCAAGCGTCAGTCCCCAGACTTCCAAACTGCTCGGGCGTTTTCTCAATAAGGAACGGACTTTAGGCGCGAGAATTGTCGGTATTGAACGGGGCGTGTTCGAACTCGCCCGTGCCGGTCTGGTCACTGAGGCCGCCCTTCATTGGGGCCACGCATCGGAGTTTCTCGCCGAGTTCGGCGCGGCGGTCCCTGCGAGATGGGAGCTGTTCGTGGAAAATCAAGATGTTGCCACCTGCGCAGGTGGTTCTGCCGTTGTGGATATGATGGCCCACTTGGTGGGATCTGCTGGCGGTCAAGCCGTAGCTGCTCATTTCTGCCAAGCTGCAATTGTCGAGCGTGTGAGGCCAAGTGGCGAATTGCAGTCGAGACCATTCGCAAGCAGGCATCCAGCGTCGCACCCAACCGTCGTGGCAGCGATCAAGCTGATGGAGACCCACGTTCTGCCGATGCTTACGCTAAAGGAGATCGCCTTCAACGTCGGGATCTCCCGGCGCCAGTTGGAGAGACTCTTTCAAACACATGCCCAATGCACCCCGGCTCGGTATTATCAAAGCGTGCGTTTGGAGCTTTCGAGATATCTGCTGTCGAGCAAGAACATCCCGATTGGCGAGATCGCCAGCCAATGCGGCTTCATCTCGTCCTCTCATTTTTCGAGAGCTTATTTCGAACACTTTGGTCTGAACCCTCGCGCGACAAGGCTTAGGTCGCTTGGATATGCCGAATTTCCACACCAAGGCGTGACAAACGCTCGAATATCCACACTATAGTGCGGTTATGTGTGGGTTTGCGTTGACATCTGCGGAGTTTGTAGGTAGTAAAACACCAATTCGAACACCCGGTTGTGATGAGGATGCCGGCGTGGTGGTTCAAAGGAGAGGCGCTTCAATGAAGGTATTGGTTCCGGTCAAAAGGGTCGCGGATTTCAACGTGAAGATCCGGGTGAAGTCCGACGGATCGGACGTCGATCTCGCCAATGTAAAAATGGCGATGAATCCCTTCGACGAAATATCGGTTGAGGAGGCTCTGCGCCTGCGTGAGGCTGGAACGGCCTCTGAGGTCGTTGTGGTATCGATCGGAGCGTCAAAGACCGAGGAGACTCTTCGTACGGCTCTGGCCATGGGCGCCGACCGCGCGATCCTAATCGAAACCGATGATGTTACGGAGCCGCTCGCAGTCGCGAAAATCCTCAAGGGCGTGGTCGCTGAGGAGCAGCCGGGGCTGATCATTGTCGGCAAGCAGGCGATCGACGATGACGCAAACCAGACGGGTCAGATGCTTTCGGCATTGCTCGGCTGCGCCCAGGCGACATTCGCTTCAAAAATTGAAATCAATGCCGACTACGCCATGGTCACCCGCGAGGTTGATGGCGGCCTGCAGACAATCAAGGTCAAGCTGCCTGCCGTCGTCACTTCAGATCTCCGGCTGAACGAACCGAGATATGCGTCGCTTCCCAACATCATGAAGGCGAAGAAGAAGCCGTTGGACAAGAAGACGCCGGCCGACTTCGGCGTCGATACCAAAGCGCGTTTGAAGGTGCTCAAGGTCGAGGAGCCTGCTGGACGCAAGGCCGGCGTCAAGGTCAAGTCCGTCGCGGAACTGATCGAAAAGCTCAAGACCGAAGCGCGCGTTCTCTAAACGGATATCGGAGTATCTCTTATGTCAATTCTCTTGCTTGCTGATCATGACAACAACACCATGTCGGACCAATCGGCTCGCGCGCTCGTCGCAGCCACGAAGATCGGCGGACCCGTCCACGTACTTGTAGCGGGAAACGGCGCGCGCGCTGCGGCGGACGAGGCTTCGAAGTTCGCGGGCGTCGACAAGGTCCTTTTCGCTGAAAGCCCAAGCCTGGCAAACGAGCTGGCAGAGCCACTCGCCGACCTCATCGTCGGGCTTGCCGCAAACTACGACGTCGTTATTTCGGCAGCGAATTCTGTCGGCAAGAGCGTCCTGCCTCGCGTCGCCGCCCTCCTCGACGTGCCGCAGATCTCGGAAATCATCGAGGTTGTTTCGTCCGACACGTTCAAGCGCCCGATTTATGCTGGAAATGCCATCCAGACAGTCCAGTCCGTCGATCCGAAAAAGGTCATAACCGTACGCACGGCGTCGTTTCCCCAGCCCGCTCAGGGCAACTCGGCTGCCGTCGAGGCCATCTCGACGGCAGCTCTTTCCTCCGAGCTTTCATCCTTTGTCTCGGAAGCGATTTCTTCCTCGGATCGTCCAGAACTGACCTCGGCGAAGATCATCGTCTCAGGTGGCCGCGCCCTTGGCTCCTCGGATAAGTTCCAGGAGGTGATCCTACCGGTCGCCGACAAGCTCGGGGCCGCTGTCGGCGCCTCGCGTGCCGCTGTCGATGCCGGTTATGCTCCGAACGATTGGCAGGTTGGCCAAACCGGAAAGGTCGTTGCACCGGACCTGTACATCGCGTGTGGCATTTCGGGTGCGATCCAGCATCTCGCAGGCATGAAGGACTCAAAGGTCATCGTCGCTATCAACAAAGACGAAGATGCACCGATTTTCCAGGTTGCCGACTACGGCCTTGTGGCGGATCTTTTCGAGGTACTTCCCGAGTTCCAAAAAGCGATCTAGGGAGCGCTATGGTGTCGGCAGCGGGAGGATGGTCAGTGAGAAGTAACGCCGACCTCTTGGTCGCTGACACGATAGCGCCGAGCCAGGAAACTGCCCAGGCGGGCGGCCTTAGGGGCCGTCCGCCGTGCCTGCAGGAAGCGCTCGACTGCATTTACAACATCATGTTGGCGAGCGAGAGTACGATGATGGCGAAATTCACCGCCGCAAAAGTCGTCCATAATCTCTCCAAGCCAGGTAGATCGAGGGCGGCGTCGGCGGCTATCGCAACTTCCCTGACCGAACCTTTTGCGCAGGCATTATCTGAACTTTCCGAACTTGGTACTCGGTTCAAGGGCCTAGCCGAATCTCTCCGGCATATCTCTTCCAAAGTGGACTGGTATCCGTGCAAAACCGGCCTTTTCGCCAGTGTGAACTTCGAGCACGCGAATGCGCAGGCAATCCTTGTCGGTCCTGGTGGAATGGAGGAAAGAGGCGACGTAAGGATCGGTATCATGCTGATGGCGCCTTACACCCGCTTCCCGGACCACACGCAATCGCGCGCCAGAACGTTTCTTGCCTTGTCAGACGGAGAATTTCGGATCGGAGAAGGGCACTGGACGCGCATGGGTATCGGCTCGATGGCTTTCAACGATGCGGGACGCGGCCTCGCGATCAGATGCACCGCAAAGCCTTTCCTCGCTGTCTGGTGTCAGTTGGAGCGATAGGGCGACTGGAGAGCTCCAGCCAGATGCAGCGAGCCTGTCACCAAGACCCATGAGTTCAATTCTGCCGCAGCCTCGACTGCTTTCTGATACGCGGCCTGAGGGTTTTCTTGGGCAACGAAGCTGATATTCAGTTCAGCGCAAATGCCTTGGAGGTCAGATAGTGGGCGCGAGCTTCTGTTGACAATTGTTCCCACAACCAATGTGGGACAAATGACCGCAAGGGTTGCCAACAGACCGTCTGCATCCTTGTCAGACGCGATTGAGATAACGACGACGGGCCGGGTGCTGCATTCCGGTCGAACCTGCAGGTCTTGCAGAACGGCAGCCAGGTTGAATGGCACGTGGGCACCATCGACGATTACAGGCACCGACGTTAGCCGGTCTCGTGCGCGGAAACGTTCGGTAAAGGCTTCCAGCCGCCCCGGCAGCCTTACTGAGTTTGCTGTGTCTTTGTCGATAAGCCAGCCTCCGACGGAAAGGCGGGGAAGGGCGCTTCCAAGGGCGTCAAGTGTCGTGCATGCCACGGATCTGTTCCTGTCCGCGATTGTTTGCCCAGCGTCTACTTCTGCTAAAAAGAGCCTGCAGCCAAGCGAATGGGCTCGAGCATGTACTATGCTCCCCGCTTCGTCATCGCTGGCCAGCGTCGTGACCACGACTGAGGCCGGCTTTATGATGCCGGCTTTTTCAAATGCGATAGCTGACCTCGTATTGCCCAGAACTTCCGTGTGTTCAAGGTGCACGTTCGTGATGACGGCGACGTCAGCGCGCGCGATGTTGGTAGAGTCCAGCCTTCCACCAAGCCCAGTCTCAACTACGGCGACGTCGATACAAGACTGTGCAAATGTGAGGTATGCAGCAATGGTCATGAGGTCAAACCACGTAGCATGCCGACCTAGCGTTCCGTCTTCGACCGCGGCGGAGTGGGCACGAAGCGCTGCGTTCAACGCGACACCTAGCGTGGTGTTGTCGATGGTCGCCCCGTTCAAGGAAATTCGCTCGTTGACCCGATGGACATGAGGCGAGCCATATCGACCTACGGAAAGACCCGCTCGGAGAAGCCCCGCCTCGATCAGCGCGCAGGTCGACCCCTTTCCTTTTGTGCCGGTCACGTGGACGATCGGGTAGCCGCGATGCGGATTGCCGAGGCGATCCGCCAGATCCTCTATTGCGGAAAGGCCAACGCGCATGTCTCCACGTGGCCGCTGTTCCCAGTTCGTGAGCTCGTCCATCCTTTGCAGGGCCAAAGCCAGCGGTAGTGGAGATGACATCGCAAGTTCACCGTCTTACATGTTCGGATAAACCGGCCCCTCGCCACCCTGCGGCGGCACCCAGTTGATGTTCTGATTGGGATCCTTGATATCGCAGGTCTTGCAGTGGACGCAGTTCTGGGCGTTGATGACGTAGGTCTCCCGTCCATCCTTTTCCACCCACTCGTAGACGCCTGCCGGACAAAACCGCGTCGACGGGCCGGCATAAACTCCTAGCTCTGAGTATTCCTGCAGCCCTATATCCTTGACCTTCAGATGCACCGGCTCGTTCTCCTCGTGGTTGGTGTTCGACAGGAACACCGAGGAGAGACGGTCGAAGGTCAGCACGCCGTCGGGCTTCGGATAATCGATCTCCTTATGCTTGGAAGCCGGCTCCAGCGACTGGGCGTCGGTCTTGTCGTGGCCGAGCGTGCCGAAGAAGGAGAAGCCGAAGAGCTGGTTGGTCCACATGTCGAGACCGCCGAGCGCCACGCCAACAGCCGTGCCGAACTTCGACCACAGCGGCTTGACGTTGCGGACCCGCTTCAGGTCCTTGCCGATGTCGCTCGAACGCCAGTCGTTCTCGATCTCGACCACTTCGTCATTGGCGCGACCTGCGGCAATCGCTGCCGCGATCCGATCCGCCGCCATCATCCCTGACAGCACCGCATTGTGGCTGCCCTTGATGCGGGGGACGTTGACGAAGCCGGCGGAGCAGCCGATCAGCGCGCCGCCTGGGAAGGTCAGTTTCGGCACCGATTGGTAACCGCCTTCGGTGATGGCGCGAGCGCCGTAGGACAGCCGCTTGCCGCCCTCGAAGGTGCGGCGAATAGCGGGGTGAGTCTTGAAGCGCTGGAACTCCTCGAACGGAGAAAGGTAGGGGTTCTTGTAGTTCAGGTGAACCACGAAGCCGACTGCGACGAGATTGTCTTCCAGATGATACAGGAACGAGCCGCCGCCGGTCTTCATGCCGAGCGGCCAGCCGAAGGAGTGCTGGACGAGACCCTGTTTGTGGTTCTCCGGCTTGACCTGCCAGAGCTCCTTGATGCCGATGCCGAACTTTTGCGGCTGGCGCCCCTTGGAAAGACCAAACTTCCCGATTAATTGCTTGGCCAGCGAGCCGCGCACGCCTTCGCCGATCAGCACATACTTGCCTAGCAGTTCCATGCCGCGGGTGAAGTTGGGGCCGGGCTCGCCGTTCTTCTCGACGCCCATGTCGCCGGTGGCGACACCGATGACGGCGCCCTCGACGTTGTAGAGCACTTCGGTGGCGGCGAAGCCTGGATAGATCTCGACGCCCAAGGCTTCCGCGTGGCCCGCCAGCCAGCGACAGACGTTGCCGAGCGAGACGATGTAGTTGCCGTGGTTGTTCATCAGCGGCGGCATGGCAAAATTCGGAAGGCGGATCGAGCCGGCGGGGCCAAGCAGCAGGAAGTGGTCGTCTTTCACCTCGGTCTTGAAAGGGTGATCTGCCTCCTCGCGCCAATCGGGCAGCAGGCGATCGATACCGATGGGGTCGACGACCGCGCCCGAGAGGATATGCGCGCCGACTTCGGCACCCTTTTCCAGGACGACGACGGAGAGATCCGGATTGACCTGCTTCAGCCTGATCGCCGCCGAAAGGCCGGCAGGACCGCCGCCGACGATCACTACGTCGAATTCCATGCTTTCGCGTTCGGGCACATCAGTCATCGTGTTGTTCCATTAACGTGTTTCGTCATATGCTGCGTGCGCACGGACCGTTTGAAGTCTGACAGTCTTTCCGACAGCATGAACGCGAGTTCGACGGACTGGCTTGCATTGAGGCGCGGATCGCATTTGGTTTCATACATAAGCGGCAAATCCTCGTGTGAAAGCGCGTGCGCTCCGCCAAGGCACTCGGTGACGTCGCGGCTCGTCATTTCGATGTGAACGCCGCCAGGATATGTTCCTTCGGCCTCGTGAATATCGAAAAAGGATCCGATCTCGCCCACGACGCGGTCGAACGCGCGTGTCTTGTAGCCGCCGGCCTCGATGGTGTTACCGTGCATCGGATCACAGGACCAAACGACCTCACGGCCTTCGCGCCGTACATGTTTTACGAGCTCGGGCAGTCGATCCTCGATGCGGTCCGTGCCCATTCTGGCGATGAGGACGATACGGCCGGGCTCGTTCAGCGGATTCAGTATGTCGAGGAGACGGATCAGTTCGTCGGCGCTGATCGAGGGGCCGCACTTCAACCCGATCGGATTTTGAACTCCCCGACAAAACTCGACATGTGCATGGTCGAGCTGTCGTGTTCGGTCTCCGATCCAAAGCATATGACCGGAGGTCGCGTACCAGTTGCCCGAAGTGGAGTCTGTCCTTGTCAGCGACTGCTCGTACCCCAGGAGCAGGGCCTCGTGCGAGGTGTAGAATTCTGTACTGCGGAGAGCGGTGGCATTCTCCGCGTCGATACCGCACGCTGCCATGAATCCCAATGCTTCCGATACACGGTGGGCAAGGCTTGCGAAGCGTTCGCTGGCCGGTGTTCCGGCTACAAACTCCAACGTCCATTTGTGGATGTTTTCATAGTTTGCGAAGCCACCGGACGCAAAGGCACGCAAAAGGTTAAGGCTTGCGGCGGACTGCCTGTAAGCTGCTTCCTGTCTTTCTGGATCCGGCGTTCGCTGCTCCAGTGTGAAATCGTATCCGTTGACAATGTCGCCCCTGTAAACGGGCAGTTCAATACCTTGGCGGCGTTCGCTCGTGGAGGAACGAGGCTTTGCGAACTGGCCCGCGATGCGGCCCACCTTTACCACTGGCTTTGAGGCCCCGAAGGTGACGATAGACGCCATCTGCAGGAAGACGCGGAAGAAATCGCGGATCGTGTTGGCGCCATGATCGTCGAAGCTTTCGGCGCAGTCTCCACCCTGGAGAAGAAAGGCCTCACCTTTGCAAACCGTAGCAAGCCGCTGCCTGAGCTGACGAACTTCCCCGGCGAAAACTAGCGGCGGATAACCGGCGATGCGGTTCTCGACGGCAGCAAGGCTTTCGACGTCCGGATAGTCGGGTATCTGCTTTGCAGGTAAGCCGCGCCATGTTGCAGGTGTCCAAGTCGACATGTTCCATTCCCTCCCAAGATGCGCCGCCTTACGAGGCGACGCATCCGTCTGGTCAGCTCTACAGGCGACCCGCCAGAGCATCCTTGTAAAGCTTGCCCAGATTTTCTGCGTTCACGGCTATCGGATTTCCGCCGCAAGACGGGTCGTTTTCTGCCATCTTCGCAAGTTCGGCGATGTGTTCTTCCTTCACGCCCACAGCATCGAGAGTATGAGGGATGCCGATCTGCTCGCGGAGCGAGAGTATCCAATTGAGGACCGCGTCGAACGAGGGATTGGGGAGATTCAAATAACGGGCCAGAGCGACGATGCGATCCTCAACCGCCGAGCGGTTGAACTTCAGCACGTAAGGCATGACGATTGCGATCGTCAGGCCGTGATGAGTGTTGAGAAGCGCGCCGCATGGATGCGACAGCGAATGCATGGCGCCAAGCCCCTTCTGGAAGGCCGTGGCCCCCATGCTGGAGGCGACCATCATTTGCGAACGCGCCTCAATATTCTTGCCGTCTTGCACCGCTGTCGGAAGGTAGTTTTTCACCAGGCGGATGGATTCGAGAGCAATACCCTGAGCCATAGGGTGGTAGAAGGGGCTGCAATATGCTTCCAGGCTATGCGAAAGCGCATCCATTCCCACCGCCGCCGTAATCTTGGGAGGAAGATCGACCGTTAGGCCGGGATCTGCGATGACGACGGCAGGCATCATCTTGGGATGGAAGATAATCTTCTTCGTGTGATCGCTTTCGTCGGTGATTACCGACGCACGACCGACCTCCGAGCCTGTCCCGGACGTTGTTGGAACAGCCACCACTGGCGCCATACCCTCGGGATCGACACGAGTGAACCAATCCTCACGATCTTCAAAGTCGAACAGCGGTCGCGTCTGGCCGACCATAAGTGCGATTGCCTTCGCCGCATCCAGGCCGCTGCCTCCTCCGAAGGCGATCACGCCGTCATGGCCGCCCTTCTTGTAGATCGAGACGCCGTCTTCCACGTTCTTGCCGACTGGGTTTGCCTGAATCTCTGAAAATAGACCGCATGGAAGTCCGTCACGAGCGAGAAGGGCCAACGTGTCGGTGACGACCGGAAGCTTTGCAAGGCCGGCATCGGTGATGAAAAGAGGATTCGACATCCCCAACGAGCGGCATGTCTCGGCGAGTTCGCTGATGCGGCCGGCGCCGAACCGGATCGAGGTTGGGTAATTCCAGTTGCCACGGAGGTTTGTAGGCTCGCTCATTTTTCCATCTTTCGGGTTCGCAAGAAGAACGACTTTGAGAGGCGAAGCAGCGGTGACGAAAATCTGCGCGTTGCAGGCGGTTTAAAGCCGCCGAGCATTCCGTTCCCACCGCTTTCTTGATGTGGATTTACGTTTCGAAAGCCTCGTCTGTCAACACAAAACCACGGAAAGTGATCAATTATCGTTGGATATTGTTGCTTTTAGTCGTTCTTGGTGTAACAAGTTTGCCCGTCATCGGATCGGCAAATAAGAATCTGGGAACTGAAAACATGGCCAAGGACGACCTGCAGGGAGCAGTCGAACGAATTGAATCCCTGAAAATATGGAATGGCAACATCGACGTCAGCCCCCTTGCGGGAGGGCTTACCAATAGGAACTATCGCGTGGTGGACGGCCCCGACACCTACGTTGTCAGGTTCGGCGACGACATTCCGGTGCATGGAGTGATGCGATTCAACGAGGCGGCGGCGGCGACCGCTGCCTATCATGCTGGTGTCTCGCCGGAAGTCGTGCACGCCGTGCCGGGCATGATGGTGAGCCGCTTCGTTACAGGAGCGACTCTCACTCCTTCGGATGTCCGCAACAGCGGGCGGATCGAGCGTATCGTCGGACTGATAAAACAGTACCACACGGGCATCGGCGACCATTACACCGGTCCGGTTCTGGCATTCTGGGTTTTCCAGGTCGTGCGGTCCTACATTGCGCGCCTTAGACGGGAAGGCAGCCGACTGGTGCCACGACTCGAGAAGCTTGCTGCTCACTGCCGAATGCTCGAGTCGTCAGTCGGGCCTGTCGACATTGTGTTTAGCCACAACGACCTGCTTGCGGCGAACTTCATCGACGACGGGAAGCGGCTTTGGGTCCTTGACTGGGACTATGCGGGATTGAACACCCCACTCTTCGATCTCGCCAACTTGTCCTCGAACAACGAATTCGATGCGTCGCAGGACGTGCTCATGCTTGAAACATACTATGGCGAGAAGCCGGACGGGGCGCGGGTGAGGGCGCTTCATGCCATGAAGTGCGCGTCGTTGCTCCGTGAGGCGCTGTGGAGCGCGATCTCGGAGCATCACTCTGAACCGCCCCGGGTTTGCCGGAGGCTCCAACTTCCAAATAGGATGGAGCCATGACGAGCAAAACGACGAACAAGTTTTCCCCTGAGGTGCGCGAGCGTGCGGTGCGGCTGGTGTTGGATCACGAGGCCGATCATTCCTCCCGCTGG